>DAOUIX010000235.1:0-3375 GCA_034423235.1 Chloroflexota bacterium | reverse complement strand
TCGGCCTCCTTGGAGCCCAGCTGGGACACGTACGGCCCGCCGACGCCCGGCTGGCAGAACACGGTCTGGATCCATGACGTTGAGCCTGATGACGACGGAATGGTGCACGCGGCGTTGGTGAACCGGTCATTCGGCGATGGGATCGGCTTGGGATTCACCTACCCGAAAGCCCAACTTCCGTTCCTCAATCAGTGGAAATTCCTGGGCGTGGGTAACTACGTCACCGGCATCGAGCCGGCCAATTGCACCGTGCTCGGGCGCGCCGTCAACCGCGCCGACGGAACGCTGCAGATCCTGGAGCCGGGCGAAACAACCGAGTTCGACATCGAACTCTCGGTCCTGGCTGGCGCCGATGCCATCGGCGCCTTCCTCGCCAACATCGGTGAGTGACGCCTGCGATCACGTCGAGACCCTGCGCGTGCGCTATTCCGACACGGACGCGCAGGGCATCGTCCACCACTCCAACTACTTCCGCTGGCTGGAGGAGGCGCGGATCGGATGGCTGGAAGCCATCGGACAGCCCTACGAGAAACTGACCGAGCGAGGGATATTCTTGCCGCTCACGACTTGTAGCTGCACGTTCCAGGCGCCGGTCTACGCGGGCGAGCGAGTTGACGTGCATCTCAATCTGAACGAGGCAACTCGCGCGCGGGTTGGATTGACGTACGAGATCCTGCGCGGTGAGCAAGTAGCCGCGACCGCCGCGAGCGCACACGCGTATGTCGACGCGGCGGGACGACCACTTCGACTGAAACGCGACGACCCATTCTGGCTGGCACTTCAGGAGGCCTAATGCGTGCGATTGACGCCATGAGCGATGAGAAGAGTGCGACAGCTTCAGTGCGCCGCGAGCTTTCAAACGGGCCGATGGACGGCCGGCCGCCGTTTACGGTCTTCCTCTCCGGCGTCATGCAGGGTTCCCACGCGGACAATTCGCTCCACGCCCAGGACTACCGACAACAACTGCGCAAGATCATCACCGCCGAGCACCCCGAGGCCGAGGTGGTCTGTCCCGCGGAACTGAATCCGGACTCGGTTGCCTACGACAACGAAGCCGCGCGCCGGGCGTTCATGGGAGAACTGGACCTCGCGGCGGAGACCGACGTGCTGGTGGCCTATGCGCCCGTCGCCACGATGGGCACGGCCGTTGAGATGTACCGGGCCTACGCGGCCGGGCGGCTGGTGTTCACGGTGTCGCCGATGGCGACCAACTGGGCGATTCGCTTCCTCTCGACCCGCGTGTTCGCAGACCTGACTGAGTTCGAGGCATTCGTGCGCGACGGCAAGCTGGGGCGGACGGTGGCGTCGCGCGCCGGCTAGATTCCCTCCGGCGGCTCCAAAGCAGGGCGCCCTTTACGTCCGCCTTGCAGAACCTGTAGCTCGGAAGGGACCCAATGCCGAACCCGAAACCAAACGTCATCGTTCTGCTGACCGACGACCAGGGCTACGGCGACCTCTCCTGCCACGGCAATCCAGTGCTTCGCACGCCCAACCTGGACCGGCTCCACGCGGAAAGCGTCCGACTCGAAGACTTCCACGTGGCGCCCATGTGCACGCCCACCCGCAGCCAGCTCTTGACGGGGCAGGACGCGCTGCGAAACGGCGCCACATTCGTATGCATGGGCCGTTCACTGCTGGATCCCGCGCTCCCCACCATGGCCGACATTTTTGCGTCCAACGGCTACCGAACCGGCCACTTCGGCAAGTGGCACCTGGGCGACAACTACCCGTACCGCCCGCAGGATCGGGGGTTTCAGACGACAATCCACCACCCGTCCTGGGGCATCACCTCGGCGGCCGACGTCTTTGAGAACGACTACTTCAACCCCCACGCCAGGCGCGGCGACGCCATCGAGCAACTCCAGGGGTACTGCACCGACATCTGGTTCGACGAGACGATCAGCTGGATCGACCAGGACCGCGACGCACCGTTCTTCGCCTACCTGGCAACCAATACCCCGCACGGCCCGCACTGGGTTCCGGACCGGTACCGGCAGCCGTACCTCGACCACGTTGACTACGACGTCGCCAGCTTCTTCGGGATGATCGCCAACATCGACGAGAACTTCGGCCGCTTGGACGCTTACCTCACCGAATCCGGACTCCGCGACAACACCATCCTGATCTTCATGGGCGACAACGGAACGGCTTCGGGCGAGAACGTCTACAACGCGGGTATGCGAGGCAAGAAGCGATCGCTCTACGAGGGCGGCCACCGGGTTCCCTGTTTCATCCGCTGGCCGTCCGGAGGACTGGTGGGACCACGCCAGATCGATCAGCCAACCCAGTGCCAGGACGTTCTTCCGACGCTCATCGACCTGTGCGACCTGGAGGGGCCGACGCCCGCTGACTTCGATGGGATTTCACTCACAGCGACCCTTCAGAACAAGGAGCCCATCGCCGACCGGATGCTATTTGTGCAATACGGCCACGCCGTCGACGGCTGGTCGGGCGAAACGCGCCGAGGCGATGCAGCCGTGCTCTGGAACAGGTGGCGTCTGGTTGGTGAGCAGCTCTTCGATCTCTCGCATGACCCGGGACAGCAGACCGACGTGGCGAGTGAGTACCCGGACATTCAGGCCGCCATGCGAGCCGAGTACGACGCTTGGTGGGATCGACTCGGTGGAAACCTCGACAGCTATCACCCCATCACGATCGGCTCCGACGTCGAGAACCCGACCCGTCTGAGCAGCTGCGACTGGGCCTACGTCTACTGCGACAACCCCGGCAACATCCGCGGTGGTGTTATGGACAGCGGCACCTGGCATCTTCGGGTCGCGCAGGAGGGCGCCTACACGATCGCGCTCTATCGCTGGCCGCAGGAGTCGGATTTGCCGGTTTCGGCGCCCGCCCCCGAGATGCACGGCGTTGACGGAACACTCCCAGGCGGCAGGGCGCTGCCGGTTGCGCGCGCCTGGATCAATGTTGGGGACTATAACGCGGAGAGCACCGTGGCGGCCGAGGATCGCTGCGCGACGTTTTCGGTCCACCTGCCGGCCGGCCGAACGGCATTGACGACCTGGTGGATCGACTCAGACCGCAACAAACTTGCTGGCGCCTACTACGCATCGGTCGCGAGACTTGCTTGACTGGCCAGTCGCGTCCCCTGGGCCTTCGGCCCTGGCTGATCGACTAGCCGAAGGAGGTCGACGAGACGCGCCTCGCGAGCTGCGATTCTCGTCGGGTCGCCGTGCGGTCGTGACGGTCCCGAGGCCGCGGGTTTGACTGGCTCCGCCTTGCGCGTGGCTACTTTACGTAACAGACTGGCGTAGCTGCCGTTGATGTCAGTAATGGTGCGCGTTGCCACCGAGTACCGCCTGTCAGCGTTCTAGGAGTTGAGATGCGCAAGGTAGTCCTTGGCTTGATCGTTGCGAT
>DAOUIX010000234.1:0-30126 GCA_034423235.1 Chloroflexota bacterium | reverse complement strand
GCCTTCCCCAACCCCTGGCGCCGTCTCTCTTGCGGCGCGCTTCCTCCCATACCTCCGGCGCCTGCTCATGGCCACGGTATGCCGGTTCGCGCACGTCGTGAGCCTGTGCACGCTCGTGGTGAGCCTGTCGAACCACGCCCTCCGATCCGCCACCGGTCCCACCAACATTCGAATCCGCTCTAAAAATCCGCCCAAAACCGTCTCTCGCCAGCCCGACCCCTCTGGGGTCGGGCTGGCGAGAGAGGGTTCCCCCTTAATCCCCCACGCCCCGCCAGGTGCCCCTCGTTCGTGCCAGGCCCGGCGGCAGTTTGTTCTCCGGCATCAGCGGTACGATGAGCGTCCGGCCCCGACGTGCGGCGCCGTCGTCTCCCGGTTCCTGATGGACGCTAAGCCTTCCTCCTCCGTCCTCAACGCCATGGCCGGCCCCTACGATCCCGCCTCGGTCGAAGCCCGGCTCTACGACGCCTGGGACGAATCCGGCGCGTTCCAACCCTCGGACGACCCCGACCGGCGGCCGTTCACCATCGCGATCCCGCCACCCAACATCACCGGCCAGCTGCACAACGGCCACGTCCTCTTCGTGGCCTACCAGGACCTGATGATTCGCTGGCAGCGCATGCACGGCCGCGCCGCCCTGTGGGTTCCGGGCACCGACCACGCAGCCATCGCCACCCAGAACGTCATCGAGCGCGAACTGGCCAAGGAGGGCCTGTCACGTCACGACCTCGGTCGCGATGGTTTTGAAGCGCGGTTCTGGCAGTGGAAGGACGAAGTCGGGAACAGCATCAACGACCAGCTTCGCCGTCTCGGCGCCTCCGTCGACTGGACCCGGGAGCACTTCACGCTCGACGAGCAGCTCTCACGGGCCGTCCGCGAAGCCTTCGTGCGCCTCTACGAAAAGGGTCTGATCTATCGCGGCCGCTACATGGTCAACTGGTGCCCCGACGACCAATCCGCCATCAGCGACCTCGAAGTCGAGCACAAGGACGTCGAAGGCTCCCTCTGGCACATCCGCTATCCCCTCGTCGACGGTGGTCATCTGACCGTGGCCACCACCCGCCCGGAAACGATGCTGGGCGACACGGCCATTGCCGTGCACCCGGACGACGAGCGCTACACGTCGCTCCTCGGCCAGGCAGCCGTAGTCCCCGGAATCGGGCGTGAGATCCCGATCATTGCCGACAGCTTTGTCGATCGCGAGTTCGGATCAGGGGCCGTCAAGGTCACGCCCGGCCACGACCCCAACGACGCCGCCATGGGCGAACGTCACGACTTGCCGGTGATCAACATCATGAACGGTGACGGCACGCTGAACGACAACGCCGGACGCTGGGCAGGCCAGGACCGATTCGATGCCAGGGCGGCCTACCTGGAGTTTCTGCAAGCCGAGGGCCTGCTGGAGCGCCTCGAGCCGCACACGCACTCGGTCGGCCACTGCTCGCGCGACGGCGCGGTCATTGAGCCGCTGGTCTCTGAGCAGTGGTTCGTGAACGCCCGGCCACTGGCCGAGGCCGCCGCAGCCGCCGTCAACGACGGTCGCATCCGATTCCATCCCGCCCGATTCAGGAACGAGTTCCTGCGCTGGCTGGACGAGATTCAACCGTGGTGTATTTCGCGCCAGCTCTGGCTGGGCCACCGGATCCCCGTTTGGTACTGCCAGGACTGCGGCGCCGTGATCGTTGCCCGCGAGGATCCGAGCTCCTGCCCGGTGTGCGGCGGGCGGAATCTCCGGCAGGACCCGGACGTGCTCGACACCTGGTTCAGTTCAGGCTTGTGGCCGTTCTCGACCCTCGGCTGGCCGGACGACACGGCGGACATGCGCCGGTTTTACCCGACCGACGTCATGGAAACCGGCTACGACATCATCTTTTTCTGGGTCGCCCGCATGGTCATGCTCGGCCTCGAGTTGGTCGGCGAGGTGCCGTTTCACGACGTGTACTTCCACGGCCTCGTGCGCCACCTCGACGGTTCCAAGGTCAGCAAGACCAACTACCAGCCGGGTGACGATCCGCTCGAGACCATCGAGGCCTACGGCGCCGACGCCATGCGCTTCAGCTTCGTCACCGCCGCGGCGCCCGGCAACGACATGCGGCTCGACTTGCGCCAGGTCGAACGGGGCGGTCACTTCGCCAACAAGATCTGGAACGGCGCCAAATTCGTCATCGGCGCCATGGAACGCACCGCCGGCATCGATCCCGGGGCGCCGTCTCTCGTTGACCGCTGGATCCTCGGTCGCTTCAACCGGGTGCATTCTGAAGCCATCCGCGACGTCGAGCGCTTCCGCTTCGGCGAAGCCGGGCGCTCGCTCCACGATTTCCTGTGGACGGAGTTCTTCGACTGGTACGTCGAGGCCGCCAAGATTCGCCTCTACGGCGACGACCCAACCGCCGCCGCGCGCACGGCCACCACGCTGGCGACGGTGCTGGACGGATCTTTGCGGTTGCTCCACCCGTTTATGCCGTATGTGACCGAGGAAATCTGGCGCCATTTCCGCGCCGCGGGCGGGGCGCCGGACGCCCCTGAACTCCTGATCGAGACGCCGATTCCCGCTGCGGCGACCGACGTCGACGAGGACGCCATCGGGCATGTGCGGGCCTTGATCGATGTGGTCCAGGGCATCCGCAACGCTCGGCACGAGTCAGGCGTCGAGGCGGGCCGCCGCGTGGAAGCGCGCATCATTGGAGGCGACGCCAGTCTGGAAGCTGAGGGCGAGTTCATTCGTCGCCTGGCCCGCGTGGACCCGCTCACGTTCCATCCCACCGGCACGACCTTCGATGAACCGGCCGTCACCGCGCGCGCCGGCGGCGCGGAAGTGTTCCTGCCGCTGGCCGGCATGGTCGATCTGACCGCCGAGCGCGAGCGATTGGCGCGCGAACTGGCCGAAGCCGAGGCCACCCTGGGTCGCGCCGAACAACTGCTGGCCAACCCGCGGTTCGTCGAGCGGGCGCCGGAGGCCGTGGTGGCCAAGGAGCGCGATCGAGCCCTGGCGGCGCGCGAGCGGGTAGCCCAGGTCAAGGAGCGGCAGGCGGCGCTGATCGGCGCACCATAGTCGGTCCGTCGGCTAACGCGCCGCCGGCGAGGTTGCTGGGAGCCTAGTCCTCGCCTCGCACGTAGAGTTCACGCATCGCCGTCGGTCCCCGCAGCATCGCGCCCCGCACCCCCCGTTCCCGGGCCGCCGCCACGTCCTCGATCGCCGGCCGAACCTGCGACGAAAGCTGGTCGATGTAGTGCAGCGCAATCGCCTCCGGAATCATTGGTTCCGTCACCGCCGCGAATTCCAACAACCCCTGGTGGCTGAGCACCAGGTGCCGCAGCAAGGTTGCGGTCTCACCTTCGCATCCGGTGGCGGCCAGCGCGCGGTCCAGAATCCGCACACCCTGCACCATGTGCCCCTCCAGGTTGCCGGCGTCCGTGTAGACGATGCTGGCCTCAAGGCCCAATTCCTCCAGCTTGCCCAGGTCGTGCAACACCACGCCCGCCAGCAACAGGTCGCGGTCAAGTTGCGGAAACACCCTGGCCACCCGCTCGGCAATCTGCAGCATCTCCAGCGTGTGCTCCGCCAGCCCGCCGATCCAGGCGTGGTGCCGAGTCTTGGCCGCGGGCCACGTCGGCAGCCGATCCGCAACCAGGGGATCACCAATCACGGCCTGCAAAACACCCTTCAACTCCGCCGACTCGATGGATTCAACGGCGTCCCGGATAGATCCCGTAAGTTCTTCCGCGCTTCGGGACGAGCGGGGCAGGTAGGCGGTAGCGTCCCACGTCTCGTTGGAGGGCCGCATCGTGTCGATCTTGATGTTGACGCGATTCCGGAACTCGTCGGCCCGGCCCTCGATTTCGTACGGTTTACCTTCGGTAACGGCCGCAATCTGGACCTCGGAGACTTGAAAGAGCACCGCGTCGATCGTCGCGCCGTCGCGGTCGCGCAGGCTCATCCGCAGGTAGCGTGACCCGGTGCGCGCCTCGCGAACCTCGCAGGACGCAACCAGGAACACGGCATTGACGTAACTGCCTGGGTCAATGTCGGCGATCTTCAAAGGCGCAGCCTTACCGTGGTGGTTGGAGACGCGTCATCCTACTGGCCGCCGCCGACCCGGGATGTGCCGAGTGTCCCGACGCAGTCAGCGCCGGCGGCGTAGGGCGTCCCGAAGGCGCTGCCGTAGCGTCGGTCGCTGGTTGGGAAGCTCGATTACCTGCCCGCGCCACATCACCGGACCATTTCGGCCACCCGACGAACCTAACCCCCGCCGTTCCATGATCCCGCGAACAAGCGCCGCTGCGAAGGTAATCGCGCCGGCAACGGCGATGATCGACGCGAACTGGCGCAGCACAATCGACATAAACAGCGCGGCGACCACCAGCACAGCCGCGGTGACCAGCATGTCGCCGGTTGTCGAAAAGCGGGCCATGATCCACTGTCCGAGCAACTCGATGTAATTACGACGAGGTTGGGACGGCTGCGGCGCCCGCGTTGCCCGTCGTTTCGGCGGTGGCGCTGAAGCTTCGGCCCGATCAAGGATTTCCTTGACTTCGTCCTGCCAACTCTTAGGCATTGCAACGTGCGTTGGGGGGCTGCCGTCTGAGTATATCGCCATGACATTCCCGGCTAGCCGGCTATCAGGTGGGTGGCACGCGGGCGCAGCAAGCCTGTACCTCGCGGTCAGCGGTGGTTGGCTAGCTATGCTGCTCCCATGGCAACGCCCGTAGCCGATCCCTTCGAGATCGAAGTCTTCCGTCACCTTTTCGCCTCGGTTGCCGAGGAGATGGGCGTCACCGTTCAGCGCAGCGCCCACTCGCCCAACATCAAGGAGCGCCGCGACCACTCCTGTGCCGTGTTCGATGCCGACGGCCGCATGATTGCGCAGGCGGCCCATATCCCGGTGCACTTGGGTTCGATGCCGGCCTCGGTCACAGCGGCTATTCGGGCTTACAAGGGCACGGCGCCCTCGCCCGGTGACGTCCTGATTGTTAACGATCCCTATCTGGGCGGTACGCACTTGCCGGACATCACCACCGTTTCACCGGCGTTCGTTGGCCCAACGCGCCGGCCCAAACACTGGGGCTGGGTAGCGACCCGTGCCCACCACGCCGACGTGGGTGGCCTGGCGCCGGGCTCCATGCCGCCTTCGACGGAACTGTTCCACGAGGGCCTCATCATCCCGCCGCTCAAGCTGGTGGACGCGGGAGACCTTGACGAGCAGCTGGTGGAGATCATCTGCCGCAACGTGCGCACGCCCGAGGAGCGGCGTGGCGACCTGGAGGCGCAACTGGCCTCCCACCGCGTGGGCGAAGCCCGCCTGGCTGAGTTCGCCCGACGCTATGGCGCTGAACCACTTCGCCAACGCGCGGCCGAGTTGCTCGCTTACTCAGAGAGACTGGCCCGTACGCGCCTGTGCGTGGTGCCCGACGGAACCTACCGCTTTCTCGACTACCTGGACGATGACGGCGCCGGCGGCCCGCCGGTAGCCATCGCCGTCACCATTCAGGCCCGCAGCGGGCATCTGCGGTTCGACTTTGCCGGCACCGGCCCCGCGGCGGCTGGCGCCTTGAACGCGCCTGAAGCGGTCACTCGCTCGGCTGTCATCTACGTGGCGCGTTGCCTCATGGGCGACGACGTCCCCGCCAACGACGGCGCCACGGCTCCGCTGGAGGTGATCGTGCCCGCCGGCACCGTGCTCAATCCGCCGAGGCCGCACGCCGTGGCGGCCGGCAACGTCGAGACGTCACAGCGCGTGGTGGATGTCCTGTGGGGCGCGCTCGCCGAGGCATTGCCGGATACGGTTCCCGCCGCCAGCCAGGGCACCATGAACAATCTGATCATCGGTGGATTCGATCCCCGGCACGGCCGCGCATTCACCTATTACGAAACCATCGCCGGCGGCGCGGGCGCCGGCCCACAAGGCCCCGGTGCCGACGCCGTGCAGGTGGCCATGACCAACACGCTAAACACTCCAGTTGAGGCTATGGAACTGGCCTACCCGCTCGCCGCTCGTCGCTACGAGATTCGTCGGGGATCGGGTGGCAACGGCCGCCACCGCGGCGGCGACGGCGTGATTCGGGAGATCGAGACACTCGTTCCCGCGGTGGTCACCATCGTGACCGAACGCCGCAAGCGCCAGCCCTGGGGCTCATCCGGGGGCGCGCACGGAAGCTCAGGCGTCAACCGAGGGACGGTGGGCGGAAGTGACTGCGAGCTCCCGGGCAAGGCCGCGCTGGACATGGCCGCTGGCGATGTCATTCGAATCGAAACGCCCGGCGGCGGCGGCTGGGGCGAGCCGGGCGGTCGCGGCGAATGACTCTAGAAAAAGCGGAAGCGTCGCCGTGGCGGAGCCTCCGCTGAGACTTCGTCGGGCGCGAACTCGACCGAAAAGGCCTCGTGATGGATGGCGCCCGAGGGCGTGAGGTCGCTCTCCATCAGGCTGATGTGGGACACCGTGAACAGCCCGAGCCGGTCGAATTCCATGGCCTCGAATCCCCGGCTAATCGCCCGTCGGGCGGTGGGGGCCGCCATGCGCCCAATCCGCGCCAAGGTGACGTGGGGACTGAAAGGTCGCCGGTCGACTCGCAGTCCCAGTCCGCGCACGGCTTCCAGCACCGCGGCCTGCAGGTCGCGGAGGGCTTCCGTTTCCCCGCTGATGCCGGCCCATGCCACACGTGGTTCGCGGTTGGCGGGGAAAGTGCCGCCACCGCTGAAGCCGATGCTGAACGGATGGCGTCCACGCACGGCCGCTTGCATGCCGGACCGAACGCTGTCGGCGCTCTGCGCTGGTACGTCGCCCAGGAAAGCGAGGGTGAGGTGCAAGTTCTCCGCCTGGACGGTACGGATGTGTCGCGACACGCGAGCAAGCGACGCCGCTTCGGCCGCCAGAGCGTCTCGAAACGGCTTGGGGATCGTGACAGCCACGAATGCCCGCATGGGTGGTCAGTATAGTGAGGTGAGCCACCCAGCGGTGAGTCTTGGTTCGCTCGCCATCCTGCGGGCGCCGGCCGACCTACGAAAGTCCCAATGACAGCCGCGATCCCCGAGGGCCTGGCTGCCCGGCCAGCCGGATCGGGCGCGCCCGACCAGCGTGCTTCCACAGTCGAGGCGCTGCGCGAACAATTGGCGCAGCACGTGCCTTCGAGTGGTCCGGCGCTTGTCGGCGCCGCCGAACTTGCCGTGATAGTCGCGGAAACAGTGGCCGATCCTTCCCAGGACGTGTTCTGGGATCGGGCTGATCATGCCCTGGCCCACGACCTGCTGCTCAAGGGCATGGCCGGGAAGATGGACTCGCAGACACCTGGCCGCGCGGCTTCGGAGGCGGCTGGTGTTGCCGTGGCCCGCACGTTGCAACGCCAACGTCAGCCGGTGGTTGCCGTTCTGGATGAGGCCGGACTCGGAACCGGCCTGGCATTTGAGGCCGTGAACCACGTCGGGCACTTGCATGTGCCTTTCGTCCTGATCCTGGTTGATGCCCAGACTCCGCGTGGACGCAACGCGGGAGCCATGGCTCGCTACCTGACCCGCGTTCGCGGCCACGCCCGCTACGCCGACGCAAAGAACCTCATCGAAACTGCGCTAGGACGGATGCCCGCTGGCGAGCAGGCGGTGGAAGTGGCACGGCGGCTCAAAAACTCCGTACGCGAACTGCTGGTTCCGACCGAGATGTGGGAAGAACTGCTGGGCTTCATGTACCTGGGTCCGGTAGACGCGCACAATTGCGAGGCGCTAGGTGACCTTCTGCGTTTGGCACTTCGCGTCGGACGTCCCGTGGTGCTGCACGTAACGCTTGAAGGGTGTGTGCCGGCACGTTCCGTGACATGCGAGGCTGTAGCCCGCCAGGTTGACTTGGAGCAGGCGCTGGCGGCAGTGATGGCAGGCGACGAGCGATGCCTGCTGATAGCTACGGACACTGACGACGCGCTCGATACCGCTGTCCTGGCGGAGCAGGCGCCCGAGCGATATTTCGATCTTGGCCTCAGCGGAGCGCACGCGGTGACGTTTGCCGGCAGTTTGGCCGCGCAGGGATACCGGCCCGTCGTGCTGCTGGGCGACGCCAGCCTTGAGTCGGCGCTCTCGGCGCTGACCGTAGAGCCTGAGCATCGCGACGGTACGGTGACGATCATTAGCACCGGCCGCGGCGTGGCGCTCCGCGAGCCTGTTCGGGCCGCCCTCACCAAGGCCGGTTTTGCCTGGCTCAGTCCGAACCCCGGGGGCGGATGGGCCGAGGCCTTGGTCGCAGCCGGCGCCAGCGAGCATTGGACCTTTCTCACTGCCGAAACGCTGGACCTGGCCTAACCGGCCGCGCTGCGTCGGTCGGCACAATGCCGTGAGGCGCTAGCTCAGGAACCTCAGCCATTTCCCAGGCCAAAGACACCAGCCTGCCCGCGTCCGGGCCGGTTGACGTCCATACGCACATCGTCCCGCCGGACGTGGTGGAGGGCCGTCGCCGCTATAGCCAGGCAGACATCTGGTTCGGTCGGCTCTATCGCAACGAACGCCGGGTGCTGGCGACCGAGGACGATTTGCGCCGGAGTATGCGGCGTGCCGGGCTCGCCGCCAGCGTGGCGTTCGGGTTTGCCTGGCGGGATCCCGGGCTCTGTCGCGCCAACAACGATTATGTGCTGGATGCAGCCGCTTCAAGCAGCCAGGGTGGCGGGCGAATCCTCCCATTCTGCGTCATCCCGCCTGGCGACCCGGATTGCGCCGCGGCCGAAATGGAGCGCTGCCGGGCCCTCGGTGCGCTTGGCGTCGGCGAGCTGTTTCCGCAGGGCCAGGGCTGGAATCTTAACGACCGGTCCACCGTCCGATCCTTCATCGACGCCGTGCGCAGGCTGGGCCTGATCCTGACCGTCCACGCCAGCGAACCGATAGGCCATGACTATCCGGGGAAGGACAGCACCACACCTGCGGCGATCTGGGCGCTGATTGAATCCGCGGAAGGTGACGTGCCAATCATCCTGGCGCATTGGGGCGGGGGACTCGCCTTCTATGAACTCATGCCTGAAATCCGACAGCAGGCCCAAAACGTCTACTACGACTCCTCCGCCAGCCACCTGCTCTATCGGCCCGAGATATATCGGGTGATGACCCAGCTTGCTCCTGGACGCGTGCTCTTCGGCAGCGACTACCCGCTGATTCGCCAGACCCGAGCCCTTCGCCTGGCGCGCCAAGCCGGACTACCCGCAGCCGAACTGTCCGCCCTGCTTGGCGGCAACGCCGAACGTCTGGGACTCGGCGACGAGGCCCGCGATGACTCTCGCTAGACCGTCCGCACTTTCTCGCGCTCGATCTCGGCCATGATGCGCTCGATGTGTGTGGGGTTGTAGCCGGCCGCCCGCGCCTGCTCGACCAGGCCTTCGGCCTCCATGAGCCCGTCGGCGTGCGACTCGGTCCCGGGCTCTTCGCGCACTGCCACCTGCAGCGCGTCGCGCGCCCGCAGGTACATGGACCGACCCGCGTCCTCAGCTTCGTCCGCGTCTCCCAGCACGCCCAGCAGCCGCTTGGCCAGGATCACAGCCGAGGCTGCGTCGGCGGCGTAACCATCGGCGCCGATTTCGTCCGCGTACCGCTGCGTGACCGGCGCCCCGCCAATGATGCAATGCACCTGGTCGGCCAGCCCCGCTGCTTCCACCGCCTCGATCGTGTTGCGCATGTTCGTCATGGTCGTCGTAAGCAGGGCCGACATGCCGATGATGTTGGCGTTCTGTTCCACCGCGTTCTGGATGTACTCGTCCGGGTGCGTGTCGATGCCGGTGTCGTGAACGCCAAAGCCGGCGCCTTCCAGCATCATCGCCACCAGGTTCTTGCCGATGTCGTGCAGGTCGCCACGCACCGTGCCGATTACGACCTCGCCTACCGGTTCGATTCCTGACTCGGCCAGGATCGGCCGCAGGATTGCCATTCCCGCCTTCATGGCCCGCGCCGAGATCAGCACCTCGGGCACGTAGTACTGGTTCGTGCGGAACAGCTCGCCGACTACGTCCATGCCCGGGATCATGCCGTCGTTGATGATCGACGAGGCCTCTACGCCTGAGTCGAGGGCCAGGCGGACCGTGGAGTCCACGGTCGCGGCATCGCCACGAATGATGGCATTGCCGAGGTCCTTGAACGCTTGCTCGACGTCGAAGCTGGACATCAACGCCCTTCCTTCAGGCCGGACAGCAGGACGCCAACCCCGAGTGCAGGAGTGTCACCGTCGGACGAGCGGCGATACTGGCGGGCGACGTCACGCAACTACTGTGGGTAACTCTAGCAATTAACCGCCCAGCCGACGGCGAAACTCTCGCCGCGAGCCCCGGCGTTGTCCTCGCCAGCGGCAGCGCGCACAAGCTGGCCGAGTTTCAACGTGTTTTCGCCGGTTCCCGCGTGCAGCTGCATTCGCCGGTGGACCTGGGCTGCCAGTGCGAGGTTGAAGAAACTGGCGATACGTTCGCCCAAAACGCTCGCTTGAAGGCTGTTGCCTACGCCCAGTTGTGTCGGCGCTGGACCCTCGCCGACGATTCCGGCCTGGAGATAGACGCCCTGAACGGCGCCCCCGGCATTCGATCAAGCCGCTTCGCCGGTCCCGCCGCCACCGACGACGACCGAAACGCCCGAGTGTTGGAACTGTTGGCGGGGATTCCAGACGACCGGCGAACCGCCCGCTACCGATGCGCGGTGGCTATTTCGGATCCCCAGGGCGCTATCGCCTACGAGTCCGAGGCAACGGTGGAGGGCCTGATCGGCCTCGCGCCGCGCGGCGATGGCGGCTTCGGCTACGACCCATTGTTCATCGTCGGCCCGGGCGATACGACCATGGCGGAACTGCCTGGCGCGGCCAAGGACGTCATCAGCCATCGTGGGCAAGGCGGTCGCGCCGCGCGCGCCTATCTGGAACGTGTGCTGCTTGGCAACAAGTCCTGATCCCGGGTTTTCCGCCGGCATACGACCGCTCGGGCGTGTCCGTATATCTAATCTCCCGCAGCGGGCGATGTACCGGCCTTTGCTAGTCTCGCTGTCCCCATGACAAACGACGCGAACGCCTCGCTGCCGCTCGCTGGCCGCACAGCCCTGGTAACCGGCGCGGGGTCCGGCTTTGGCCGAGCCATAAGCCAGCGCCTGGCCCGCGATGGCGCCCTCTTGGGCCTTGCGGAACTCAACACTGCGGCGGCCGAGGAATCACGCGACCTGATCGAAGCCGACGGCGGCGAGGCGCTCGTCATCGCGACCGACGTCACGGACTACGCCGCAGTGGACGCCGCCGTGCAGGCCGTCGTGAACCACTGGGGCCGCCTTGACATCATGGTGAACAACGCTGGCATCACCATTCGCGAACGCTTCCTGGATCTCACGGTCGACGCCTTCGACAAGGTCTTGGCGGCCAACCTCACCGGCGTATTCCACGGCGTGCGCGCGGCTGGCCTGCAAATGAAGGCGCAAGGCGGCGGCGTCATCATCAACATGTCGTCCATTCGCGCCAATGTCGGCGGCTTCGTCCACACCTCCTACTGCGCCTCCAAGGGCGGCGTGCGCATGCTCACCAAGGCCGCCGCGGTCGAACTCGGTCCCTACGGCGTGCGCGTCTGCGCCATTGGACCGGGCGTTGCCGAAACGCCCCTCACCGAGTCGCTCCTAGCCAACCAGGAAGCGCTGGACGATCAGCTGTCCCGCGTCCCCATGGGGCGCCTCGGCCAGCCCGAGGATGTATCCGAGGTCGCCGCCTTTCTGGCCTCCGACGACGCCGCCTACGTCACCGGCGCCACGCTCTACGTGGACGGCGGGGAGATGACGCACTAATGCGTCCCGTCGCCATCGTCACCGGCGCCGCCCACGGCATTGGCCGTGCCTGTGTGGAACGTCTGGCGGGCGACGGGTACCAGGTCGTGGCGGCGGATGTCGACGGTGAGAGCCTGTCCGACTGGGTGGAACAAGCGGACCTCGGGGATTCGGTCAAAACCCGAACGCTCGATGTGACCGAAGTCCCGGCTTGCCGGGGCCTCGTAGCCGAAACCGTGGCTGCGTACGGACGCGTCGACGCGCTGGCCAACGTTGCCGGCTACACCCGGCGTCAGTCCCTGGAAGAGATCGACACCAGGATTTGGAACGACATGCTTGCCCTGCACGTACGCGGGCCGGTATTCCTGACCAAGGCCGTCGCCCAGGACATGATTCGGCGCGGCGAGCCGGGGTCGATCGTCCAGATCAGTTCCATCCGCTCCGAATCGGCGGAACCCGGCCAGGCCCACTACTGCTCAGCCAAGGGCGCCCTTCGAACCGTCACGCGCGCCATCGCCCAGGAACTGGCCCCGCACCAGATCCGCGTCAACTGCGTTGGTCCGGGTTTGACCGCCACCCGCATGACCGCCGACGTTCGCTCCAAGCCCGAGCTGTTTGAGCAGCGCAAGGCCACCGTGCCGCTCGGACGCTATGCCGCAGCGGACGAAATCGCGAGTTGCGTGGCTTTCCTGCTGTCGCCGCGCTCGGCCTACATAACGGGCACCACGCTCTATGCTGACGGTGGGTATCTCGCCGCATTGGGTAAGACGCGTAAGTGGTGAGCGTTCGGAGACTCCACGGAGTTTTCCTGGCGAATCTCTGACCCTCTGGCCACCGACCGGTGCGATACTTGGCTGTGAGCACCGCCCCGCGGGCCCCCTTCCGCCCGTCCAGCCGGCGCGGCCAGAACTTCCTCGTTGATCGGGCCGTGCAACGGCGCATCGCATCAGCCGCCGCCCTGCCGCCCGGCGCCACCGTGGTCGAAATTGGCGCCGGAACCGGCAACCTGACGGACGCACTGCTGGCGCATGGACTCCGCGTCATCGCCGTCGAGATTGAAGACATCCTGGTAGCGCGGTTGCGCGAGCGCTTCCGCAACCGCGACCACATCCAGGTAGTGGCCGGCGACGCGCGGCGGCTCAACCTGCCGGAACTGGTCGGCGGGCCGTTTCACGTTGTGGCGAACCTGCCATACAGCGTCGGTACCCGCCTGGTGGTGAGTTTCGTAAGCGCGGCCGCTCCTCCGCGCAGTCTCACCGTCCTTCTGCAGCGCGAAGTGGCGCGGCGCCTGACGGCCCAACCCGGCGACATGGCGCTCCTCAGCGTCCTCGTGCAGTCCTACGCCAGGACCCGTCGCCTCTTCGACGTTCCGCCCGAGGCGTTTCGGCCGCGGCCCAAAGTGATCTCGACCCTGGTGCGAATCGATCCCCTGCGCCATTCAGAACTTGACACCTCGGCCGCGCAGGCACGGGTCGCCGTGGCGCGGCATGGCTTCGCCCAGACCCGCAAGAAGCTACGGAACTCCCTGGCAGCCGGCATCCTCCGGCCTGAGCCCGCGGTTGGCGCGGCGCTCCAAGCTGCCGGCATAGATCCCGGCCGTCGCCCGCAGACGCTCTCGCTCGACGAGTGGGATCAGGTTGTCACCGCGCTCGGCGGCATGCCGCCATCCGGTGAGTCGCGAGTTAGCGCCAAGTGAAACGCTGGATGCGCCACTGGCATCGTCGATCAGGACCATCCTTCAGACCGGCCCGCCTGATCGTTGGATTAGGCAATCCCGGCCCCGCCTACGCGGGCACCCGGCACAACCTGGGCTTCGTCGTCTGCGACCGCTTGGCTGCCCGGGGCAAGGGTCGCTGGCGGTCCGCCCGTTTCCGCGCCGAAGTCTGGACTGGACAACTCGACGGCCTGGCGGTCGCTCTCCTCAAGCCGCAAACCTTCGTCAACGAATCCGGCCTTGCCGTCCATGCGGCCCTGCGAACGTACGACCTGGATCCCTCCGGCCTCATCGTGGTGCATGATGATCTCGACTTGGCCTTTGCCCGTATCCGCGTGCGCCCCGGCGGTGGCAGCGGCGGCCACAACGGCATGCGCTCCATCATTCGTACCCTGGGAACAGACGGCGTGGTTCGCGTCAAAATCGGATTGGGTCGCCCACCTGCGGACATCGACCCCGCCGACTATGTGCTTGGACGCTTCGAGCCAGCGGAACGCGACCCCGCCGACCAAGCCGTCGAGCGCGCCGTCCGTGCCGTGCGCGCGCTCATGACATCGAATCTGGAATCGACAATGCAGCAATTCAATCAACCCGATGGCGCTCACCGGCCTGCTTGACCTCCTGGCCCAGGAGCCGACGCTGGCTGCCGCTGCGTCACGGGCGCAGCACGGGCCGCATCCGCTCACGGTCGAAGTCCGCGACGGCGCCAAGTCGGCGGTCGTTGGCTTGCTGGGGCGCAAGGCCGGTCAGCCGCTGATCATCGTTACGGCCGAGGACGGTCGCGCGGCCGAACTGGCGCACGACATCAGCATGTGGACGACCACGCGTCCAGTGCTGCACTTCCCCGACCCTGATCAGCCGGCCTACTCCATGCTGGCCATTGGCGGCGAAGTGCTGGCGCAACGAGTGGCTGTCCTTGGGCATCTGTCCCGCGCGCGCGGCGCCGGCGCATCGCCGGCGCCTATCGTCGTGACCTCGGTTCGGGCGTTGCTTCGCCGCCTGGTGACACCAGGCGAATTCCGCACGCACTTCCTATCCCTGGCGCCCGGCACGGCCGCCGACCTCCCCGACGTCGCACGGCGCCTCGCCGCCCTCGGCTACGAAAACACCCCCCTCGTCGAGCGCCCCGGAGAATTCGCGCACCGCGGCGGCATCGTCGACATCTATCCACCCGACGCCCGCCTGCCGGTTCGGGTCGATTTCTTCGGTGACGACATCGAATCGGTGCGCCACTTCGATCCGGATACCCAACGCTCCCTTGGCCCGGCCGACGACGTATTGCTCACACCCGCTACCGAGGTTCCCATCTGGCTCGGCGAGGCCGTCGCTGGCCGGCTCCGCGAACTTGACCTGGAGTCACTCCGGCCGGAAGACCGCGTCGTGTGGGCCCGCCATCTGGAACAGCTTGAAGGCAACGAATACTTCGACGACGCCGCCTTCTACACCATGAGCCTGCTCCCCGACGCGGCCTCCCTGTTCGACTACGCGCCAGATGCCCTGGTCGTGGCAGACGAGCCCGACCAGATCGCCGTCGCCGCCCGCGATGCCGAGACGGCGGCTGCCGCCAACCGTGAACGCCTGACCGCGAGCGGCGAACTGCCGGCCCGCTTCGACTCCCCCCTCTTTCCCGGCGCCGACATCCTGCGCAGCCTGGATGAAGCCCAGGTGCGGCTGACGCTTGTACCCGGACTGCCTGGGGAAGACGGGTCGCACCGAGGGGTTGTCGAGGGCTTTCAGGCCCAGCCCCCGTATGCCGGACGGCTGCAGCACATGGCCGAGGACCTGTTGGCCCTGCGCGACGCCCGAGTACGCATGTTGATCGTTAGCTACCAGGGCCGCCGCCTGCGGCATCTCCTCGCCGAGCAAGGCGTCGCCGCCGAGGTGCTCGAGCGCCTCGACGAACCGCCCCGGGCCGGTTCGGTCACGATCATCGCTGGCACCCTGGCCGAGGGCTGGCGGCATCCGCCGTCGGACCTGGTGCTGATTAGCGATGCCGAACTCTTCGGTCGCAAGCGCATCCGCCGTATCCGGCGCGGCGCCCGCGGCGTGGATCGGTCGTTCCTGGCCGACCTCGAGAAGCGCGACTACATCGTCCACGTGGAGCACGGCGTCGGGCAGTTCGAAGGCATCGTCCAGATGAGCGAAGGCTCCGGCGAACGCGAATACCTGGCGGTCAGCTACGCGGGCGAGGACCGCCTCTACGTACCGGTCGATCAGATCGGCCGTGTGCAGAAGTACGTCGGCATGAGCGAGCGCGCGCCCAGGCTCAGCCGCCTGGGCACGGCCGACTGGTCGCGAGCCAAGAAGAAGGCCCTGCAGTCCGCCGAAGAAATCGCCGCCGAGCTGCTTGACATCTACGCAGCGCGCGAACTCGCCAAGGGTTACCCCTTCCCAGCCGACTCACCCTGGCAGCACGAGTTTGACGAGAAGTTCCCCTTCATCGAGACGCCCGACCAGCTGGAAGCCATCAACGACGCCAAGGCCGACATGGAACGCGCCCGCCCGATGGACCGCCTGGTCGCCGGTGACGTCGGCTACGGCAAGACCGAAGTCGCCCTACGCGCCGTCTTCAAAGCGGCCATGTCCGGCAAGCAGGTCGCCGTACTGGTGCCAACCACCGTGCTGGCCCAGCAACACTTCGACACCTTCGCCTTTCGCATGCGCGACTACCCGCTCAAGGTTGAGTTGCTCAGCCGCTTCCGCGCCCGCGCCGAGCAGGCCGAGGTACTGGCCGGTCTCGCCTCGGGCGATGTGAACGTGGTGGTCGGAACCCATCGCCTTCTCCAGAAGGACGTCACGTTCGCCGATCTGGGCCTGGTGGTTGTCGACGAGGAACAGCGCTTCGGGGTCAAGCAGAAGGAACGCCTCAAGGACCTCCGGCGCGATGTTGATGTCCTTACGCTTACGGCCACCCCGATTCCGCGCACCATGCACATGGCCCTCAGCGGCCTGCGGGAAATCAGCGTGATCGAGTCGCCGCCCGAGCGACGGCTGGCCGTCAAGACCTACGTCGCCGGCTATAGCGACGCCATTGCCGTCGACGCGATCCGGCGCGAACTGGCTCGCGGCGGACAGGTGTACTTCCTCCACAACCGCATTCAGACGATCCGCACTTGGGAAGAGCGGCTGCGAAACCTGATGCCCGATGTGGACATCGTCGTGGGCCACGGCCAGATGCCGCCGCGCGACCTCGAGGAGGTTATGTACCGCTTCGCCCGCGGCGACGCCCAGGTCCTGCTCTCCACCGCGATCATCGAAAACGGTCTGGACATCCCCAACGTCAACACGATTATCGTCAACGACGCGTGGCGCTTCGGCCTCGCCCAGCTCTACCAACTGCGCGGGCGCGTCGGGCGCAGCGCCACCCAGGCCTACGCCTACTTCCTTTACCAGAAGAACCACACCCTGACCGAGGAATCCCAGAAGCGCCTGCAGACGATCCTGGAAGCCTCCGAACTCGGCGCCGGCTTTCGCATTGCGCTGCGCGACCTGGAAATCCGTGGCGCCGGCAGCCTTTTGGGTGCCGACCAGCACGGTCACGTCACCACCGTCGGTTTCGACCTCTACACCCGCATGCTGGCGGCCGCCGTGGACCGCCTGCGTGGCAAGGATGCCGACGAACCGGACCGCGAGATCCGGGCCGTGGTCGACCTGCCGCTGGCGGCTTATCTGCCCGACGACTACATGGGCACCTACGCGGCCAAGATTCGCGAATACCAGCGCCTGGCCCGCCTGCGCACCATCGGCGAGGTCGAGGAAGCCATCGCCGACATCCGCGACCGCTTCGGCGATCTCCCCGAACCGGTCGCCAACCTCGCCTACCTGCTGCGCGTCAAGGCACGCGCGATAGCCCTTGAGATTCCCAGCATCACCGTCTACGGACGCGAACTCATCATCCGCGTTCCGACTGGTCTCCGTGTCAGCCGGGCTGTCCTCCTGAACGAAATCGGACGCGGTGTCCGCCGCGGCCAGCAGGGTCTCCTCTGGCCCAACTTCCAGCGCGACCGCCAATGGCAAACCAAGCTCCTCGCCCTTCTCGACGCCCTCCTCCGCTGGCAAGACCACGCCGAAGCCCCGCCAACCTCGACCGCGGCCTCGAAGCAGTCGACCCGACCATCGATTCCGACACCTTCCAGCCGTCAAGAAAGACGGCGTCGCGCCAGTTCAGTGTTTCGATAACGACCAGTCTCGGCCACTTCATCCAGATCGGCCCCACGGGGTTGTTTGCGTAGACAGTTCCTCCAAAGCTCCCGACAATCGCCCGCCACCTGGCATCTGCGAGGGCGCAGTGAAACTCGGCTACTTCCACAACGGCCACTTTCCGCCGATCGACTTCGAGGACTTCGTCCGCTGGGGCGCGGCCAACGGCTATCAAGCCATTGACGTTCCGCTGTTCGAGCCAAACGTCCGCGCCATCTGCGAGCGTCATGGCCTGGAGCCGACCTCGACCGTCGGCATGGTCTGCCAACCGATCACGACCGACCGTGAGCAGCGCGCCGCGGAAGTAGCCCAGGCCCGCCGCGCCCTCGACTACGCCGCCGCCGAGCACATCCCCAACGTGTGGCTTGGCCATGAGATGGCGCCTGACGTGGGATTCGAAGAAAACGTGCACCTCTTCGCCGAGGGCGTCGCCCCGGTTCTGGACTATGCGGAGCGCGTCGGCGTGCGCCTGGTCATGGAGAACTGGGCCAACGGCGGCCGTAACCTGGCCTACGCCCCGGCCCACTGGGCCGCGATCTTCGACGCGGTTCCCCATCCCGCCCTGGGCATGTGCCCCGACCCCTCCCATTTCGTCTGGCTGGGCATCGACTACCTGCGCGCTGTGCGCGAGTTCGGCTCGCGCGTCTACCACGCCCACGCCAAGGACACCGAATTCCTGCCGGACACTCTTTACCAGTACGGCGTCATCGGCACCGAACGCGGACGCGTCGGACAGGGCACCTACCGTTTTCGGATTCCTGGATTCGGTGTCGTTGACTGGCCGGCCTACATCACCGCGCTGCTTGAGGTCGGCTTTGACGGGGCGCTCGTCGTAGAGCACGAGGACGCCTTCTGGACCTCCCAAACCGACGCCCACCACGCGCTTAACGGCCTGGTTTTGGCCCAGCGGTTCCTGTCGCCATTGCTGGTCTGATCGCCGGCCGACGCTGCCGCATCGCGCCCCGAACTAATTGCAATGGCAAGGTACTGGGGCGTCGCGCTGCCGTGGCGCTTGACATGACGCCTTATGCTGAGCGCCGCACGCAACTCGCCCAAACTGGGCGAAGCCATCCGCCACCCTGACACATGGCCGCCCGACGCCCTTCAACACGCCAAGACTCCACCGGGAATACCCTGGTTATCGTTGAGTCCCCCGCCAAGGCGCGCACCATCAAGCGCTACCTGGGCGACGGCTACACCGTCGCGTCCTCCGTCGGCCACATCCGCGACTTGCCGTCCAGCGCGGCCGAAGTACCTAAGAGTCTCAAGGGCAAGGATTGGGCCACGCTCGCCGTGGACGTGGACGAGGGATTCCGTCCGGTTTACATAATTCCGACTAGCAAGAAGCGCGTCGTGGCTGACCTGAGACGCGAACTCAAGGGTGCCGGCCAGCTCCTCCTGGCCACGGACGAAGACCGCGAAGGCGAGGCCATTGCCTGGCACCTGGTGGAAGTCCTGAAGCCCCGCACGCCCGCGCGCCGCCTCGTCTTCCACGAAATCACCCGCTCGGCCATCACCGAAGCGCTCTCGCACACCCGCGAGATTGACCAGCGGCTCGTCCAGGCCCAGGAGTCGCGACGCGTCCTCGACCGCCTGATCGGCTACCTCGTGTCGCCCGTTCTCTGGAAGAAGGTCGGCAGCGGCCTGTCTGCGGGCCGCGTGCAAACCCCCGCGCTCTGGCTGATCGTGCAGCGCGAACGCGAGCGCATGACCTTCGTTTCCGCCGCTTACTGCATCCCCACCGCCACGCTCGGTCCGGTGGACGACCCCGATGCCGCGTTCGAGGCCCGCCTGCTGAGCCTCGACGGCCAAAACCTGGCCACCGCCTCCGACTTCGACCCCGACACCGGCAACCTCAAGTCGGGTGCCAGGGCTCGCCTGCTGCCCGAGGCCGAGGCACAGGCCATCATCCAGGCGCTGGCCGACGCGGCCTTTCAAGTCGCCGACGTCACCAGGCGCCCCCGTACCCGCCGCCCGCAGCCGCCGTTCATCACCTCCACCCTCCAGCGCGCCGCTTCCACCCGCCTGCGCTTCTCCCCGCGCCAGACCATGCGCGTCGCGCAACAGCTCTACGAAAACGGCTACATCACGTATATGCGCACCGACTCGCCCGCGCTGTCCGCGCAGGCAATTGACGCGGCCCGTGCCGCGGTCCGGTCCGAAGTCCCCAAGGGACGTGAAGGCGACTACCTGCCCGAGCGTCCGCGCCGCTACCGTGCCGGCTCCGATCGCGCCCAGGAAGCCCACGAGGCCATCCGACCGGCTGGCGAGCAGTTTCGACATCCGGACGACTTGGGAGCCGACGTCGACGCCGACGGCCGCCGCCTGTACCGGCTCATCTGGCAGCGCACGCTCGCCTCGCAGATGCGGGACGCCCGATTCGAACAGACCCGGGCGCAAATTGCTGCCGCTGCGGGTGAGCATGGCAGGGCCGTTTTTCAGGCCAACGGTCAAATCGTCGTATTCGACGGCTTTCTGCGGGTCTACGCTGGCGAACGCGGCAACGAGCGCGTGCTGCCCGACATGGCCCAGGGCGATGCGCTCCAGGTCCACGCCATCGACGTCGGCCGCCGCGAAACCCGCCCACCCGACCGCTGGACCGAAGCCAGTCTCATCCGCGGACTCGAGCGGCTCGGTATCGGTCGTCCCTCCACCTACGCCACGATCCTCGAAACCGTCCAGGGCAAGTATGTTGAGCGCAAGGACGGCGCCTTGGTCCCGCACTGGAACGCCTTCGCCGTCATCCAACTGCTGGAATCGCACTTCCCCGAGCTTGTCGATTCCCGGTTCACCGCCCGCATGGAAGACGGACTGGACCGCGTTGCCGACGGCTCCCTCGACCCATTGCCGTGGTTGTCCGCCTTCTACAACGGCTCACCAGGCGAGTCGCCCAACGGCGGCGAGAAAATGCTCAGCGACGGGCTGCGTCAACGCATTGACTCCAGCCAGGAGGCCATCGACGCGCGCGCCGTCTGCACAATCCCGCTGCACGGCGCCAATGGATCCCGGATCGCCGTTCGCATCGGACGCTACGGCCCCTACCTCGAGGCGGTGGAGAGTGGCGCGCGCGCCCAGGCGCCGGACGACCTGCCGCCTGACCAGTTGACCGCCGAGGTCGCCGCGGACCTGCTGGCCAAGGCAGCCAGCGGCGACGAGCCGCTGGGTTCCGACCCCGACTCCGGCCTTCCCGTCTTTCTCAAGTCCGGGCGTCTGGGCCCCTATCTCCAGCTCGGCCAAAGTCAGGGCCGTGGCCGCAAGCGACCAAAGACAACCAGCGTATGGCCTATGTACAAGCCGGAAACATTGACCTTGCAGCAGGCCCTGGACATGTTGGCCTACCCCAGGGTGCTGGGCGCACATCCCGAGAGCCGGGCGCGAGTCACCGTTCAGGACGGTCCCTACGGTCCCTACGTCAAGTGCGGTAAAGAGTCCCGCAGTCTCCCCGGCGATGGCGACGCGCGTTACGACAAGCTGGCGTCCATTGAACTGGCCGAGGCCCTGGACCTGCTCAACGCGCCAAAGCAGCCGCGCCGGCGGCGTGGCCAGGCGGCCCCGCTTGCTGAGCTTGGCGCGCATCCGGCTTCCAACGCGCCCATTACGGTCCGCGACGGACGCTACGGCCCCTACGTCACCGACGGCGAACTCAACGCCACCGTGCCCAGGGGTCGCGACCCGGCCTCCGTTACGCTTGATGAAGCCGTGACGCTGCTCGCCGCCCGAGCCGAGCGCGTGGCGGCCCAGGGTGGCCGCCGGCGCCGGCGGACCGGGGCGCGCCGCCGCACACGCTGAAACCGTCCGCTCGACACTCGTGCGATATGCTTGGCGCACGCCCGGTTCCTCCCGGCGAATACACACGCTGCCCGACGCCCCGGGGTCCTGCCGCGATCCGCGGTCCCGCATGTGAATGACGGCAGCGGAGGACAACTAAAGGACGGAGAGAGGCAGGAACGTATATGCCGGCAGCCTCCATGCGAGATTTACTCGCCGCGGGTGTGCACTTTGGCCACCGAACGCCGCGCTGGAACCCCAAGATGGCGCAGTTCATCTTCGGCGCGCGGGGCGGCGTCCACATCATTGACCTTCAGCACACCGTTCGAGCGCTTGACCGAGCTACCGCCTTCATGCGCGCCACCGCCGCCAGCGGCGGCCAGGTCGTTTTTGTTGGAACCAAGCGCCAGGCCCAGGAAGTCGTGCGTGAGCAGGCGGAACGCTGTGGCGCCCACTATGTCCAGCACCGCTGGCTCGGCGGCACGCTCACTAATTTCGAGACGTTGCGCGCACGTCTGCAACGCCTGCGGGAGCTTGAAGCCCGCGAGGCCGCCGGCGAGTTCGACACGCTCTCCAAGAAGGAAGGTCAGCGCCTGCGGGTTGAACTGGCCCGCGTCACCAAGAAAATGGGCGGCATCAAGCACATGTCGCGGCTGCCGACCGCACTCTTCGTCATTGATCCCAAGCGCGAATCCAACGCCATCACCGAAGCCCGCAAGCTGGATATTCCAATCGTCGCCATCGTTGACACCAACTGCGATCCGGACGCCGTGGACTATGTGATTCCAGGCAACGACGACGCCATTCGTTCCATCACCGCCGTAACGACGATCGTGGCCGACGCCGTGTTGGCGGGCCAGGAAGAGTTCCGGAACCGACAGGCCGAGCGCGAGGCGCAACTCGCGCGGGAGGCCCAGGCCGCGCTCGCCGCCGCCGCACGGGCCGAAGCCGCAGGCGAAACGGCCGACGACATTGAGGCGGCCATGCTCGCCGCGGCCAGCCAGGCCGGAAACGTGCGGCAAGGTGCGGCTGAGCATGCCGGGGACTCCTCGGCGGCTGCCGCGGCTCCGTCCGCTGACCGGCAGGGCGCCCTGCGAGGCCGTCGCCGGCCGCCGCCGCAGGCTCGCGGCGGCCGGCGCCGGCCCAACGACCGCCCCCCTCGTTCAGGCGACGGCGCGTCTCGACCCCGAGGGCGGCCCCGTCCCCAACAGCGCGGCCCCGGCTCCGGCGGTGGCGACGCACCCGCACGTCCGCGCAACCAGGAAGGTTGACCCCTATGGCGCACAAGGCATCCGTCGCCGACATTCGCGCGATGCGCTACGAAACCGGCGCGGGCGTGATGGACGTCAAGCGCGCCATCGAGGACGCCCAGGGCGATCTCGACAAAGCCCGCGAACTCCTGGGCCAGCGCGGCTCGCAGTTCTCCGCCAAGCGAGCCGATCGCGAAACCAGGGAAGGCCTCGTCACCGCCTACGTGCATCCCAGCCGCCCGCTCGGCGCGCTGCTCGAACTCAATTGCGAAACCGACTTCGTCGCCCGCACCGAGGACTTCACCACCCTTGCTCGCGACCTCGCCATGCATATCGCGGCCATGGCGCCAACGCGCGTGAGCGACGATGAGCCGGACCCCGACGATGACAGTCCGGCCCTTCTCACCCAACCATGGTTCCGCGACGGATCGCTGACCGTGGAGCAAGTCATCCAGGCCGCCGTCGCCAAGCTGGGCGAGAACATCCAAGTCGGTCGCTTCAGCCGCTTCGAGATCTGACGACAGCCGCACGCCGACTCGCACAGGAGGCCCGATGGCGAGACCCGCCCTGAAGTATCGCCGCGTCCTCCTGAAAATCGGTGGGGAATCACTGGCGGGTGACCGAGCCTTTGGCATCGCCCCGCTTGCTGTGCAGGCGCTGGCCGCGCGGATCGTCGAAGCACTTGAACTCGGCGTGGAACTTGCTGTGGTGGTCGGTGGCGGCAACTTCTGGCGAGGCGGCGAGCACAAGAACATCAATCGGGCAACTGCCGACTACATCGGCATGCTCGGCACGGTAATGAACGCCTTGGCGCTCCAGGAGGCCATCGAGCGGCTCGACATCCCAACCCGTGTGCAAACCGCGATCGAAATGCGCGAAGTCGCCGAGCCATACATTCGCCGCAAGGCCGTCGCACACCTGGAAGCCGGCCGGCTTGTCATCTTCGCCGCCGGCAGTGGTAATCCCTACTTCACCACCGACACGGCCGGCGCGCTCCGCGCCATGGAGATCGGCGCCGAAGCCCTCCTCAAGGCCACCAAAGTGGACGGCGCGTACACTGACGACCCAATGACCAACCCCGACGCCACCCGGATCGAACGCACTACCTATCTTGAGGCCCTCAACAACGGCCTGAAGATTCTCGACGCCACCGCCTTCAGCCTCTGCATGGACAACAACCTGCCCATCATCGTATTTCGGCTGGAGGACGAGGGCAGCCTGGTACGTGCCCTGGCCGGCCACCAGGTCGGCACGCTCGTGGCGGCTTGAACCGACGATGATTGACGAATTCCTGCTGGACGGCGAGCGGCGTATGGGCCAGGCGGTCGCTCACTTCCGTCACGACTTGGCCGGCATTCGCACCGGCCGCGCGTCCCCGGCGCTGATCGAAGACCTCAGCGTGTCCTACTACGGCCAGCCAACGCCCCTCAAGCAGATTGCCGGGATCTCCGCGCCCGAGGCGCGCTTGCTGGTCGTGCAACCCTGGGACAAGGCCGCCCTCCCAGACATCGAGCGAGCCCTGCTCACGTCGGATCTCGGCATTACGCCGTCGAATGACGGCAATGTGATCCACCTGCCGATCCCGCAGCTCAGCGAAGACCGCCGTCGTGACCTGGTCCGTATCGTTCGCCAGCGCGCCGAGGATTCAAAAGTGGCCGTTCGCAACGTTCGGCGCGATGTGCATGACGACCTGCGCGAACTTGTCCGTGAAAAGGAAGCGTCCCAGGACGATCTCCGGCGTTCCGAATCGCGACTCCAGGACGTAACGGATAAGTACGTCGCCGCGATTGATGAACTGAGCCGGCAGAAGGAAGCCGAGGTGATGCAGGTCTGAGCGCTGAGTGCGGAAGGGTGCCGGCGCACGTCGCAATCATCATGGACGGCAACGGCCGCTGGGCCCAGCAGCGCGGACTGGAGCGGCAGGCCGGTCATCGCGAAGGTGCCCGGCGCGTGCGGGACATCGCCGCTGCCTGTATCGACTACGGTGTCCGCGTCCTCACCATTTACGCGTTCTCCACCGAGAACTGGGACCGGCCGGCGGACGAGGTCAGTTTTCTGATGGATCTGATCCCCGAGCGCCTCGAAGCCGAGCGTTCCATGATCTTCGAGCAACGTGTGCGAATCCGCGTACTTGGCGAGGTTGAGACGCTGCCGCTGTTGGACCGTGTCGCGGTTCAGGACATCGTGCGGCAAACCGCCCACCACGACGCGCTCGACCTGAACATTGCCTTCAACTACGGCGGACGTGCCGAGATCGTTCGGGCGCTTCGCAACCTGATCCGCGACGGCGTCCGGCCGGACGTTGTTACCGAAGACCTGGTAAGCGGCGCCATGTACACCGCCGGACAGCCTGATCCCGACCTGCTGATTCGCACCGGCGGCGATCAGCGCTCCAGCAACTTTCTCGTCTGGCAGTCGATTTACACCGAGTTTTACTTCTCCCCAACGCTTTGGCCCGACTTCACCAGCGAAGCGTTCGAGCGCGCGCTGGCCGACTTCGGTTCGCGGCAGCGCCGCTTCGGGCGCGTCCCTGTGGCCGCCCCTGGCGTGGCGAGCGACGCCTGACGCCCCTCGCTGTTCGGGTCGCCAGCGCCCTGGTTCTGGCGCCGGCCGTTCTCGCCCTGGCGTGGTGGCATCCTGTGGCGCTGGCGATTCCCATGGCGCTGGCGGCTGCCGTAATCGCATTCGAGATGGGCACGCTGTATGCCAGCAGCGGACTTCGAGTGTCACGCGGAGCCGGGGCGCTCCTTGCCGCCGGTCTGGTGGCGCGTTGGGTCGTGCCCTCCGAACATCGACACTGGGCCGACCTGGCCATCGGTGTGGTGGCTGCCTACACCCTGCTGCGCCAGCTCTGGCATCCCCGCATGTACGGGAGGTTCAACAGTTGGGGGCTGGCATTGGCATCCGCAGTCTACGCCGGCGGACTGCTGGGATTCCTGGTGCTGCTTCGAGAGTTGCCCGACGGCTTCTGGTGGGTCGCGCTGGCCTTTGCCGTCACCTGGGCCTACGACACCTTCGGATACATCGTCGGCCGCGGCCTTGGACGCCGTGGCTTCATGACCCACCTGTCACCTCGCAAGACCTGGGAGGGCGTGGCGGGCGGACTTGTCGCGGCGGTCATCGTCGTCGGCGTCTTTGCGCCGATCCTGGGGTACGCCTGGTGGCTGGCGATTCCCTTGGGATTCCTGTGGGGCCTTGCCGCGCAAGCGGGCGACCTGGTGGCGTCCATGCTCAAGCGTGATACCGGGCAAAAGGACTCCGGCCGGCTGATCCCCGGGCACGGCGGCATGCTGGACAGGCTGGACGCGCTGCTCTTCGTGGCGCCGGCCGTCTTTGCGTTCGCCTGGCTTGTGGCCTGATGTCAACGACGGCGTCCGACTGCTCCTCGCGCCCCAGGCGCGTCGTGATCCTGGGGTCCACTGGATCCATTGGCGTCCAGACGCTGGAGGTCGTGCGCGCCCAGCCGGACCGCTTTGAAGTACTGGGGCTGGCCTGCGGCTCGAACTGCGACCTGCTCTACCGGCAGATTCGCGAGTTCGGGGCTCCCCTCGCCTGTGTCCGCCAGCTCGACCCCGCCGCCGGCGACTGGCCCGTTGGAACCGAGCGCCTTCCCTATCCCGGCGGAATGGCCGACATGGCCGGCCTGCCCGAGGCCGACATTGTCGTCGTGGCCACGGTCGGCGATGCGGGGTTCCGTCCCACCGAACGCGCCCTGCGTGCTGGTAACAATGTCGCCCTGGCCAGCAAGGAAATGCTCGTCATGGGCGGTGGCCTCTTCCGCGGGCTGGCCAGTTTGTCCGGGGCCCAGATTCTCCCCATCGACAGCGAACACAGCGCGATCTGGCAGTGTCTGGTCGGCGAGTCGCCCGAAAGCGTACGTCGCCTCATCCTCACGGCCTCGGGTGGACCGTTCCGAACCTGGAACCTGCCCGACATTCGGACGGCCACCGTCGCGGAAGCGTTGGAGCACCCAAACTGGGACATGGGCGCAAAGATCACCGTTGACTCGGCCAGCCTGCTCAACAAGGGTCTCGAAATCATCGAAGCCCATTGGCTGTTTCAAGTGCCCTACCAGGCCATTAACGTAATCGTTCATCCCGAATCCATCGTGCATTCCATGGTTGAATTCCATGACGCTTCTATGAAGGCCCAACTTGGAGTGCCGGACATGCGGCTGCCGATTCAGTACGCCCTCGGCTTCCCCGAGCGCCTGCCGGAGGCGCATGCGCCCCTGGACCTGCGCACGCTCTCACGCCTGACCTTCGAGCAGCCGGACGAGCGGAGGTTTCCGCTCCTGGCGCTGGCGCGCGCGGCCGGCACGGCTGGCGGGACGGCCCCCGCCACCCTCTGCGGCGCCGACGATGCCGCCACCGCCTGGTTCATCGACGGCGGTGGACCGTTTGGCGCAATGACCGACGCGGTACGGGCCGCGATGGATGCCATTCCATCGGCCCCGCTCGACGACCTGAATGCGGCGCTGGCGGCGCACCGGTCTGGATTCGAATTCGTACGGGCGCGCCTGGCTGACGCGTGAGCCCGCTGGAGGCCCTCCTCAACAGCGAGGCGGGCCTGCTGGTCACGCTGCCGTTGGCGTTGCTTGTGCTGAGCGTCATCGTCTTCTTTCATGAACTCGGGCATTTCGTTGCCGCTCGCAGATACGGCGTCCACGTCAAGGAGTTCGCCATCGGCTTCCCACCGCGTCTTCGGTCCGTGCTGCGCGGTGGAAATTCGTACGACGCGGTTCGGCTTACGCCGGATCCGATTAACGTGGACGGGCGCCTGGTTCGCCTCTGGAGCGGCGATCCCGCCGCAAACCTCGCCAGGTCAGTCGTGGTCCTCGACGGTGCCGGCGCCTATCTGCGGGCGGACGCCGCCCACGCGGTCGCCAGTTCCGCGACGGGGCTCGTAGTCGCCGAGCCACTCTCCATCGAGGACGCCACCGATCTTGCGGGAATGTCAATCCCTGTGGTCGCCCTTGACCGTACTGACGCCGCCACCCTGCTCGCCGACGCCGCCGGGCGCGAAGCCTTCATTGAGACCTATCGAGCTGCGGATGGCCAGGAGCAGGTGCGTGTCCGCATCGGCGCCACCCGCTATGCGCTCAATGCCCTGCCCTTGGGTGGCTACGTGCGGATGACTGGCGAGAGTGACGAGTTCGACGCGCCGGGCAGCTTTACGACTCGCCCCGCCTGGCAGCGCGGCGTGATTCTGCTGGCCGGACCGCTCATGAACGTCCTGCTGACACCCCTGTTCTTCCTGGTCGCGGCCATGATTGCCGACGTAACGGGCAGCGTGGTTGCCGGCGTCGTCCCGGACTCGCCCGCCGCTCAAGCGGGCCTGCGCGAAGGCGACCAGCTCCTGCGCATCGGCGAGCGCGAGATCGCGACGCCGGCGGACGTTCGCGACGCCGTCACCACCGTCGCCGGGCGGGAAGTCACCATCGTCGTCAGACGCCAGGACACCGAAGTTGCCGTCCTCGCCGCCCCGCGCCTCAATCCCCCGCCGGGCGAGGGCGCGCTGGGTATTCGCTTGCGAGCAACGGTCGGTCCCGCCCCCATACACGTTGCCGTCCCCCGCGCCTTGCAACGAACCTGGGACGCCCTGCTCTTGCTGCCGAGGGTTATCGGCGAAGCCATCGCTGGCACGCAGCCCTTGGAGTTGGCCGGTCCGGTCGGCATCGTCCAGACCGTCGGGATCGCGGCGCGGCAAGGCCTCGAGATCGTCTTCGTCCTGGCCGCCTTCCTCACGGCGCAAATCGGTCTGCTCAACCTGCTGCCGTGGCCCGGCCTGGACGGTGGCCGTCTGATCTTTGCGTTGGTCGAGCTTCTCACGGGCCGCCGGGTCCCTCCCCGCCGCGAAGCCGCCTTCCACTTCGTTGGAATCGTGGTGCTCCTGACGCTGGTGCTGTTCATCACCGTGGGTGACGTCCAACGCATCGCCGGAGCCTGAGCGCCTATCGTGATTCGTCTCATGAAGCTGCGGATCCCGAAGGAGGCGACCCAGCATGGGTGCAGATAGGACGACAGGGAGGAAGATCGGTCTGGGCATCGCGCTCGGAGCTGGCGTGGGCGCGGGCCTGGGCGCGCTGGTCGGCAACGTCGGCGTCGGCGTGGCCATTGGCGTGGCCGTGGGTGTAGCCCTCGGTACCGCGTGGGACCGGAGTCGTCGCGAAGGCTAGGGCCAACTCCCTTTAGACACGACCGCAACGTACATACGCCGGAATCCCGCATCACTCCAGATCGTCACGTCCGGTTCGGACAGGTACCTGCGGAAGCGCGCCGCGGTGGCACGGAGGAAGTCGCTGGCGGCTTGGCCGGCAGCGGACATCCCCCCGCTCCGTGCGAGCTGAGCAAAACGCACCCGCCGGCTCCAGGGCGCCGATTGGCCGTACCTACCCCCGGCGCGGTTTCTCACGACAATGCTCATCCGTCGGCCACCTGGAAGTTGACTCGATGCCAGCCTTCGGCGCCGTTTGGCGCTGGCGGCCGGGGACCTTCGGGTTGCGTCGTGCCGGTGGCGTCAGTTGCGCGCACCCGGGCCACGTGGGGCCCTGGGGTGGCGTCCCATTCGTGGACCCACTGCACCCAGGTGTGCTGGCTGATCGGCAACGCCAGCCTCGCTTCCTGCCAGTCACCGCCGTCGATCTGCACCTCCACCTTGCTGATGCCGCGGTTCTGCGCCCACGCCACGCCGGCAATCGGCTGCCGCCCAGGCTTGATTCCCGCCGCTCCGGGCCTTGGCACGTCGATCCGGGACTGCGTCTTCACGGGACCTCGCTTCGACCACCCTCGCGGGATCCAGTAGCCGTTGAACCCTTCCCAGGTTGTCAGTTCAATCTCCTGGAGCCACTTCGTGGCGGACACATAGCCATACAGGCCTGACACGATCAGGCGCGCCGGAAAGCCGTGCTTGAACGGCAGCGGCTCGCCGTTCATGCCCACCGCAACCAGGGCCGGACGTCCATCGAACGCCACGTCGCGCGGAAATCCCACCGTAAAGCCGTCAACCGACCGTCCAACGATCTGGGTAGCTTCAGGCTTCACCCCGGCATGATTGATTAGGTGCCATATCGGCACCCCCTGCCACGTCGCATTGCCGATCAATTCGCCGCCCACTTCGTTGGAGACGCAGCACAGCGTGATGAACTCCTCAAACACCGAGAGCCCCAGCAGTTCAGAGAAGGAAATGCTGAACGGACGCTCCACCAAGCCTGTGATGTTGAGCCGCCAGCTATTGACGTCAACCCGGGGAATCGAGAACGCCGTGTCAATCCGGTAGAAGTCATTGTTGGGCGTCACGAGTGGCGAAACGCCATCCACCCCAACCGTCGTGCTTGTCAGCGGCTGGACTGGCTCCGGCGTGGGTTCGGGGGTGGGCTCCGGCGTTGGAGTCGGCTCCGGTGTCGGTGTGGGCTCGGGCTGGGGCGTCGGCGTGGGCTCCGGCGTGGGCTCCGGTGT
>DAOUIX010000233.1:0-4777 GCA_034423235.1 Chloroflexota bacterium | reverse complement strand
CCCTAACCCAAGCCCTCCACCACAACGGCCCCACCCTCCTCGACATCATCATCGACGGCAGCGTTTGAGGCGGCCTGCATCTAACCTTTAGTCAGGCTGGACTACGCGGTGCCATCCTGCGCCTATCCTAGACACGCTCAGGCCTGCTGCCAGGAGAGTCTCGGCATGATCCGCCGCATGAACTCGTCAAACATCGGCACGGTGAAGGCGGTATCGCCGTAGCTCGGACTCCAGACCATGCCCTTGTTGATCAGCTGGCTCCGAGTGGGACCTAGAGAAGTCGCGCGCCGCCTCAGCACCTCGGCGACGCTGCCGGAGCGTAGCGGTCCCGGTCCAAGCTCCGCCATCGCACGCAAGTAACGCTTTTCCGAGGGCGTCAGCCGGTCGAATCTCACCAGGAAAAAACTCTGATTCGAGTCCGGCAACGGCAAGAATCGATGCGGCTTCAACATCGGCTGCTGTTATGGGCGACGTCTCGGCAACGTCCCACGTCTGCTTGCCCCACTCCTGCAGAAAACACGGATAGCCCTGCGTCCTGGTGATGATCAGGTGCAACTCGTAGGGAGTGAGAATCGAGTCCCGGCAGGGGTGTTTACGGAAGCTAGAGAGTTTATCGTCAAACCATAAACTTCCTAAACTCGCTATAAGTCATCCGAATCTGACGGCGGCTGCCGAACCGGGGCCGGAGCTCTTGGCCTCGGCTTCTCCGCCTACGGCACCAGCACAACCTTCCCAATCGGCCTCCGTGCCTCGATCGCCGCATGCGCCGCCGCTGCGTCCGCGAACGGATACGTCCCGCCCACCACCGGCCGCAACCGCCCCGCCTCGGCCAGCTCGATCAACTCCCGCATGATCGCCGGCGAGTGCGCGTCCGCATTGCTGCGTCCGCCCCAGCCAATCAGCCGCAGGTTCTTCACCCAGAACGACCAGAACTCAACCGTTCCCGTCCCGGTGAACGAGTTCGACCCCAGGCTCACCAGCCGCCCGCCCTCGGCCATCGCGCGCGGACTCTGCTCGAACACGTCGCCGCCCACGGGATCCCAAACCACGTTTACGCCCTCGCCATCCGTCAGCCGCAGCGTTTCCTCAATCACGTCGGCGGTCCGTGAGTTGATCGTGTGATCGGCCCCAAGCGACTGCACCAGGTCAAGCTTCGCGTCGCTGCTTGCCACGCCGATTACCGTCGCGCCAAAGTGCTTCGCCAGTTGTACGGCCAGCACCCCGGTCCCGCCCGCCGCCGAGTGAATCAGCACTGTCTCGCCCGCGGATAACCCTGCCGCCATTCGCAACGTGTGGTACGCCACCGGCGCATAGTCGAACGCCGCCGCCTCCACCGGGCCGAAGTTCGCGGGCATCGCCGTCGGACCCGGTGCCTCCGGGGTTCCCAACGAAAGACTGCCGGCCGAAACCACTCCGTATTCCACGTACGACCCGGGCCGCAACCCGCCCGCCAGGTGCCGTTCGCCGACCTCAATGTCTGTTACTGCCGCGCCGCACTCCACCACTTCCACGCAGGCCGTTCCGCCAGGAATCCGCGGCAGCGGCGCCAACCCATACGCCGGCTCCTTGGGTGATCCGATCCGCCCCGATCCCCCATGACGGATGTGCAACTGGATAAAGTCCACCGCCACCGCCAGCACCCGCACCACCACTTCGTCCGCGGCAGGCTTAGGCGTCGGCACCTCCGCCAGGTGCAGCACCTCCGGCCCACCAACCTCGTCATACACAACGGCTCTCATCGACCTCACTCCCTTCCGCTCACCCGCAACGGAGAATCCTTCGTGAAAACCAGCTGGGGCGTCTCAGAAACCACCCCCGAACCTCTTACTCCTTCAGCGCCAGGTAGATCATCAACCTGACCTTGGTCTTCGCCCCCGCCAGCCCGCAATCCAACCGCAACCACCCGCCAAAGTCCCTCACCGCTAGCGAATACATCCCCGGCCCCGAAATCGGCTCAAACGCCGACCCCTCATCGCACCAGAACAGCCCATCCGGCGACACCTGCACCCGGGCGCTCAGGCTGGCCCCGTCACCTTCCAGCTCCGCCACGTGAACAAACCACCGCGCCTCCGAAGCCCACGCGCACTCATACGGCTCCGTCTCGAAATCCTCATGAAACGTCGCGTTCTTCTCGATGACCGCGGTAAACGAATGCCGCATGCCCGCCTACCAGTCCGCCGAGATCACGACGGAGTCCAGGTACAGGAAATTCCGCACGTTGCTCGTCGTACGCACGTCCATGCAAAGGTTCAACAGCCGGTTGATGCCCCAGTACCCCTCGTCAAAGCGCAACACCGGGATCTCCCGCAGGTCCATCGTCAGATCATTCACCTGCAACTCCGTGTTCCGTCGCGTCGACAGATCGAACAGCCAGCGCAGGTAGTGCCAGTTCACCTTGGTCGGCACCTCGTTGAAGCAAAGCTGTTGGTCGCCGCCGGGTATCGGCGCCCACATGTCCGGCTTCGCCACGTGCACGTCGTTCTGGTTCGAGTCGAACCCTTCTCGCAGCATCCGCGTCGTCGGGTGCAGGCCCGTTTTGTATAGCCACCGCTGCGTGAACTCACCCTCTTCGTTCGTGTTCTCGTAGCGCAGCGCCGCGTGATAGCGGTCCCGCGGCTTGGTGCCCTCGCAGATGTCATTCCACAGCGTGAACGACCCGAAGTGCGCCTCGGACGGGTGATAGTTCCCGTCCCACGCCCGCGCACCCGCATCCTGGGACCCAAACGTCTGCTCCGCCTTATACGTAAACCACGCCTCGAACTGCACCAACCCGTCCGCCGCCGACGTCAGCCGCTTGATCGCCACCGCCTGGTGAAACTTGCGCGGACGCGTCGCCAGCTTCATCGAATACGTTCCGTCCACCGCCCCGTGCGTTCCCAGGTCGAAGTACGTGCACGTGCTCAGCTGTGCCGGCCGCATGTCGCTGAAGACCGGCTGCAGCTCGTTCAGATCGCCGTTGTGATTCCCAACCAGCTCACACCACCCGTGCAGCCCGTCGTCAAAGTCATCGAACGCCAGGATTCTCGGCAGCGGATTGAACCGGCTCAGCCTGATGTCGGCATTGGCAAGTGCCACGCGCAGCCCTCAGTGAGGCCAACGCCCGCAGTATCGCAACTCCTCAGCACTGCCGGTCACGCCTCCCGCTGCAATTGCCCTTCTCGAATCTGGACTGACAGGCGTTGAAGAGCCCGGGCTCCGGCAAGAGTGCCCGCCGCGTCCATTCGTATAGTTGATACCCGCAGGCAGCCCGCCCGACCGCCGGGCGCGCGCGGAGAACCACTGTGGCCCGGGTCCTGATCGTCGAGGACGAAGCAAGCCTGGCCCGCACCATCGCCTACAACCTCCGCCGCCAGGGCTATGACGTCGAAATGGCTTCCGACGGCGAACGCGCCCTCGACCTCGCCAACGCCACCCGACCCGACATGGTCGTGCTCGACCTCATGCTCCCCGGCATGGACGGCTTCGAGGTCTGCCGTCAGATCCGCCGCACCAGCGCGGTCCCGGTCCTCATGCTCACCGCCCGCGACGACGAAATCGACCGCGTCGTCGGCCTCGAAATCGGCGCCGACGACTACATGACCAAGCCCTTCTCCATGCGCGAACTCATCGCCCGCGTCAAGGCCATGCTGCGCCGGCGCGAATTGCTCCAGGAAGAAATCCGGCACGCCGGCGCCCCCGCCCGCGACACCATCGAAGCCGGCGAACTCTCCCTTTCCCGCGCCACCCGCCAGGTCACCCTCCGCGAGCAGCCCATCCGCCTGAAACCCAAAGAGTTCGACCTCCTTGAGTTCCTCATGCGCAACCGCGAACGCGTCTACTCCGCGGAGCAACTGCTCGAACACGTCTGGGGCGACGCCTTCACCCGCGACACCCGCACCGTCCCCGTCCACGTCCGCGGGATCCGCCGCAAGATCGAAGACGATCCCTCCAACCCCACCCGCATCGAGACCGTCCGCGGCGTCGGCTACCGGTTTGTCGGCTGATGCGGCCCAGCCGCGGCTTGCGCGCCCGCGCCGCCCTCGCGGCTGCCGCGGGCGTGCTGACCGCCGTGCTTATTGCAGGCATCGCCCTCGCCCTCGGAACTGACCCCGAAGGCCGAGGCGATCTCGCGATCCCCTTGATCGTCGCCGCCGCCCTCGGCGCACCGCTGGCCGCTGGCCTTACCGCCGGCCTGATGAACCGCGAAGTCCGCGCCCTCCGCCAGGTTCAGCGCTCCACCGAGAGTCTCCTGTCCGCCGAGGGCCCCGAACCCTTCCCGCGCGCCGGCGGACCCGAAGTCCGCGACCTGACCATGGCAGTCGCGGACACCACCGAGGCCCTCCAGGCCGAATCCCGCGCCTTGGAGCACGACCACGCCCGCCTGGAAACCGTGCTGGCCTCAATGACCGACGGCGTCGTCATCGTCGAAACAGACGACACCGTCAGCCTCGTCAATCAGGCCGCCGGCGACATGCTTGATGTCCGATCTCGCATGGAAGGCCAGGCCTCGCTGCCCGACGCGCTCCGCGACGTCGACCTCGTCGAATTCATCCGTTCACCCACGTCGGCCGAGCAGCCTGCCGCCCGCCTCCTGACCGTCGGAGCAACCGAGCGCGAAGTCCACGCCATCGCCGTCCCCCTCGGCCTGCCGGGCCTCCGTCAGCGCCTCGTGCTCCTCCGCGATCTCACCGACCTTCGCCACACCGAAACCGTGCGCCGCGACTTCGTCGCCAACGTCTCCCACGAACTGCGCACGCCCCTGACCGCCCTCCGCGCGCTCGTCGAAACGCTGCAGGAC
>DAOUIX010000232.1:0-4252 GCA_034423235.1 Chloroflexota bacterium | reverse complement strand
CGATCACGTCCAGCGATTCTTTGAGTCCAGGAACCCCCACGGCGCGGCGCACGTCGACCGCTAGACTGCTCGTATCCGCCCAACGCACGACAGGTTGACGGGATGAGCCCGGAACTGATCGGAATCTTGAGCGTAGGCGCGGCGATGCTGATCGGCCTGGGCGGGGTCGTCAGCGTCAACGTCGCGCTCTACCGTGGTCTACGGTCCGACATGACTGCCATGCGCAGTGAGCTGAAGGCAGAGATCAACGCCTCACATAGTGAATTGAAGGCGGAGATTGCCGCCGCCCGAGAAGACACGAAGGCACTTGAAACCCGTGTGGCGGGCCTTGATAAGGGCCAGGCGCAGCTCACAGGTGCGGTGGAGGGTCTCTTTGCCGGCATGGGCAGAGCACAACTTGGCCGTGAGCGTGAAACCGCCGCCTAACCCACCGAAACCCCGGGGCGCCACGCCCCGCGGCGCAAGAGACGTTTCCGGCGGTCCTACCTAACTCGCTGTGTCCGCTAGTGACATCCGCAGGAGCTTCCGCAGCCCCCGCCGCCACCGTTCATGTACGCGGCATTCGCCGCCTGCGCCCGGCTCGTCGAGCCGGACGAAGCCCGCCCCACCATCGCCGGTGCGAAATACACCTGCCGCACACGGCTACCGGCGCACGTCGTGCAAACCACCGGGCTGTCGTCGGTCATCGACCGCCGAACGTCAAACACGTCCTGGCAGGTCTCGCATTCATACGTGTATGCCGGCATTTGAACGTCCTTCGCAGCCCGATCAATCTCCGTGAGATTCTATCCGCTGTTTGGCGCCAGCGTTTTACTATGGCCCGACCTCAGCGCTGCCGAGCATCTCAATGTCCCTTGACCTAACGGCGTATATCCGCGACATCCCCGACTTCCCGAAGCCCGGCATCCTCTTTAAAGACATCACCCCGCTGCTCGGCGACCCCGCGGCCCTCAAGGCCGCCGTCCATGCCCTCGCCGCCCCCTATCGCCAGGTCGGCCTCACCGCCGTCGCCGCCGTGGAGTCCCGCGGCTTCGTCTTCGCCTCCGCCGTCGCCTGTGAACTCGACTGCGGTTTCATCCCCCTCCGCAAACCCAACAAACTCCCCGCCGACACCACTTCCGCCACCTACGAACTCGAATACGGCACGGACACCATCGAAGTTCACACCGACGCCATTCGCCCCGGCGACCGCGTCGCCATCATCGACGATCTCATCGCCACCGGCGGCACCGCAGTCGCCGCCGTGGAGTTGGTGGAACGCCTGGACGGCGAACTCGTCGGCTGCTCGTTCCTGATCGACCTGGCGTTCCTCGGCGGCGCCGCCCGCCTGGCCGCCCACCCCGTCCACACCGTCATCACCTACGACGGCGACTGACAGCGCTCACCGGACCACGCTAGGCAACCCGCTACAGATCGGCTATGCCCGTCAGCAAGACGGGGAACTGCCCGAGGAACTAGAGAACCGGCAGTGGATCCGGCCGGGCCGCGTTCAGCTTCGTAATCTCCGACGCAACGCCCCGAGCCGCCTCGAAATACGGCCCCGCCACCGCGTCGTCCATCCCTCGCGAAGCCACCGGCCGCCCGTTATCCGAGGCAATCCGTACTTCCGGATCCAGCGGAATCTCGCCCAGGAACGGCACCGCTAACTCCTCCGCCGCGCGCCGTGCTCCGCCGTGATCGAAGATCTCAAACCGTGCCCCCGTATCCGGGCTCACGAAATACGACATGTTCTCGATGACTCCCAGCACCGGCACCCGCAACTTCTCGAACATCGCGATGCCGCGCCGCACGTCCTGCAGCGCCACTTCCTGCGGCGTGCTGACGATGACCGCGCCTGAGAGCGGCAGCAGCTGCGAGAGCGACAACGGCGCGTCGCCCGTCCCCGGCGGCAGGTCCACAATCAAGTAATCCAACTCGCCCCAGGCCACGTCATGCAACAGTTGCCGCAGCGCCTGCGCCACCATCGGACCCCGCCAGATCACCGCCTGACCCGGATCGGTCAGGAAGCCCATTGACATCACCGGCACGCCAAACGCCGACAGCGGCTTGATCTTGTCGTTCTCCAGAATCGGACGTCCGTCGATCCCCAGCATCCCCGGCACGTTCGGGCCATAGATATCGCCGTCAAGCAGACCCACCCTGGCCCCGAGTTCGCGCAGCGCCACGGTCAGATTCACCGCAACCGTGGACTTGCCCACGCCACCCTTGCCGCTGGCCACCGCCAACGTGTTCTTAACTCCGGCCAGCACGTCGCCGTCCTGGCCGAACCCGGTATTCGTTGAGACCTCGGCCGTCCAGGTGATCTCCACCGTGCTCGGCCATCCCAGGCCGGCAATCGCTTCCCGCACCGCGCGCTCGAGGGACTCTCGATGCGGCGAAGCAGGTGAGGTGAGCACCACTGTCAGCGTTACGTTGTCACCATCCACCCGCACGTCGCGAACCAGCCGCGCCGCCACCAGGCCGCGTTGCAGGTCCGGCTCCATCACGCGCGCCAGCGCCTGCGTCACCTCGGCGGCCCGATTTGCGGGCATCTGGGGAAGGGAAGTCATGGCAAAGCTAGGCCGTACGTAGTGATGCGGCGCCGCTGGCCTCGGGCACCGTCCTGGCCCCCAAGGCTAGCACCGCTCCGCTGCCGACCATTCCCCTCCGCCACACCCGTGCCGGCGGGAATCCCCCCACCGACGCGGCACCGGCGGGGCGCTTCGCTAAGCGCTCGCGTCCGCCCCCGGCCTGCCCTGACGACCCCACTAAACTAGCCTCGGCGCTCCATGGAACTCCCTGCGTGAACAAGACCGCCGTCATCGGCTCCGGCAGCTGGGGCACCACCCTCGCGGTGCTCGTGGCCCAGGCCAAGGGCAGTTGCGCCCTGTGGGCCCATAACCCGGACGAAGCCCACGACATGGCCGCCCGCCGCGAGAACGTCCGCTTCCTGCCCGGCGTCACCCTCCCTGACACCGTGCATGTCGACGCCGACCCCGCAAGCGTCCTGCGCGACGCGGATCTGGTGCTCGTCACCGTTCCGATAGGGAGCCTCCGCGAGAACTGGGACGTCATCAGCCACCTCATCGAACCCCGCGCCGCCATCGTCAGCGGCATCAAGGGTCTCGATCCCGCCACCGGTCGCCGTGTCAGTGAGTTCGTGGCCGAGTGGTCCGGGGACGGAATCCTCGACCGCCTCGCCGTCCTGTCCGGACCCAACCTCGCCCGGGAAATCGCTGCCGGCGAACCCGCCACCGCCGTCATTGCCGCCCGGAAGCCTGCGATTGCCCGCAAAGTCCAGCAACGCCTCAGCGCCCCGACTTTTCGCACCTACGTCAGCGACGACGTCATCGGCATCGAACTCGCCGGCGCCATCAAGAACGTCATCGCCATCGGCGCGGGCGTGGCCGACGGCCTGCGCTTTGGCGACAACGCCAAGGCCGCCCTCATGACCCGCGGCCTCGCCGAAATGACGCGCCTCGGACTCACCGCCGGCGCCGATGCCCTCACCTTCGCCGGCCTCGCCGGCATGGGCGACCTCATCGCCACCTGCGCGAGTCCGCATTCCCGGAATCACTACGTCGGCCAGGAACTCGCCGCCGGCCGCAGCCTCGACGACATTCAGTCGCGCATGGTCATGGTCGCCGAAGGCGTCGAGACCTCCCGCGGCGCCCTCGCCCTGGCCCGCCGCCTCGGCGTCGAGATGCCTATCGTCGAACTCATCAACCGCGCTCTCTTCGACGGCCTCCCCGTCGCCGAAGCCGGTCAGGTCCTCATGGCCCGCGAACTCAGTCACGAACTCCGCGGCCTCCGCCGCGATGACTAAGCGCCGCCGTGCCGCCTACCCACAACGATGGATATCCGCCCCGCCGTTCAGTCCTCCGTAAAACGCCTGCCAACACCCATCGGAGATCGTTGCCCAACGCCCCTCGTCCTTGAAGGTGTGGCGGCTCGTGCTCCTTCTCCCTCTCGAGACTCTTGCAAAACCCCGCCACGACCTCGATTGCAGAGCCGCTGTTGCTCCCTCTCCCTTGAGAGACCTTTGCAACACGCCCCGCGTGCTCAAAGGCGAGTCCGCTCTTGCCCCCCTCCAAGGAGACCTTGGCATAACCCCGATGCGGTTGCTCGGAAGACCCTCACCCCAACCCTCTCCCAGAGGAGACCTTTGCATAACTCGGGCGACAGGCCACGATGAGGACGACGGGAGCTGACGGGAGCTCGGCCATGCATCGGCAGGTGGGACCCCCCTCGTTCGCGGACGCGCTGGTGCCGG
>DAOUIX010000231.1:0-9784 GCA_034423235.1 Chloroflexota bacterium | reverse complement strand
GGTGAGGGCGTCGGCGTAGAGGCGTTCGTAGGCGGCGGCGGAGATGTCCCAGGAGGAGTCGCGGGTCATGCCGCGGCGGATGATCTGGCGCCAGGTGTCCGGGAAGCGGTATAGCTCAAGGGCGCGGGCGACGGCGCCGAAGAAGTCGATGGGGTCGTAGCGGTTAAAGACGAAGCCGACGCCGGTGCCGGTGGCGGGATCGACGTCGTCGACGGTGTCGGCGAGACCGCCGGTGGCGCGGACGACGGGGACGCTGCCGTAGCGCATGGCGATGAGCTGGCCGAGGCCGCAGGGTTCGTGGCGCGAGGGCATGAGGAAGATGTCGCTGCCGGCGTAGATGAGGCTGGCCAGCGGGTTGTCGAAGCGGATGGCGGCGGCGACCTGGTCGGGGTGGGCGAGGGCCAGCTCGCGGAGGGCCTCCTCGTAGCGGGGTTCGCCGAGGCCGAGGACGGCGAGCTGGGCGCCGCGGTCGAGGATGTGGGGCAGGGAGGCCAGGAGCAGGTCGAGGCCTTTGTGCTCGGCGAGGCGGGTGACCATGCCGAGGAGGGGTGCGTCGAGTTTGGCGGGGAGGCCGACGGCTTGCTGGAGGGCGACCTTGTTGGGGGCGCGGCGGTCGAGAGTCTCGACGGCGTAGTGGCTGGGGAGGTGTGGATCGGCGGCGGGGTTGTAGGCCTCGATGTCGATGCCATTGAGGATGCCGTGGAGATCGGATTCGCGGTCGCGAAGGAGGGGATCGAGGTCGTGGCCGTAGGTGGGGGTGAGGATTTCGCCGGCGTAGCGGGGGCTGACGGTGTTGATCTTGTCGGCGAAGAGGATGCCGCGGGCCATGAAAACGAAAACGTCGCTGAGGTCGTCGCGAGACGGGTGGGGGATGAGGCCATCCGGCGCCAGGCCGGCCGTCTCGAGGACCGATGAGTCGAAGTGGCCCTGGTATTCGAGATTGTGAATGGTGAAGACGCAGGCGGTGTCGGCGAACTCTGGCGCGTGGCTGTGGGTGGTGCGCAGCCAGTTGGGGATGAGGCCGGTGTGCCAGTCATGGCAGTGGATGACGTCGGGGCGCCAGTCCAGCACGCGGGCAGTTTCCAGCGCGGCGCGGGCGAAGAAGGTGAAGCGATGGCCGTCGTCGGGGTAGCCGTAGATGCCGGGTCGGGCGCTGACGTAGTGCTCGTTGTCTATGAGCAGTAGTTCGAAGCCATCGAGCTCGACGGTGTCGAGGCGCACGCGTTCCTGGCGTCCGCTGAAGGGGAGGTCGAAGCGGGCGATTCCGGGACGGCGGGAGACGCCGGTGAGATCGACCGAGCCGTAGCGGGGAATGGCGACGCGGACGTCGAGGCCGCGGCGGGCGAGGGCCGGGGGGCGGGAGGCGAGGACGTCGGCCAGGCCGCCGGTTTTGGCGAAGGGGTCGAACTCGGCGGCGACCATGAGCACGCGGAGCGGAGGGGGCTGGTCTGGAACGGACATGGCGGAGGGTTAGTGCCGGAAGTGGCGTTCGTCGACAAGGACCAGGATGCCACCGCGGGCGTCGACGGCGTCGATGACTTCCTGGTCGCGGAGCGAGCCGGCGACGGAGACGATGGCGCGGACGCCGGCATCGAGGGCGGCTTCGGGGCCGTCGGCGAAGGGGAAGAAGGCGTCGGAGGCGAGGTAGGCGCCGCGGGCGGCGTCGCCGGCCTGTTCGGCGGCGTGGCGCACGGCGTTGACGCGGTTGACCTGGCCGCTGCCGAGACCGATGAGACGCTCGTCCTTGACCAACACGATGGCGTTGGACTTGACGTGGCGGATGACCTTGAGGCCGAAGCGGAGTTGGTGGAGGTCGTCCGCCGTTGGCTGGGCTTTGCTGACCACGCGCATTTCGAGGTCCGGGCGGGGCGCGCGGTCGGGGTCCTGGACGAGGTAGCCGCGGTCGATGCCCCAGACGTGAGCAGCCTCGAAGTGGAGGGACGGGCGGGTGACGGCCGGTGGCCAGCGCATGATGCGGAGGTCCTTGCGGCGGCGGAGGCGGCGGAGGGCGGCGGGTTCGTAGTCGGGCGCGACGATAACGTGGTACAGGTGGCCGCGCATGGCGGCGACGGTCTCGGCCGTGACCGTGCGGTTGAAGCCGAGGATGCCGCCGAAGGCGGATATTGGATCGGTCTTGCGGGCGCGGCGGTAGGCCTCGACCTGGGACTCGGGGTGGGTCGCCAGGCAACAGGGCATGGTGTGCTTGATGATGGCGACGGCGATGTCGTCGAAGTCGTTGGCGGAGGCCCAGGCGGCCTGCAGGTCGAGGATGTTGATGTACGAGAGCTCGAGGCCGTGGAGTTGCTCGACGCCGGCGAGTTCGGTGTCGCCTAGCTCGGCGGCGCCGGCGGCGTAGAAGGCGCCGGGCTGGTGCGGGTTTTCGCCGTAGCGGAGGCTCTGGAGCCGGCGGAGGGGGATGGTGAGGAGCTCGGGAAAGGACTGGCCCAGGTCCTGCTGCAGGTAGGCGGCGATGTGGGCGTCGTAGAAGGCGGTGAGGGCGAAGGCCTTGGCGGCGAGTTCGCGGCGGAGTTCATCCGCACTATCCGTCTGGTCCATCGCTTCGAGGACGCGTGGGTAGTCGGAGGGGTCGACGAGGATCCAGACGTCGTCGGCGTTCTTGGCGGCGGCGCGGATGAGGGCGACGCCGCCGATGTCGATGTTCTCCAGGAGATCGTCGCGGTCGTCGGTGGCGGCGAGGGTGGCGGCGAAGGGGTAGAGGTTGACGGCGACGAGATCGATGGCGCCGATGCCGAGGTCGGCGAGTTCGGCGAGGTGTTGGTCGGAGGAGCGGCGGGCAAGGATGCCGCCGTGGACGGCGGGGTGGAGGGTCTTGACGCGGCCGTCGAGCATTTCAGGAGCGCCGGTTAGGTCTTCGACCTCAAGCACGGAATGGCCTGCGGCGACGATGGTGGCGGCGGTGCCGCCGGAGGCGACGAAGTCCCAGTCGCGGGCGGCAAGGCCGGCGGCGAGTTCTTCGAGACCCGTCTTGTCGTAGACGCTGATCAGGGCGCGGGGTGCGGCCATAGAGCCTGGCATTCCTCCGAATCGATGAAGACGTGTCCGTTTTCCACGCGCGCCGAGCCGTTGGCGAACCAGCGCAGGGCCAAAGGATATAGCCGATGCTCCTGTTCGAGAATTCGATCCGACAGTGAGTCCACGGTGTCGTTGGGCAGAACCGGGACGGCGGCCTGGGCGACGATGGGGCCGGCGTCCAGGTCCTCGGTTACGACGTGGACGGTGCAGCCGCTGATCTTGACGCCGGCGCGGAGGGCCTCGGTCTGCGGGACGGGCGCCATGCCGCCGGCGAAGGCGGGCAGCAGGGACGGGTGGATGTTGAGGATGCGGTTGGGGTAGGCGGCGACGATGAACGGGCGGAGGATGGCGTCGAAGCCGGCCAGGGCTACGAAGTCGGTGCCGGAGTCCTGCAGGACTTCGAGCATGCGGCGCTGTTGGGCGGTGCGTGTGGGGAAGGCGCGGCGTGGGACCGCGTAGCCGGGGACGTTGTGGGCTTTGGCGACGTGGAGTGCGCCGACGTTCTCGCGGTTGGTGATGAGGGCGACGGGACGGGCATCAAGTCTGTCGTTGGCGATGGCGTCGAGGATGGCGGCCGCGTTGGAGCCGCGGCCGGAGGCCATGAGGGCCAGGTTCATGGGGTGGGCGTGAGCTCCACGGGCGACTGGCGGCGGGCGGCGATGGTTCCGACGCGCCTGGCGTGGGGAAGTTCGTCGAGGATCCGGGCCGCTGCGTCGGGCGAGGCGACGAGGATGGCGCCGACGCCCATGTTAAAGACGCGGAACATTTCGGCGGGTGAGACGTCCAGGCCGTCGGCGATGGCTTCGAAGATCGGCGGTTGTGGCCAGGACGCGGTGTCTATCTGGGCGGTGACGGAGTCGGGGAGGACGCGCTCGAGGTTCTCGGCGATGCCGCCGCCGGTGATGTGGGCGGCGACGCGCGTGCCGGGGACGGCGAAGGCGGCGGCGAATTCGCGGAGGTATGCGAGGTGGGGGGCCAGGAGGGCGTCCTCGAGGGTCTGGTCGCCGATGGGGGTTTCGCGGTCGTAGACGGTGAGCAGTTCGCGGGCCAGGCTGTAGCCGTTGGTGTGGGGGCCGGAGGAGGGCAGGCCGATGCATACGTCGCCGACGGAAACGTTGGCGGGGTCCGGCAGGTGGGTGGCCGAGGCTACGCCGATGACCGCGCCGACGGCGTCGTAGCGGCCCGGCGCGTAGGTGTCGGGCATGAGAGCGGTCTCGCCGCCGACGATGGAGACGCCTGCGGCGCGGCAGGCCGAGGCCATGCCCTGGACCAGGGAGGTCAGAACGGCGGGATCCAAGCGGTCGGCGGCGACGTAGTCGAGAAAGGCGATGGGTCGGGCGTTCTGGACGGCCACGTCGTTGAGGCAGTGGTTGACGAGGTCGCGTCCGGCTTCGGCGGGGCGCCCCATCTCGATGGCGAGATGGAGCTTGGTGCCGACGCCGTCGATGCTGGCGACGATGGCTGGGTCGGGGATGTCGTTGGGCAGCCGGATGACGCCCCCGAAAGCTCCGAAGGCATCGAGGGTCAGGGGTGTTGCGGTGGAGGCAACGGCTGAGCTCAGGCCGGCCTTGGCACGCTGGGCAAGATCCAGATCGACGCCGGCTTCCGCGTAGCTGGAAGTTGGGTTGTCGTGCACTCGGATGCTTGGCTCAGCCCGAGGAGGGCGTGCCGGACTCGACGCGGTCGATGGTGGCCTCGCTGGGGAACACCATGGCCGTCGCGATGTTCTCGGGACGTTCGAGCAGGAACTTGTCGAAGGTCAACTGCACGTCCAGCGGGTAGGTGTGGGTGAAGCAGCCCAGGCAGAGACGATCGCTGGAGCGGCCGATGGCCTGCACGAGGTTCTCGGTGGATTGATAGCCGAGGCTGTCGGCGCCGATGTCCTTGCAGATCTGTTCGACGTCGAGCTTGTGGGCCACAAGGTCGTCCGGGTCGGGGATGTCGATGCCGAGGAAGCAGGGCCAGCGAATCGGTGGGGCGGTGATGCGTACGTGGACTTCGGTCGCGCCGCCCTCTTCGCGCAGCAGCCGGACCAACGAGGCCTGGGTGGTGCCGCGCACGATGGTGTCGTCGACCATGACGACGCGCTTGCCGGCGGTGATATCGGGGAGCGCGCTGTACTTGAGGCGGACCCCGAGCTTGCGAAGGCGCGGGGTGGGCTCGATGAAGGTGCGGCCGATGTAGCGGTTGCGGACGAAGCCGTCGCCGTAGGGCAGGCCGGACTCCTCGGCATAGCCGGTGGCGGCGGCTGTGGCGGAGTCGGGCACGCCAATGACGATGTCGGCATCGACCGGATGCTGGCGGGCGAGCAGTCGGCCCATGGAACGGCGGGCTGAGTGGACGCTGGAACCATCCAGCATGGAGTCGGGGCGCGAGAAGTAGATGTACTCGAAGGCGCACATAGCGTGGCGCTGGGGCATTTCCAGCTTGATCGACTGCATGCCGTCATCGTCGATGGCCACGATCTCGCCAGGCTCAATGTCGCGTTCGAATGTGGCGCCAATGGTGTCGAGCGCGCAGGTCTCGGAGGCAATAACGCGGGTGCCGTTGGCGCGGCCGATGGACAACGGACGGTTGCCCATGCCGTCGCGGACGGCGATCAACTGGTTGGGGGTTGCGATGAGGAGGCAGAACGACCCTTGAAGGCGTGGTGCGACCTGTCGCACGCGGTCGACCATGGTGGCACCCGGAGCGGTGGCGATGAGGTCGGCGATAACGGCCGAGTCCGTCGTGGAGGACTCCGGGAAGGCATCGACGGCGGCATTGCTGCGGAGGTCGAGCGCGTTGACGATGTTGCCGTTATGGCCGAGGGCCATTGGGCCGATATCGGTGTCGCGCAGGATGGGCTGGATGTTGGAGGCGTTGCTGGAACCAGCGGTGGAATAGCGGCAATGGCCGATGGCGAGGTGTCCCTTGAGACGGGCCAGACGGTGGTCGGAGAAGACGCGCGAGACCAGGCCCATGCGTCGTTCGGCGTGGAGGCGCTGACCATCGCCGACGGCGATACCGGCGCTCTCCTGGCCGCGATGCTGCACGGCGAAGAGGGCGAAGTAGGTTTGGACCGCCGCGTCGTCGGTAGCGCCGTGAATGCCGATAACCCCGCAGGCCTCACGAAGATTCGGAGACCCGTCGGGGGCGGCCGGTTCGTAAGACGGACCCAGGCTCAGCGCCAGCGCAGGTTGTTCCGCTACGTGCTCCCCGTGGGGCATCTTAGCTGGGCGGGGCATGACCGGCCAGCGCCAGTTCAAGCCCCTGGGCCCAGATCTGATCGGCCTGGGCTAGCGAGACGTCGATGGGGCCGATGCGAAGGCGATTGCCGCCGACAACACCGACCGGGGCAATGGGAACCGAGAGGGTAGCGGCGGCCGCTGCGACGGCGGCCGCGGCCAGGGGCGGATAGCTGACGACGATGCGGGATTGGGACTCGCCGAAGAGGGTCTCGTCGAGGCGGCCGGAGATGGGGAGGTCCGAAGCCTGGACGCCGAGGCCGCCGGCGAAGGCGGATTCGGCCAGGGCGGTTGCCAGGCCGCCGTCGGAGCAGTCGTGGGCGGAGGAAAGGAGGCGGCCGGCGATCAGTTCGCGGACGAGGCGTTGGACCGCGATTTCGTCGACCAGGTGGATCTGCGGCCGGCCGGCGACGCGGTCGTGGGCGGTGGACAGGTATTCGCTGCCGTCGAGCCGGGGGCGGCCCGCGCCGAGGACGGCGATTTCGTCGCCGTCGTTGGCGAAGCCCATGCCGCAGCGCCACTCGGCTTCGTCCAACACGCCCAGCATTCCAACGACCGGGGTCGGCCAAATGGCTTCACCGCCCGACTCGTTGTAGAGGCTGACGTTGCCGCTGACAACGGGAGTTTCGAGGGCCAGGGCGGCGGCGGCCATGCCGTCGATGGCCCGGGACAGCTGGTAGTAGGCGGCGGGCTGTTCGGGGGAGCCGAAGTTGAGGCAGTTGGTGAAGGCCAGGGGCCGCGCGCCGGTGCACGAGACGTTGCGGGCGGACTCGGCGATCGCGGCCGCGCCGCCGACGAAGGGGTCGAGGTAGGTGGTGCGGCCGTTGCCGTCGGTGGACAGCGCCACGGCCATCGGGGTGCCCTTGATGCGCAGCAGGGCGGCATCGCCGCCGGGCGCGATGACGGTGTTGGCGCCGACCATGTGGTCGTACTGGCGGTAGATGGGGCGGCGGCTGGCGATGTTGGGCGAGGCGAGGAGCTGGAGGAAGGCGGAGGTTGGGTCGTCAGGCTCCGGGAGGTCTTGCAGGTCGAGTGAACCGACTTCGTCGAGATAGGCCGGGCGCTCGACGGGGTAGGTGTAGGTGGGCGCGTCGGTGAGCATGGTGATGGGCAGGCTGGCGGCGGCGTGGCCGTTGTCCCTGACGTCCAGGAGACCGGTCTCGGTGACCTCGCCGATGACGTCGCTGTGGAGGCCCCACTTTTCAAAGACCCGCTGGACTTCGTGGGCGCGGCCGCGGACGGCGACGACGAGCATGCGTTCCTGGCTCTCACTTAACATAACTTCGTAGGGCGTCATGCCCGAGGCGCGGCGCGCGACGTGTTTCAGGTGGAGCACCACGCCGGTGCCGCCGCGACCGGCGGACTCGACGGACGAACTGGTGAGGCCGGTGGCGCCGAGGTCCTGAAGGCCCAGGACGGCGTCGGTGGTCTGGAGGACTTCGAGGCAGGCCTCCAGCAGCAGCTTCTCCATGAAGGGGTTGCCGACCTGCACCACGCCGCGATGTGAGGCCTCCGGATCGTCAACCGAGGCGAAGGTTGCGCCGTGGATGCCGTCTCGGCCGGTGTCGGCACCGACCAGGATGAGCTCGTTGCCGGCACCGCTGGCGGCGGCGCTGGTGAGTTGCTCGTGCTCGATCAGGCCGACACACATGGCGTTGACCAGCGGATTGCCGCGATAGGAGGCGGCGACCTGAACTTCGCCGCCGACGGTGGGGACGCCCATGCAGTTTCCGTACCAGCCGATGCCGCCGACGATGCCGTTGGCCAGATAGCGTCCGCGGCGGTCGTCCAGCGGACCGAAGCGCAGGCTGTCGAGGAGGGCGATGGGGCGCGCGCCCATGGTGAAGATGTCGCGCAGGATGCCGCCCACGCCGGTGGCTGCGCCCTGGAAGGGTTCGACGGCGCTGGGGTGGTTGTGACTCTCGACTTTCATGACAATGGCGAGGCCGTGGCCGATGTCCACGGCGCCGGCGTTTTCCTCGCCGGGGCCGATGAGGACCTGCGGGCCCTCGCTGGGCAGCCGGCCCAAGAGCGGGCGGGAGTGCTTGTAGCCGCAGTGCTCGCTCCACATACCGCCGATGATTCCGAGCTCGACGGGGTTGGGCGGTCGGTCCAGCAGGTCGGCGGCGAAGTGGTATTCGTCGCGGGTGAGGGCGACCTCGCGGAGGACTTCGTCGCTGGGCGGCTCGTGGGTTGGCGTGAGCGTCATGCGCCCGCCGCTGCGAGGAGCGAGTCCCAGATGGCGCGTCCGTCCTCGCCGCCGAGCTCGGCTTCGGAGGCGCGCTCGGGGTGGGGCATCATGCCGACCACGTTGCGCCCGGCGTTGCAGATGCCGGCAATGTCGTCGATAGCGCCGTTGGGGTTGGCGTCGGGCGAGCGTTGGCCCGACGAGGAGACGTAGCGGAAGACGACGCGATCCTGGTCGTGTAATTGGGCGAGCCCGTCGGGATCAATGACGTAGTTGCCCTCGGCGTGCGCGATGGGCAGGCGGAGGACCTGACCGCTGCCGGCCGCAGACGTGCAGGGGGTATGGGTTGATTCCACGCGGAGGTGGGTCCACTCGCAGCGGAACTGGGTGCTGTTGTTGAGCAGCATGGCGCCGGGGAGCAGACCGGCTTCCAGCAGGATCTGGAAGCCGTTGCAGATGCCGAGGACCGGACGGCCCCGGGCGGCGTGGTCGCGCACGGCGGACATGACCGGCGCGCGGGCGGCCATGGCGCCGGTGCGCAGGTAGTCGCCGTGGCTAAAGCCGCCGGGAAGAACGACCAGGTCGACGTCGTCGAGGCTGGTGTCGGCGTGCCAGGCGTGGCGGGCGTCCATGCCGGTCACGTTGTTGAGGACGTGCAGCGTGTCAGCGTCGCAATTGCTGCCGGGGAAGACGACGACGGCGGCCTTCACGCTCCCGTTCGCCCTTCGACGGGCTCAGGGTGAACGGGCGAACTGGCGACGGGCTCGAGGGCCTCGATTGCGAACGACTCAATCACCGGGTTGACCAGCAACTGGTGGCACATGGCCTCGGCGCGTTCGGCGGCGGCCGCCTCGCTGTCCGCCGCAAGCTCGATATTGATGAGTTTGCCGATGCGGACTTCACGCACCTCGGCAAACCCGAGGTCGTGGAGGCTGCCGCGGACAGTCAGTCCCTGCGGGTCATTGACGCCGGCGTTGAGCTGGACCGTCACCCGCGCGCGGAAGAGATGGCCGGTCATCCAGCGAGCAGCGCCTGAGCTTCTCGGTAGCGGGCGGCGGTGCGCTTGATGATCTCAGCCGGGAGGCTGGGGATCGGCGGTTCGCGGTCCCAGCCGGTGGCGATCAGGTGGTTGCGCACGATCTGCTTGTCGAAGCTGGGCGGCGACATGCCCACCTGGTATTCGCGGATGTCCCAGAAGCGCGAGGAGTCGGGGGTCAAGATCTCGTCGATCAGGGTGATTTCGCCGTTGACGTAGCCGAACTCGAACTTGGTGTCGGCCAGAATGATGCCGCGCTCCTTCGCGTAGTCGCGGCCGAACTCGTAGACGGCGATGGTG
>DAOUIX010000230.1:0-6251 GCA_034423235.1 Chloroflexota bacterium | reverse complement strand
TCGATCGAGTCGCTCCGCACGCGCGACGTCGAGTTGGCGCGCCGAATCGTCGACGAAGACGACGAAATCGACGATCGCTACCTGGCGCTCGAGGAACTCTGCATTGACATCATCGCCCGGCAGCAGCCCATGGCCAGCGATCTGCGCGCGCTCATCACCGGCATGCAGGTCGGCTCGGAGCTCGAGCGCATGGGCGACTACGCCGAAGGCATTGCCAAGATCAGCATCCGCATGGGCGACGAACCCCCGCTCAAGCCGCTGATCGACATTCCCCGCATGGCCGACATCTCAATCGGCATGTTGCGCGACAGCCTGACCGCCCTGAATGAGCGCGACGATGCTCTCGCGCGCCGGGTCTGGCACACGGACGACGAGGTCGACCAGCTCAACGACCAAGTCTATCGCGAGCTGTTGACCTACATGTTCGAGGATCCGCGCAACATCCAGCGCGCCACCTGGCTCACCTGGGTCTCGCACAACCTGGAACGCATCGGCGACCGCGCTACCAACATCGCCGAACGCGTCATCTACCTCACCACCGGCCAAACCCCCGCCCCCGACGAACGCTGGCCCGACGTCGGCGGAACCGTCGCTCAGGACTCCGGCAGCACTACCAACGACTCCGCGTCTGCCTGACCTCCGCGCGGCCAGCATCCAGCCATGAAGACTCCGCCATCGCTCCAGGTCAGAGTGTTGGCGGAGTTTTTTGGCACCGCCTGGCTCCTCATCGCCATCGTCGGCTCCGGAATCATGACCCAACGCCTCACCGACGACCCCGCCCTCCAACTCCTCCAGAACGCCCTCGTCACCGGCTTCGCTCTCGCCGCCATCATCGCCGCCCTGCGCCCCGTCTCCGGCGCCCACATCAACCCCGCCGTCACCCTCACCGTCGCCGCCGTCCGCCAACTCCCCTGGCGTGAAGCCGCCAGCTACCTCCCCGCCCAGATCGCCGGCGGCATCGCCGGCACCCTCCTCACCAACCTCATGTTCGGGCTGCCGCCGGCCGAAATCTCAACAACCGTCCGCGACGCCCCCATCACCTGGCTCGGCGACCTCGTCGCCACCGTCGGCCTCCTCAGCCTCATCTTCACCCTCGTCGCCACCCGTTCCTACAGCTACCTGCCCGGCGCCGTCGGCGCCTACGTCGCCGGCGCCTACTACTTCACCTCATCCACCGGCGTCGCCAACCCCGCCGTCGCCATCGGCCGCATCTTCACCGACACCTTCGCCGGCATCGCCCCCCAATCCGCCCTCATCTTCATCCTCACCCACCTCACCGCCGCCGCCCTCGTCACCCTCACCCATCACCTCCTGTCAGCCTCAAACCGCGCAAAGTAATCGTCCCTTCCGCTTCGGTCCGGCGTGTTGGTGCTGGTGGCGCTCGCAGTTACTGCCAGTCCCGCGATGGCGGCGCACCCAGGGACTCGGACGTAACCGGCCTGCACGTCTCGGCCATCACCTGCACCGACCCGTGCTCGTCCTGGAGTTCACCGCCGACCATCATCACCGGGGAATCCAGAACCGCGCGCTGATAGCGGGTAAAGACGTCCGGGCGGACGATCACGTTCACCAGCCCGGTTTCATCTTCCAGCGACAGGAAGGTATAGCCGCGTGCAGTCGGCGGGTGTTGGCGGTTGAGCACGATCCCGGCCACGGTCACCATGATTCCCGTGCGCGCCCACTCGCGCAGCCCGTCGGGAACGCCGCTATCCCCCAGCCCCTGGAACTGCTGACCGCTGCCTCGCCCGTCATAGCTGTTGCCGGCACGCTGGGCACGCTCGCCATACCGCCCCGCGCCAATCCGGCCGGGCGGGCGCCCTGCACTGTCGCCCGGCGTCTCGACGACGGCTCGTTTAGGCGTTCGCCGACTCGGCCGGTGTACAGCCGCTGGAATCGAAAATTGGCGAACTTGAAGGCGCGGCCGGCTGGCCGCCAGGGTCGGCAGGTCCGCGGCCCGCAGCACACCGGCCTCGGCCAGCTTGGACCGCAGGAACTCCAGCCCGCGCCAACGGGTGGAAAGGCCGGTGGCCGCAAAGTCCATCCGGGCCTGCACCAGCGCGTCGGCCGGCGGCAGCGTGACCGGTTCCTCCAGTTCCGCCGCCAGTCCCGGCAGTTCCCCGCCATGCGCCGCGGAAGCGTAGGCCTGCACTTGCCAAAGCGCCGCCCGCCGCTTCAGCCCAAGGCCTCGAAAAGCGCCGGCCATGGCCAGCGATTCCAGGGCCTTGCGGGGTAACCGAGTACGGCGGCAAAAGGCTTCCAGCGAGTGATAGGGCCCACGGGCAATCTCACCGTCCAACCGCTCACGGTGGTTGTCTCCCAGACTTTCCACGTACCGATAGCCCATCCGCACCGCGCCGTCCGACTCGACCGTGCACTCATGCCGGCTGCGCTGGATGTCCACGGGGCGCACCGTCACCCCGTGCCGCTGCGCGTCGCCCACCAGCGTGTGCGGGCTGTAAAAGCCCATCGGCTGGCTGTTCAGAATCGCGCAGGTGAACTCCGCGTGGTAGTACACCTTCAGCCACGCCGAAACGTACACCAGCAGCGCAAACGCGCAGGAGTGCGCCTCGGGGAATCCGTAGCCCGCATAGCCTTCGATCTGCGCATAGATCTGCTCCGACGTCGCTGCCGGGATGCCGTTGCTGGCCATGCCCTGCATCAGGTCGTCCTGCAGCGCCTGGATGTGCTCCAGGGAACGCTTGCGGCTCATGGCCCGTCGCAGCGCGTCGGCCTTGGTTGCCGAAAACCCCGCCGCAACCATGGCGATCTGCAGGCACTGCTCCTGGAAGATCGGCAACCCCAGCGTGCGCTGCAGTACCGACGCCAGCCCCGGCCACACCGGGTCGGTCGCCTCCTGCCCGATGCGACGCAAGATCCAGCGCCGGTGCATCTTGGTCGTCATCGGCCCCGGCCGGATGATCGCCACCTGCACCACCAGGTCGTAGAAGCACCGCGGCCGCGTCTGCGGCAGCACGTGCATCTGCGCGCGGCTCTCCACCTGGAACAGGCCGATGGTGTCGGCCGCGCAGACCGCGTCGTAGACCTTGGGATCGTCGAAGGTGAAATCCGCCAGCGCCAGCCGTCGGCCATGCCGTTGCTCGATCAGCCGGAAGGCTCGCTGCACCAGCGTTAGCATCCCCAGCCCCAGCAGGTCGATCTTCAACAGGCCGGCGTCCGCGCAGTCGTCCTTGTCCCACTGCGCCACGCTGCGACCTTCCATCGTCGCCGGCTCGATCGGCACCGAGGCGTCCAGCGGACGCGACGAGATGATCATCCCCCCGGTATGGATCCCCAGGTGCCGCGGGAAATCCACGATCTCCCGGCTCAGCTCCAGCAGATCGCGCCCCACGCGGCTGGAAACCTCGGTCGGCAGGTCCTCGCCGGCCTGGTCCGGGTCGGGCATCTCCACGCTGGGATGCCACTGCAGGCGCTGCGCCAACCGGTCCACCTGGGCCAGCGGCAGCCCCAGCGCCTTGCCCACGTCGCGAACGGCCGAGCGCCCGCGAAAGCAAATCACGTTCGCCACCATCGCCGCCCGCCGCCGGCCGTAGCGCTGATAGACGTACTGGATCACCCGCTCGCGCTCCTGGTGCTCGATGTCCAGGTCGATGTCCGGCGGCTCGTCCCGCTCCGTGGACATGAACCGCTCGAACATCAGCCCGGCCGCAATCGGATCGACCATCGAGATGCCGAGGGCGTAACAGAGGATCGAGCCCGGCGCCGAGCCGCGCGTGTTGACCAGGATGTCGTTGTCGTGGCAGAAGGCCACCAGGTCGCGCACGGTCAGGAAATATCCGGCCAGCCCCAACTCCTTGACGTACCGCAGTTCCTGCCGCACGCGTTCCCGTACCGTGGCGTCCAGCTCGGGGTAGCGCCGTCGTACGCCCTCCCAGACCCGCCGCTCCATGTAGCGGTATTCCGACTCGCCCTCGGGTGTGGGAAATGTGGGCAAGCCGTATTCCAGCTTGCGGCTCAGGTCAAACTCGCACATCTCGGCAATCCGCAGGGTGTTGCTGATCGCCTCGGGAACGCCGGCGAAAAGCCGCGCCATCTCCGCGGCCGACTTCAGCACGAACTCGCGATTAGGCCGCAGCCGTCGCCCCGCCGTTTCCAGCGTGACGGTGTGCTTGATGCAGACCAGCACGTCCTGCAACCGCGCCCGCGCCCGGTCGTGGTAGTGGACGTTGTTGGTCGCCACCAGCGGCAGCCCCGTGTCCCGCGCGACCTCCAGCAGCCCGGCGCTGGCCAGGTACTCCGCCTCCAGTCGGTGGTCCTGGAGTTCCAGGAAAAAGCACCCGTCCTCGAACATCCCGGCGTACGTCCCCGCCAGGTCAACGGCTTGACGGTTGTCTCCAGCCAGCACCGCACCCGGAATCGCGCCCTGCAGGCAGCCCGAAAGTCCCACTAGGCCCCGCGTGTGCCGCGCTAGGGTGTCCAGGTCCAGCTCCGCCGTCCCCTTGGGCCGGTCGTGGTGCGCCGCGGTCGCCAGCCGGCAGATGTTGGCGTAGCCCTCCCGGTCGCGCGCCAGCAGGGTCAGGTGATGCCCCCCGGCCATGCTGGCTTCCATGCCCACGATGGGACGCAGGCCGAGCTCCCGCGCCGCGTGAGAGAACCGCACCGCGCCGTAGACCCCGTCGTGCTCGGTGATCGCCAGGGCCCTCAGCCCAAGCTCGGCGGCCCGCGCCGCCATCTCTTCGGGATGCGACGCGCCGTCCAGGAAGGAGAAGTTGCTGTGCGCGTGCAGTTCGGCGTAGGCGGGGTGGGTCAATCCAGGGCCCCCTGGGCAAACCAGCGCGCCTGGGCGCGTTCCCGGTAGAGCACCAGCCCCCTCCCGTCGTCCAGCCGCACGTGCAGGTAGTCGCGGTCCACCGGTTTCCCCCACCACCCCGTCTGTACCCGCCGCGGCCCGTAGCGAGCGACGACCGTCCGAGTCGTCCCATCCAGCGTCACCCGGCTGGCCCCATCAATCCTGCTGATCCGCACCGCCCGCGGCGGCGTGAAAAGCCGCGTAAGCCCCCGCGCCCCCGCCACGCCTGCCAGCCAGGCCGGGTAAACCCTTGGTGTATCGCCCTGGGAGACCTTTGCAGAACGTCTCTCGTCTGCTAATGAGCGGCCGCTCTTCCTCCCTCTCCCTCTGGAGACCTTTGCAAAACCCCGCCTCGACCTCGAAAGCGGGGCCGCTCTTTCTCCCTCTCCCTCTGGGAGAGGGTTGGGGTGAGGGTCTTCCGGGCAACCACCCTCCAGGGTTTCGCAAAGGTCTCCCGTGGAAGAGGGTTGGAGCCTCCCCCGGACTCGATCTGGGGGTGAGGGTCTTCCGGGCAACCAGCCTCGGGTTATACAAAGGTCTCCCAGGGCGTCCGTCGCAACGTACGCGTCAACCCGCCGAGCCGCCCTCTCCAGCGTCCACGCCTCCGGACACAACTCCGTCCGAAACACCGCCTCGTCCCCCAGCTGCGCCCGCAGCCGGCTGATCGCATGGTTCGCCCGCGCCACCCGCTCCGACCGGTTGCCCAGCAGCGACCGCTGCGTGCCGGCCCCCGGCACCAGTTGCTCCACGTTCAGCCCAATGCGCACCACCCCGGGCCGGTGCAGCGGAATCTCCTGCACCGCGGACTCACCCTGGGAGACCTTTGCAAAACGCCCCTTGTCTGCTAAAGAGCGTCCGCTCTTCCTCCCTCTCCCTCTGGGAGAGGGTTGGGGTGAGGGTCTTCCGGGCAACCACTCCGGGGTTACGCAAAAGTCTCTCTGCACGTCCTCCGCCCACGCCTCCAGCCGCCACCGGGCCGCATCCCGCAAGGTGGCTGCGCTGCCGGACGCCTCAGGCAGGTCTAACGAGAACCGCTGCACCGTCCCGTCCGCCCGCTCGATCCGGCTCCCCACCTGCTGCGCCATCAGCCCCCGCCGCGCCAGCCGCGCGGCCAGCCGCTGCGCCAGGGCCTGCAGCGCGAACGTCAGCCGGTCCACGTTGTGCTCTTCCCACTCGAAGTCGATCGCCTCATCCAAAACGATCGGCCGCGGCCGCCCCTTCAGCGGCTGCGGGTCCTCGCCCTGCGCCAGCCGTCGCGCCCGCGCCCCTTCGACCCCATACCACGTCCGCACGGCGTTCGCCGGCAACTCGGCGAACCCGCCGATCGTGCCGATCCCCAGCATCCGCAGGTGCCCCAGCGCCCGCGCATCCAGCGGCAGCCGGTCGACCGGTTGCTCGGCCAGGTACGCCCGGTCATCCCCCGAAACCACCGCCACGCCCGCAT
>DAOUIX010000229.1:0-3672 GCA_034423235.1 Chloroflexota bacterium | reverse complement strand
GTCATCCTTCAGCCCCGCCCGCCTGTCTGACCGATCGCCTCAAGCCTCTGGACGAAGTCCTCGTCCCCGCCCTGCCCTAGGACCCCGCCGCCGGTGTCGGCGTCGTGTCCGCCGGCAACTCGATTTCCAGACGCGACGCCTCCGTGTAACGCAGCTCCAGCCGACCCACCTGGACCAGTCGCAGGAAGTGCTCGCCCGGCAGAAACTCGAACACGTCAAAGTGAATCGGGATGGCATACGGCCCAAGTGTCCCGTTGGGCTCCGGCAGCAGCACCGCGACCTGCGTCTCGTCGATATAGGCGCGGATCCAGCACGTCTCCGGCTGGAACTCCGTCCCCAGCACTTCGGGGCACGGGTCCCACCCCGATGAACGCGAAATCCAAAGTTCCTGCCGGCCCGCCCGCTGAACTTTGGTCGTGCCGAACTCCGCCTCGATCGTCACCCGCGCCTTGTCGCTAACGTCCAGCACAAGCAGCTCGTCGGGGTCCGTCGCTTCCGGCCCGCAAGCGGCAAGGACCAGCGCCACCACGGCGCAGGCCCCCAGCGCTAGGGCGCGTAGGCGCGACAGTCTTGGAAATGTGGTTCGCACGAGCATCTGCAATGTTCAATCTACCGCGAAAAACCGTAGCTGCCGCGTGTAGGCTCCCGTCATGGCGACTGACCAGCCCGTCGCGAAGCCGCGTTTGCTCGTTGTCGACGACGACGCCGAGATCCTGGACCTCCTTGACCGAGGTCTCAAAATCGAAGGCTTCGACGTCCGCGTGGCGTCAGATGGCGAAGTCGCCCTCAGAGCGCTCGCCAAGCACCCCACCGATGTCGTGGTCTTGGACGTCATGATGCCCGGCCTTGATGGCTTGGCCGTCATTCAGCGCATTCGCCAGACCAGCGATGTCCCGGTGCTCTTCCTCAGCGCCCGCGAACGCGTCCGCGACCGCATCGCTGGCTTGGAAGCCGGCGGCGATGACTACCTGCCCAAGCCCTTCGCCTTTGGTGAGCTTGTCGCCCGTCTCCGCGCCCTGCTCCGCCGCCCCGGCACGACCGATTCCGATCGCCTGGTCTTCGCCGACCTCCAACTGGACGAAGCCGCCCGCCAGGTCACCCGCGCCGAGACCGTGATTCCCCTCACCGCCACCGAATTTGATCTGTTGCTGGTCTTCATGCGCGAACCTCGGCGCGTCCTCTCCCGCGAACGCCTGCTGGACGCCGCGTGGGGCTTCGCGCCCGACACCATCTCCAATGTCGTCGATGTCTACGTTGGCTATCTGCGGCGCAAACTTGAAGCCGACGGCCGACCCCGTCTCATCTGGACCGTCCGCGGCGCCGGCTACGTGCTTCGCGAGGACGGCGTATGAGCATCCGTCTGAAACTGCGGCTTCTCTACCTCGTCTGCATCGCCGTCACCATCACCGTCTTCGGCATCGGCCTGCAACTCCTGCTCATGGCCCACGTCGACACTGAAGTTGACGAGACCCTGCGCGCCCGCGCTCGCGAGGTCGTCCGCACCGCCCAGGTCAGCGGCGGCCTCACTGGCGTCCGACCCGAGGTCGGCATGCTCATCGACCTCCCGGTCGACGAAATCCGCGACCGCGAGGTCTACCTCCAGGTCCTCGATCCCCAGGGCCGCCCCGTCGTCGCCTCCGTCAACCTTCGCGGCCAGTCGCTGCCCGTCACCAACGGCGCCATGCGTGTCATCGCCACCCACCAGGAATCCCTCGAAACCGTCAACGTCGCCGGTCGCTTCCGCTTGCGCCTGCTGAGCGTCCCCATCCTGCGCGGCGAAGATCTCGTCGGCGTCCTTCAGAGCGCCCAGTCGCTCCAACTCGCCGATAGCACCACCACCCGCTCCCGCAACCTGCTCATCGGCGGTGCCGCCCTGGTGTTCGTCGTCGCGTCGCTCAGTGCCCTCTACCTCACCCGCACCGCCGTCAATCCCGTGGCCGAAATCACCCGCACCGCCGAAGCCATCTATCGTCAGGGCGACCTCAGCCGCCGCATCAAGGTTGGCTCGGGTAAGGACGACCTCAGCGCCCTCGGCCGAACATTCAACCGCATGCTCGACCATATCGAGGACAGCGTGGATGCCCAGCGCCGCTTCGTCGGCGACGCCTCCCACGAACTCAAGACCCCGCTCACCGTCATCCGGGGGAACGCCGAACTCCTGGGCCGCGACCCCTCCGGAACTGACACCGCCGCCGCCGGGGCCATCACCCGCGAGGCCGATCGCATGCAGCGCATCGTCAACGACCTCCTCGCCGTCGCCGAACTGGACGACCCTGGCGAACTCAAGTTCGAACCCGTCAACCTCCGGGCCCTGGTCGTCCGGGCACTTACCGATCTCAGTCCTCTCGCCGCCGGCCGTTCCCTCACCCTCGTCGGCGCCGATGCCGCCTGGGTCTTTGCCGACGCCGACAAGCTTGAGCTCGCCCTCCGCAACCTCGTCCAGAACGCCATCACCGCCACCCCCGACCAGGGCATCATCCAGATCAGGGTCACCGAGCGCGACCGCACCGTGGCCCTTGTCGTCCGCGACAACGGCCCTGGCATTCCCGCTGAGCACCTGCCGCACCTCTTCGACCGCTTCTATCGCGTCGACCCCGCACGTTCACGCGCAGGCGGCGGCACCGGCCTTGGCCTCACCATTGTCCGCAGTGTCGCCGAGACGCACGGCGGCAGCGTCCAAGTGCGCCAGGCTGACGTTGGGGGCGCCGAGTTCGAACTCCGCCTTCCCGCCGCCCGCCCGCCAGTCGACGCCCCGTCCGACTCGGATTGGGCGCCCGGAAGACCGGTAGCCAAGTCTTAGAGATCTCTCATCTTGCCCCCATAGCCTCAATAGCGAGCGAAGAAGCGCCACAAAGGCGCTTCCGACCATGGAGGGCGGATATGTCACCACCAATCAGATCCTCTACGCCCCGGCTGGTCGACCGCCTGAGAGCAGAAGGCGCCCAGCCAGTCACCTACCGAGCCGGACAAGTCGTGTTCGATCCGGCCTCCGGCCCCGAGCGCGTTGGCGTCGTCTGCCGCGGCAGCGTCACCGTCTGGCGCGTCAGTCCCAGCGGCCGCCAACTCGCCACCGCCTCGCTTCGCGACGGTGACTGGTTCGAAAATGTCTTCCCGGCCACCAATCAGGATCGAACCCTCGTCGAGGCCGACGGCCCGGTGACCATCGCCTGGTTTGACATCCCGGCCTTCCGCCACCTCGTCCGGCGGCGACCCGAGTTGGTGCGCGAACTCATCCGCCACCAGTTGGCCCGACTCCACGCCGTCCAGCGCCGCGTCACCCAGACGGCGCTCGATACCGTCGCCGGCTCCGTCGCCCTGGCCATCCTCCAGATGGCCGAGCGCGAGCACGCCACCGACCTGCAGGTCACCCACGAGGAACTCGCCCAGCATCTCGGCACCGTCCGCGAAAGCGTCAGCCTCGCCGTCAAGAAGCTGCGCCGCGCCGGCGCTCTCGCCCCATCCAGCGGCCGCAAGCGCATCATCTCCATCCTCAGCCTGCCGAAGCTCAAGCAACTCGCCGGCGCGGCGCAGCTTCTTGACGGCGAGGCTGACGCTTTCGCGGACGGTGCCGAGATGCTGGGCGAGTTCCTCGTGGGTGACCTGCAGGTCGGTGGCGTGCTCGCGCTCGGCCATCTGGAGGATGGCCAGGGCGACGGCGCCGGCGACGGTATC
>DAOUIX010000228.1:0-11436 GCA_034423235.1 Chloroflexota bacterium | reverse complement strand
CCCTACCGCCGCCTCCGCTTTACCCTCCGCGACGCCGAACTCTACGCATTCCAATTCACAACGGAGGACACCAGCCCGACAGGCTGACCCGTCTACTACCTCAAGCCCCCCAGGTCGCTTCGCGGCCTCTGGAAACCAATTGAACTCGGCTAATTCAAAGTCAAACTTTGAATTAGCCGACGATCGACGCAGCGCATGTGTCGCTGTCTGAGCCGGAGATCGCCGGGGTTAGCGAACTGATTCTGCGAGCAGACGTCCTCGCTCAGGCCTACCCATCGCGACACCTGCAAGCCGACCGACGTGCCACAGCGTCGCCTGATTGGCCGTCACCACCGGCTTGCCCAGCGACGCCTCCATGTCGTCGATGATGGCCGCCGTCCGCATCCCCGTGCAGCTGATGAAGACCGCGTCCGCGTCGGGCCTGTCCACCTGTGACTCCACGATCTCGCACGTCTCCGCTGGATCCACGGCTTCGATATCGCACCGCAGGTTCAGCCCGACCATGGCCGCGATGCCGAAGCCTGCGCCCTCCAGGTATGCCTTTAGTCGAGCGTTGAGGTCATCAATATGCGGCGAGAGCACCGCGACGGACTGCGCGCCTAGCACTCGCAGGGCCTCACTGACAGCCGATGAGGTCGTCGTCGCGGACACCCCGGATGCAGCCTGCATCTCCTCGATGATGGCCGCGTCGCCTTCAGGCCCCAGCACGTAGCTGCCTGACGTACACCCGTATGCCACGGCCTGAGCCCCGCGCTCGGCCAGCCGCCGGGCCGCGCGCCCGTTCTCCGGATCGCGAGCCAGTCCCTCCACCAGCGCCAGCGTGATGTTCTGTTCCGGCTCCGGATCGGTTCTGACGGGTTCGATGTCCAGCACGAGTCCGGGCCCGGCAAACTGCTCCAATTCCTGCCGGTGCCCCTCCTGCACCGGTTCCGGCCACACGATTCCGACCCGACGCGTGTCCACGGACGCTACCGCTCGATCAGTTCCCGCGGCCCGTGCGTCAGCACCTCGCAGCCGTCCTGGGTAATCACGCTCGTCTCGCTGAACGCGACCCCAAACTCCCCCAGTCGCCGCACGGCCACCGGGTGGTGAAACACCATGCCCGGTTCCAGCACTGAGTCCTCGTCGGTCCGAATGAACCCCGAACCGTCGGCCCAGTTCGGCGGAAAGCCCGCCCCAATGCCGTAGCCGAACGTGCCGTGAAACACCAGGTCGTCGCCCGCGGCCGACAGCTCCCGCCAGCCGGCGTCCGCCGCATCTCGCGCGGCGATGCCCGGACCTATGGCCTCAAGCACGGCACTCAGCGCGGCAAGACACGCGTCGGCGGCAGCGCGGACGGCGGCCGATGGCGGACCTATGGACAACGTGCGCATCTGCGGCGCCGTGTAGCGCTGCACACATGCGCCGATCTCCAGCAGCACGTTGTCGCCCGACTGAATGGTGTGGCGCTTGTGCGTCGTGTGCAGCATTCCCGAGCGGCGGCCGCTGGTGACAATCGGCGACAGGCACGGATACTCGCTGCCGGCCCTCGCCATGGCCGCAAACGCCGCTCCCGCGACCTCACCGTCGGATACGCCGGCCGCTGCGGTCGAGGTTGCGGCCTCCACCGCCGCCTGCGTGGCCAGTGCCGCGCGGCGGATGTGCTCAATCTCAGCCGCCGACTTACGCCGCTTCAGCTCGATCAGCAGGTCGGTGGCGTCGACAAGCTCCGCCAGCGGTAGCGCGTGTGCCAGCCCGGCGGAGAACGCGGTCGTCGCGCCCCACGCGGCGCCGTCAAGCCCAATGCGACCGCGTGTCGCTCCGTGTTCGCCCAGCATCCGCGCCACATACGCCGGCCGCTCGATTTCTGGCGGATATCCGTGCAGGTCCTCGAACCACACGCCTAGCAAGGCGCCGCCAAACTCCGGCGGATCCATCGCCAGCGCCGGTTCGCTCTCTCCAGGCACAACCAGGCATGCCCCGCCGTCCACCGCAAAGGTCTGATAGCCGGACAGATAGAACACGCTCGCCGGGTTCATCACCACCAGCGCATCCAGCCCCTGTGCGTCCATTGCCGCCCACGCTCGCGCCAGCCGCTCCTCGTACTCGATCGTGGAAAACGCAGGTTCTGGCTCCAGGTCCCCCAAATTGGCTTCAGGGAACCGTCCACCGCTCAGGCTGGCGTGTACCCGCATGGCGTCGTCCTTTCTCGGGCTACCGATACGTGCGAGGTCCCCACTGGGCCTCGTAGTACGGCGCGATCATGCGGCCCGGCGGCGCGACCGCGTCCAGCCGTTCCCGGTCGGCGTCGGTGACCGTCACGTCCAGCGCGCCCAGGTTTCCCGTCCAATGCTCCAGCGTTCGCGGTCCCACGATCGGCGCGGTAATCCCGGGCTGTGCCAGGTTCCAGGCCAGGGCCAGATGGCCGGGGCTGCAGCCCTTTTCGCTGGCGATGGCCGCGACCTCGTCCAGCACCGCGAACGCCGCCTCGCTGTGCAGGTTTCGCTGCTCCTGCGTCTCCGGACTTTTTTCGAACCGTGTGCCGGGTGGTGCGGCAGTGTTTCGCTGGTAGATCCCGGTCAGAAACCCGCTGGCCAGCGGCGCCCACGGAATGATGCCGATGCCATACGTCTGTGCCATCGGTACCAATTCACGCTCGATGCGGCGATCCAGCAGGTGATAGGGCGGCTGCTCACAGATCGGCCGGTTGAGACTCAGTTTCTCGGCCACCCACAGCGACTCCACGACCTGCCAGGCCGGCCATGTGCTTGTGCCGATGTACCGCACCTTCCCGCTTTGCACCAGGTCGTCCAGCGCCCGCAGCGTCTCGTCGGGCGGAGTGTCCGGCGACGGGCGGTGTATCTGGTACAGGTCGATGTAATCCGTCTGCAGCCGCCGCAGCGATGCCTCGCACTGCTCCAGGATGTGGCGGCGGCTATTGCCCTGCGCATTGGGGTCCTCGTCGTCCATCGCAAAGTGGACCTTCGTCGCCAGCACCACCCGCCCACGCCGGCTCGGTTCCGCTAGCGCCTCGCCCACGATCGTCTCGCTGGTCCCGCGACCGTACATATTGGCCGTGTCGATGAAGTTGATTCCGGCGTCCAGCGCGTGCGCGATGATCGCCAGCGATTCCTCCCGGCTTGACGCGTTCCCGAAGTTCCAACACCCAAGGCACAGCGGACTCACCTTGACTCCGGTACGACCCAGGTTTCTGTATTCCACTGTTCCTGCCCCGAGCCTTTCGCCGCTGCAATCGGCGAAGCGAGTGTGTCACTTTATTCCCTTCGGCGCAGACAACATTGGATCGTTGAGACCTGGGCCGTCTGGCGCGAAGGACCCTGGCGGTCCATGATGTGGACATTGGGAGGCCGCGCACGCCGCTAGGAGATCAACGAATGTCGCGTGAGCCCCTGCGGGCCGCCGTTGTTGGCCTCAATTGGGCCGGCCGCCAGCACGCCCAGACCTACGCGCAAGTTGAAGGCGTTGAGCTAACTGCGGTCTGCGATGTCGATTCGTCGGCGCTTGACCGAGTTGGCCGTTGGTTCCCCACGCTGCACCGCTACCGTGACTTCAAGCAGATGCTTGCCGAACAGCAGCCCGACTTGCTCAGCATTGCAACCCCGCAGCGCTGGCACGCCCCCCACACCATCCTGGCCGCCACCCGCTACCCGCCGCGTGCCATCCTTTGCGAGAAGCCCATGGCCGGCAGCCTGGGCCAGGCTCGCGCCATGCTGGCCGCCTGCCGGCAACACGGTGTCAAGCTGGCCATCGGCCACATGATGCGCTGGTACGCCGTGCATGAGCAGGCACGCCAGCTTATTGCCGACGGCGCCATCGGAACGCCGCTCACCGCCACCGCCAGCATGGAGTCGGGCGGCCTGATGAACAACGGCACCCACACGCTGAGCTATACGCAGTACGTGCTGGGTGACCCCGATCCGGAATGGGTCATCGCTAACGTGCAACGACAGTCCGACAGCTACGAACGCGGCTGGCCCACCGAAGAACGTTCAGGTGCTCTGATTTCGTTCGCTGGCGGCGTGCGTGTCTCGTTCGAGGGCGACATTCCCTCCGACCCTCGCTACGACTGGAAGCTCCAGACCGTCACCGGAACCGACGGCGTCCTTATGTGGCCAAGCCAGTTCCTGGCTACCGACTATGCTGTCCGCCTCGTGCGACGGGGCAGCGGAATAACGGAAACGCCTGCGCCAACACAGACGCTGGATGACGTGTTTCGATGCGAACTGAACGGCTTGGCCCAATGGGCCCGCGGCGAGATCCCCGAAAACCGCAACGACGCCCACCTCGCCATCAAGACGCAGGAAGTCCTGATGGCCATATTTGAGTCGGCCCGCACCCACACGCTCGTCCGTCTTCCGCTCCGAACGATGGGGTCGCCTCTGACCGAGGCGATCAGGACAGGCGAACTACCGGTCGAGTTCCCAGGCAAGTACGACATCCGCTACGCGGTCGACCAGCCCCTGCGCTCCCGCGACTGATCGCAAGTCGCGGTTTCGGCCTCCGGCCCGAGCGCGTCCGCTAGTCCCTGAACGGGTCAAACGTATCCGCGCCTGCCATGGCCACCCCAATCGGCCGCAGCCGGTGAGTGACCCGCACGGTCCCCTCGTGCTCCGCCAGCACGTGATCCAGGTTTTTGTACGCCTCCGGCGCTTCATCGGCCCCGCCGCCGCGTAGCACGATGCCCTGGCGGCGAAGCGACGCCCGCACCTTTGGCCAGTCCACCACGCCGGGCGCTGTCTGAATCCAGCGCTTTCGCTTCCGGTTGTAGCGCTGGCGGCCCGCTGCCTGTCGCCGCGACATCACCCGCCCGGCCCCGTGCACCGTGCTGTACAGCGCTTGCTTCGAAGCGGGCGAGTCCAGGCCCTCCAGGATCACCGACGTCCCGCCCATCGTCGCGCCCACAAACCCCTGCTGACCCGGGAACGCCGGCGTCGCCCCCTTGCGCACGACCCAGAACGTTCGCCCGAAGTGCTTCTCCTCCCAGGCGAAATTGTGGTGGTTGTGCACCGTAATGTCCGCGTTGGTTCCCAGCAGCTTCAGAATCCGCTCCACCACCCAGCGACGTCCGGCTTGCGCGTAGGCGCCCGCCAGCCGCATCGCCGCAATGTAGGCCTGTCCCAACTCAGAGCGAACTTCAAACAGAACCGGCGGCGCGTCCATGCTGGTGTTCCGTGGTCGGTCCGTAAACTTCCGCCCCTCGCCCATCGCCAGGAAACCGGTCGCCGTGCGGTGACCGAAGCCACGGCTGCCAAAGTGCACCCCGATCCACAGCCGGTCCTCCTGATCGGCAAACAGGTCCACGTAGTGGTTCCCGGCGCCAACCGTGCCCAACTGTCCCTCGGCCAGCTTCAGCAGCCGGCGTTGCGGCGCGAAGTCAGCCTGGCGAATCCGCTCCAGCACCGGGTCGTCCGCCAACTCGCGATTGATGCGGCCAATCCCAAAGCTGATCGTGCGCACGATCTCGTCCATCACCCCTGCCGTGTCGAGCCTCGAGGCCCGCAGCGGCGTCCGCACCGCCAGGTTCCCGCAGCCGATGTCGTACCCCACCCCCGACGGCGAAACGTGCCGCGGGTAGGCAATTGCCGCCCCGATCGGTGCCGAGTACCCCACGTGATGGTCGGCGCACAGCACCCCATACGTCGCCTGCCGCAGGCAACGGTTCAGTTGCGCCACGGCCCGCGGGTCGCCCTGGCCAAAGATGTGAACGCGCGCCTTGCTCATTCCCTTAACCTACGCCGGGATATGCTGAGGACGCAGCGCGAACACCCCGCACGATTCGGGAGAGCGCCAATGAGCACCCAGGCTAACGGTCTGCACACCCTGTCCCGCGCGCAAGTCGAGCAATTCAGACGCGACGGCTTCCTGGTTGTAGAGAACCTGCTATCCGAAGACGACATGGCCGCCGTGCGTGACCGCGCCGACCTCATCGCCGGCGGCCGCGCACCCCACGTCCCCGACGACTGCGTCCAAGTCGAGCCCGGCCTGCGCGACGGACCGCTGCCCGAAGACCGCGCCCTCGCCGTGCGCAAAATCTACAAGGTGGCGCATTACGACGACGTCATGCTGGCCCACGTGCGCAATCCCAGGCTTGTGGATGTCATCGCCGACCTGCTGGGCAGCGACGACATCAAGCTATATCTCGACCAGATCCTCATGAAACCCGCGTTTCACGGATCGGCTCAGGCCTGGCATCAGGACTCCGGCTCCTGGCGCGACATGTTTCCCATGGATTTGGTCACCGCCTGGTGCGCGCTGGACGACGCCACCATCGCCAACGGCTGCCTCTGGATGGCGCCGGGCACCCACCGCTGGGGCATGATTCCAAGGCATCTGCAATCGGATCTTCAGAACTCGTTCGTCGGCCAGTTCCAACCGGTCCCCGTGGAAATCCCGGCCGGTGGCGTCAGCTTCCATCACAGCCTGGTCTTCCACTCCAGCCGTCCAAACACCACGCCCCACCGTCGCCGCGGATCCGCCGTCCACTACATGCGCGCAGCCACCATCAAGGACGAGACCGTCACCGACGCCCCCAAGGTCCCCCCGTTCATCCAGGTGCGCGGTCAGTCCTTCCCCGGCTGCGTCTAGCGCCCGGGCGGAGAACACTCGCATGGAGATAGCGCTGCTCGGATCCAGCGGCATCCGGGTGTCGCGGGTGGGACTCGGTTGCGGCTTCCGCAACCAGACCGACCTGAATCTGATGGAAGCCGCCATCAGGCGCGCCATCGACCGCGGCGTCACGCTCCTCGACTGCTCCAACTTCTACGGCAAGACGCCGGACACGCCCTACGGCGGCGCCTCCGAACTGGCCCTCGGGCGCGCCATCGCCGGCTGCCGCGACGATGTGGTCATCACCTCCAAAGTCGGCTGTCCCATCGGACCGGGATCTAACGATCTCGGCGGCTCGCGAATGCACGTCATGCGCGAGATCGACCACAGCCTGCGGCGCCTCCAGACCGACCACGTCGATATCTACATCATCCACTGGCGAGACCCTGATACCGCCCTCGAAGAGACCGTCGGCGCCATGCTGGACGTCATACGCCAGGGCAAGGCCCGCGCCTGGGGCATGTCCGGCTTTTCCGCCTGGGAGTCCTGCAAGGCGCTCATGATTGCCGAACGGCTCGGCGGCCCGCGCCCCGCCATGATCATGCACCCCTACAACCTGCTCGACCGCACGCCCGAACTTGAGGTGTTTCCCTTCTGCCGCGCGGAACAGGTCGGGTTTTTCGCTTACAGCCCGCTGGCCGTCGGCCTCCTCACCGGCTTCTATCGACCCAATCGCCCGCCGCCGCCCGGCTCAGTAATGGCGGCGCCCCGAAGGCGCGCCGAATTCGACCAGACGTTTCGCGGGCGAGCCATCGACGTGCTGGCCGCCGTCGAACGCATCGCCGCCGACCGCACCTGCGCCCCCGCTCACGTCGCCCTCAACTGGGTTCGGTCCCATCCGGAGGTCTCCGTCACCCTCATGGGTGTCGACACGCCCGACCAGGTCGACGCCAACCTCAACGCGCTCTCCTGGAAACTAAATCTCGACGAACGCAGAGAACTCGATCTCGTTTCCGAAGCCCCGGGTCTGCTTATTCAGTAGCCGTGTCGCGCGGTAGCCGCTAGTCCACGCCCACGATCCCGCTCATCGGGCCGTACGTGGGGCGACCGCCAACTATGGTCAGCCGCATCACCGGGATAACACGCCGGACCTGGAGCCCGCGCTCGTCGTCGAACTCCTCGGCGATATTGAGGGAGAGCACATATTGACCATCCACGATCGGCCCCCGCTGCTCGATCGGCGCTTGTCCGTTCAGCCTCAGCGACGATGCATCGAATTCGAACCGGTCGGTAAAACGCTCCTTGGACAGCTCGATTAGGCCAAGCCACCGTGCCAGGGACTGCGTGGGCGACGAGGCCTCAATCAACCCGTCGGGTCCGGCGGTATAGAGACGCACTTCCGTCCCACCCGGGAGCGGAGCGCCGTCGGGATTCCGATACCACACGTGAAAGACCCCAAGCCCATCGCTCACGCCACCGTCAAACGCCAGCCCCGCCGACGACCGCTCGGGACTAGCGCTGGTCGCTGGTCTCGGCCGCACCTGGATGAACGGCGGCACGTCGCTGCCCCTCCAGGCCAGCGCTAACGTATCGCAGTGCCCGCTGTCCGTCCGTGCTGTCTGCGGCGAACCACTGAGTCTCAGCTCACGGTCCCCAATCAGGATCAGATCGCCGGGCTCGCCCAGCACCCGCAGCTCGCATCCGCCGTCCGCGCGACCAGGCTCAACGGCAAGGCGGTCGGGCGGCGTCTGCGGTTCGGCCTGCGGCCGCCATGTCTGGCTCCACACGCCGTCCACCGTGGAATACGCCCGCAGACCATGTCCCTGCCAGATCGCGTCATCCAGTCCCTTGCCAATGGCGGTCGGCACGTGCGTGTCGTGCAGGACCAACAGCTCGGGCCGGCGGTCGGGGACGCGCTCCTGGTATTTGGCCAGCACATTGGTCCGCGGCAAATACGTGTCAGGTCCAATAACCGCCTGGTCCGGGGCAAAGGTCAATAGCAGCGTCTGACGCTGTGGAAACGACAGAAACCCGCCGACCGCGGCCGATGACACCGACTGTCCAAGCGCTGCCAGGTGCCGGTAGCTTGCCGCGCTGGGAGTCTCGCTCCCTGCCCCTGGTTCGATCTCGAACACACGCAGCGGCTGGCCGCCGGCACTGAGTTCGCTGGCCAGCAGCCGAAACTGCGCCGGGTCGTCCAGCGCTTGGCGGGCCTCGGCAGACATGCTCGCGAGAAGGTCGGGATTCACATAGAGATGCGTCGCGCCGAGCTCCTCAAGATCAACTCGAGCCAGAAAGGCCAACGCGTCCAGGTGCACGGGCGTTGGCAACGGGTTGAAGAGCGCCAGACGCTCCCCGGATTGTGGGGTAGCGCGTCCTGTCGCGAACGACACCAGCGGGGCGTTGGCCGCCAGGATCCGCGCGTCGTCGGGCAACGCTCGCCGCATCCACGCCAGGGCCCGCCACTCGTCGCGCAGCAATCCCGCGAATCGGGTCTGGTTCGCGTACCTGACAAGAGCGTCTTGCGCCGTCGGATAGCCGAGGTAAACCCCCTGGGCGGCTATCTCCAGGCTGCTCACGGTCCGCGGCGCAGCCGTGGGCACAGCCACCAGCACCACAATCGCAACGACCGCAACCCGGCTGCCGGCCGCCAGACGCGCCCGACCTGCAATCGCACCGAGCCCGGCAATTGCGCCCAGCGCGGCCAGCACATACGGGATGCCGACCAGTCGGGAATCCACCCCCGTGACTTCAAAGTTCAGCATCTGGCGTGCGGCAAGTCCGGCGACAGTGGAAGCCGCCAGAAAGCCAAGACCGCCCGAACGCAACGCGACCGCCGCCGCGGACAACCCCACCGCCAGTACCAGCACACCTATTTGAACGTTGAGGCCGCCGTCTGGCGACAGGGTCCCCAGCGTGACGATGCTGCGGTCGGGATAGAGCCCAATCTGCGTACCGGCCCCGCCCGGGTTCCGGAAGAGCGCGTCCGTTAGAGTTCCGCCTCCAAGGCAGGCCAGCAAGAGGCCGGCGCCGGCTGCGGACGCATAGGCCCGTCGTTCCCGCCACGTCCACCGCCAGGCCGCCAGGGCCAGGTACAGGGCCGTTGCCCCGGCCCCCACCAGGAAGGCTGCGGTCTCGGCGAGCGGCAAGAGCGCCAGCGCCACGCCGAACGAGGCCAATTGCCAACGCCCGCCGCCGGCGTGCAGCGACGCGGCCAAAACCAGCAGCAGCGCCATGCCGAGGGCGAAGTGCGGATGGTTGAGCAGCGCGGGCCCCATCCGCCGAAATAACGCCTCCTCGCTCGGAACTCCGAGTCCAAGCAGCAGGCCGCCAGGACCGTCGGCCGTGCTCACGTCCGCAAAGACTGTCAGCAACCCAACCAATAAGCTGGGATCGGCAAAGGCCGCCACCAGTCCCGCTCCAACGGCCACGAGACGCGACGCGCCAAAATCCAGAGCCGCCGTAGCTGCCGTCAACGAGAAGATCGCGGCCAGGATCGGGGTCAACAGGAAAAAAGCTGTCCACGGAGCGATCCCGGCAATGTTCAGCAGTGAAGCCGCCAGCAAGTCGGCGCCGTAGTGATAGGCGGCCCCGAACGTCGGGGAAAACGGCGAAATCGGCGGAAACTCTCCCGCAGCCAGCATGGCTGTCAGCGGCAGGTGCCACTCCTCGTCCGTAAACAGCACGTGCGTGCGGTTGGCAAGCGCCACGTACAGCAGCCCGGCCAGGGCCAATGCGCCCAGGGCCACGCCGGCCCAGGTACCCGGCAGCCGGTGCGGGAGCTTCACTCGCCGTCGCCTGGCATACGCGGTACTCGCCGACAGGCTGAGGCCCGCGGCCAGTCCCAACCAACTGCCTAACGCGCCCGGTGTCGACCACGACAGCAGGTTCGTCGTCAACAGGTGCAGCCCCACGCCAATGATTGGCGCGTAGCCAATCCAGACCCGTCGCGGCCGTTCGCCAAAGATCGCCCAGGACAACGGCAGCCCGCTGGCGATAACGAGCGTGAGCACAATCGTGGCCGTGAGTAATCCCGGCCACACGGGCTCCGCGGGGTTCAGAAACATCGCTCAGACCGTCCGCCGTCGCGGTCGAACCGTCTGGGGAGCGCCTGTCCGTGAAAGCGACATCACCCTGTGCTCACGACCTGCTCTCTCGCTCGGCCGCCATTCGTGGGGCCGAATGAGGACGTCTGGTGGCGAGGGGCGGAATCGAACCGCCGACACATGGATTTTCAGTCCACTGCTCTACCGACTGAGCTACCTCGCCGGGGCCTGCGGCCATCCGGGCCAGGTGGGCGGTGCAGGGCTCGAACCTGCGACCTCTACGGTGTAAACGTAGCGCTCTGCCAGCTGAGCTAACCGCCCGTCGGCAGGCCCCGCGACCCGGGCGCGGCGCATCCTACCCCACCGGACAGACACCCGGTGACCCTACGTCAGGTCACCGCAATCGGGCCGGTCAGGGCCTGGCAATCCGCGGATAGGAAACCGGAGCACGAGACACGGCGCACCCGCGGCGTCCGCCCCGAGAACCAAACGCCGTCTTGACGCTCGGACGGGACCAAGCGGCGACCTCGGTGCGGGCTACGGCCCGCCGCCCCCTCCGGAACCAATGGCCGGCGTGCCCAGGATTACCGGAAGCCCCGTGTCCGGGTTGGTCGGGACGTACACCACGCTGCCGGAGTCAATCTCACGCAGCGCCGTAATGTACTTGTCCTGCAACACGGCCGCCGTCAGCGATTCGTTGATCAGGTTGTTGGCCTCGGCGATACCCGTGGCTTCCTCGACGCGTCGCTGAGCCTCCTGCTCGGCTTCCTGAACCCGGAATGCCCGCTCTTCAATCGCCTGCTCGGCGGCCAGCTTCCGCTCAATCGCCGTGGTGATCTGCTGT
>DAOUIX010000227.1:0-3204 GCA_034423235.1 Chloroflexota bacterium | reverse complement strand
CGGTTGGACAGGGACAAAAGCGGGGGTGACAGGCTCCCCTCGTTCGGCAGGCTCTTGGACAGGTTTGCCGAGAGTCCGTCTGAAGGGGAGCGTCAGTCGGGCGGGGAGGCCGGGTGTCCGGCTCGGCGGGCGAGGAGGTGGCAGAGGCGCTGGGTGTCGGTGAGCCAGGCGTGGACTTCGGCCGGGCCGGGGGTGGGACCGAAGGCGTCGAAGTGGCAGGCGTTGGAGAGAGCGCCCCAGAGCTGGTCGATGTCGGCGGCGTCGCGGTCATTGTTCATCAAAGGGCCCAGGCAAAGCAGTTGGGCGCGCATGGAGGCATTCAGCAAGTCGGGCGCGCGGGCGCGCCAGAAGTCGTCCAGGGCTTCCTCCAGCGCCTGACGGGCGAGCAGGATGGCGGCGCGTTCCCAGAGGCCGGGGTGGGTCGAAGGCGGATGGTCAAGTAAGGCGCGCGCGTCACGCAATGGCTCGGCGGTCACGTCACGCTCCGGGCCAGGAGACGCTTGGCGAGCCATTCGGTACGGTTGATCAGCGTGTTCAAGTCGCCGTTCCAGCGGCCGTGCGCCCCTGGGTTGCAGGCGTCCACGACGTAGCACGCCACGATTCCGAAGCGCCGGTCGAGCTCGCCGCGCATGTCCTGGTGGTTCCCGTCCACGTCGTCCAGCAGGGCCAGCTTGAGCTTGTCATTCAGTGTCTGCGCGCGGGCGACGTCTTGCTCGGTCTCGGCGTAATCACGACCGGCGGCGGTTCGATTGCGCCAGACGGCCTCGAGGCAGGCGGCTTCGAGCGCCTGGCGGCAGAAGCCGGGAATCACGCGCCATCGTGTTTCGTTGTTCAGGGGATCGGTCAACCAGACAGCGCGCGCGTCGTCGAGATGTCGCCGCACCGGTTCCTGGACAGGTTGGCACTGGACCTGGGAGTTCTCGCGCCGGGAAACCGCGAGCAGCCGGTGCTCGATGCGCAGGCGGCGGGCCGCCGCGGGCAGGCGTTCGTCGTGGGTGAAGACGATGACCTGGCGTTGCTCAGCCGCTTCAGCCAGCACGCGGGCCAATCCTTCGACTTTGGTTGGATCCATCGCCTGCACGGGGTCGTCGATGACCAGGAAACGGAACGGACTTTCGGGCAGCAGGGCGCGGGCCAGGAAGAGGCTGAGCGAGAGGGCGTTTAGCTCGCCCTGGCTCATCACGGAAAGGGCGGCCCCGGCCTGACCGTCAATGCTCGTGGCTAGTTCCAGGTGGCGACGATTTGCCTGGCCAGCAAGCGTTAGATCGTCGAGGGAGACGCTGCTGCCTTTGCCCATGGTTTCCCAGTAGCGGCGTGCGCGCTCGGCGATTGGGCGGAAGCGTTCGGCGCGGACGTCGCCTTCGACATGCGTCAGCCAATCAGCTGCCGCCTGGACCGATGCCATGCGCGCAGCCGCCCGCTGTCCGCGCCGAGCCGAGGGCAGCCATTCCAGCAGCTGACGGCGTAGCGGACGCCAGAGATTTTCGCGACGGTCCAGCTCGGTCCGAGCGCGTTCGCGCAGCTCTTCAAGCGCGTGGCGGACGTTCGCGCCGCGCTCGGTCAGCCGTCCAGCCACTTGGAGAAGACCCTGTTCGCTCAGCGTGAGAGTCGATTCGCTTGGGGTGGGCTGGAAGCCGCTTACAGGGTTGCCGACATTCACAATGACCGCGTGGTCTTGCATGGATCCAGGCTCTATGTCTCGCCACATCTGGTCGGGATCAGGAAGACCAGGCTCATCGGTGGCGGCACTCTCCCAGGTATCCCACGCCTTTCGTACGACTGATGCGTCGATTCCTACCCGCTCGGCTTCCGCTAGCCAGTCCGGCGGCCCCTGCGTGAGCGATTCGCACTCGTCCACCAGATCATGTAACTCACTCGTTGCCTTGTTTCCCTCCTCCGCTTCTTCGGCAAGCGCTGACAACCGAGTCTCGGCGGCGTCCTTCCATCGGCTGTCCAAGTGCCCCGCATCGCACACTGGGCAGGGCTGATCCCCGTCGTACTCATGTACGTGCAGTGCCGCCTTCAGCGCCTCATGCCGGAGTGCTGCGCCGGCCGCATTCCTGCCTCTGATCGCTTCCAGCCAAGGGACCATCTCGTGCAGTTTCCGGCAGAACTCTTCGACCTTTTCGGCGGACGGGAACTCGATCGTCGCCAAGCGCTGAAGGAGATCAAGCGGACGGTGACTGTATGAGGGCGGTGAATCAGCCGTGCGATGCAGATGCTCGAGTGGTGTGTCGTCGTCGCCCTGATCGTCATCGTCCAGCACGCCTTCCAACACTAGGTGGATACGCTCTAGATTCCACGGCTCATCCGCCAGCGCTGCGCGCACCCTGTACGCGCGCTCATCGTCCAGCGCCTCAAGTTCCGCCAGCAGTTCGTCGCGTTGCTCACGCGCCTCTCGATACGTCCTCCGGTCATGCAGGCACTGGGTGCGAAGCTGCTCTCGGGCGTCCGTCAGCCTTTCCAGGCCCAGGCCAGCGGCCATGGCGTCGAAGCGGGCGGTCGGGCCTTTCTCGACGATGTCGTTGAGTTGGTCGTAGGAGAGGAAGGGCCGGTGGGTGTCCAGTGCGGATTCCCACTCGAGGTCCTCAAGCCCTTCAAGGGCGTGGTGCTCGATTCCGGCGGTCATCGACTCCCAGCGGCGGGCGACCATGGTGTCTTCCGGCTCTCCGTCCACCGTGAAGCTGGCCTTAAGTTCCGGCGGGTCCTGGGCTTGGAGGTTGCGCCAGCCCTGGCGCCATTCGGCGGATTTGTCCTGCCAGCGGGAGTTCCGGCCGGTGAGGAGGAACTCGAGGCCTTCGGCGAAGCTGGATTTGCCGGTTCCGTTGGCGCCGACGATGAGGGTCAGGCCGGGGCCGGGAACGACTTCAAGGTCCGCGCGCGGGCCGATGCCGCGGAAGCTGGTGACGGATACGCGGCGCAGGTAGGCGCCGGCGGGGGTTTCGGGAGCGGTTGGGCGCGGGGGTGGTCCCTGTTGGCCGTTGCCCTGGATGATTTCGTCGAGGGCGCCGTCGAGGGCGGCGATGACGTAGAGCTTGGCTTCGTCATCCAGGTTGCCGTCCGCATCAAGACGGTCGTAGACGATGGTTTCGACGCTGTCGGCCACATTGCTGTCAATTGCCCGGGGGCGTTTGTACTGTACTTGCCGCGAAACTCTTCGACCGGTGTTCGTGGGCGCGTTGGGGGTTCTGGGGAGCGGTTGGT
>DAOUIX010000226.1:0-7080 GCA_034423235.1 Chloroflexota bacterium | reverse complement strand
CGTCGATGGCCTTGTCCGGCAGGAACCGGTCGGTGACGTAGCGGCCGGCCAGTTCCGCGGCCGCGGTCAGGGCGTCGTCCGTGATCTCGACGTTGTGGTGGTCGGCGTAGCGGCTGCGTACGCCGCGCAGGATGTCCACGGTCTCCTCGATTGATGGTTCCTGCACCATCACCGGCTGGAACCGCCGCTCCAGGGCGGCATCGCGCTCGATGTACTTGCGGTATTCGTCCAGGGTCGTCGCGCCAATCACCTGCAACTCGCCGCGCGCCAGCGACGGCTTGAGGATATTGGCGGCGTCCACGGCGCCCTCAGCGGCGCCGGCGCCCACCACCGTGTGCAGCTCGTCGATGAAGAGCACCGAGTCGCTGGAACCCTTGATCTCGTCGATCACCTTCTTCAGGCGTTCCTCGAACTCGCCGCGGTACTTGGTGCCGGCCACCAGCGTGCCCAGGTCCAGGGTCAGCACGCGCCGGTCGCGCAGCGAGTCCGGCACTTCACCCTCGATGATGCGCTGGGCCAGGCCCTCCACGATGGCCGTCTTGCCCACGCCCGGTTCGCCGATCAGCGCCGGGTTGTTCTTGGTTCGGCGGCTCAGGATCTGGATCACCCGCTCGACCTCGTCGTGCCGCCCAATCACAGGGTCCAACTTGTCGGCGCGCGCGGCGGCCGTGAGATCGATGCCCATCTGATCGACGACCGGCGTCTTGGACGATCGCTTGGAAGGGGCCGTCGTGGCCGCTTCGGGCTGGCGCTCGCTTTGGCTCTGGCTGACCACCTGCACGACCTGGGATCGCACCTTCTCGAGGTTGACGCCCAGGCTCTCCAGCACGCCGGCCGCGATGCCTTCGCCTTCGCGCACCAGGCCCAGCAATAGGTGCTCGGTGCCGATGTAGTTGTGGCCCAGCCGCCGTGCCTCTTCGATCGACAGCTCGATGACGCGCTTGGCCCGCGGCGTCAAGGTGATGTCGCCCACGACCATGCGCTCGCCTCGGCCGATGATGAACTCGACCGCGCTACGGACCTTGTTGAGCTCCACGCCCAGGTTCTTGAGGACCTGGGCCGCGATGCCCTCGCCCTCGCGCACCAACCCGAGCAGCAGGTGTTCCGTCCCGATGTAGTTGTGGTTAAAGCGCGTCGCCTCGTCTTGCGCGTAGACCAGAACTTTCTTGGCGCGCTCCGTGAACTTATCGAGCCTGTCGTTCACGGCAACCTCCGGTGGCGGCGACCCAGAGCCTACGAACCGCTCTTGGTCTCGTCGCTCGCCTCTATTGTGGCATCCACGTCGTCGGATTCCGTAGCGATTGCCGCATCCGCGTCGTCGGAAACGTCAGCGACAACTGCATCCGCGTCGCCTGAGTCCTCAGCGACGACTGCATCCGCGTCGCCGGAATCGTCAGCGACAACTGCGTCCGGGCTCTCCGCCACCGCGGCCAGTTCGCCTTCGACCTCAAGCTCGTCGTAGTCCTCGTCCGGCGGCGGGTAGATCTCAACCGGGGTTAAGCGGATGCGGCGCCGCTGCGCGTCGATGCTCAGGATGCGGAATTGCCCGATATCGCCTTCGTTCACCATGTGCAGCGCGGCGTTGCCCAGATCCGACGAGTGCGCCAGGCCCTCCACCCCATCCGCCAGCCGCACGAACGCCCCGAAGGGCGCCAGCTTGGTGACGGTGCCCGGGACGACTTCATGCTCCTGGAAGCGCGAAGTCAGATCGGCCCACGGGTCGGTGGTGGCGCGCCGCATGCTCAGCGCGATCTTCTTGTCCACGCGGTCCAGCGCCAGCACGTACACGTCAACTTCTTCGCCAGGCCGCAATATCTCCTCGGGACTCTCCACACGGCTCCATGACAGCTCGGAAATGTGCGCTAGTCCGTCAGCGCCGCCTAAGTCGATGAAGGCGCCGAAGCTGCAGATGTTGCTGACGATGCCCTTGCGAACCTGCCCAACCTGCAACTCATCCAGCAGCACTTCGCGGCGCTGGGCGCGCATCTCGCGTTCGGCCACCCGTTCAGAAAGGATCAGGCGATTGCGACGCCGGTCGAGCTCGATGATCTTCACGTAGATCTGCTTGTCGACCAGTTCCGACAGCTTGGCGTTGAGCTCCTCCTCGGTCTCGTCCGCCGGCCCGCGCCGCAGGCTGGTGAGCTGAGACAACGGCACGAACCCGCGCGGGCCTACGTCCACCAGCACGCCACCCTTGTTGTATTCCTGGACGGTGGACTCGATGATCGTGCCGTTTTCGAAGAGTTCTTCGGTCGCGCGCCACACCTTTTCCTGCGCCGCGCGGCGTACCGAGAGCACGGCCGGCCCGTCGCCTTCGGGCCGAACCACGTACACGAAGGCGATGTCGCCAATGGAGAACACCGGCTTCGGCTCTTCCGACCGGGAGTCCCACAACTCCCGCTGCGGAACCACGCCCTCGGACTTGAGACCGATGTCCACCAGTAGTTCGTCAGGATCGACCCCAACTACCAGGCCCTCGATCACGTCGCCCCTGGAAATCCCCTGCATTGCGCCGCCGGGCTCGTTGAGGAGGTCTTCCATCGACTCCAACTCAACAACCGGTTCGGGTTCGGCAACCGCGACGTCGGCTGCCGACGTGGCGTCTTGAGTCGCGCTCAAGCGGAGGCGCCTTTCAGTCGGTGGGGGTAATGCCACCCCGGAGGGCGACGACTGCTCCGAGTATATCAGCGGCATAGGAAACGGCGGCAACGTTGTCGAGTTGCCTACGGCATCACCATGCCGCCGTCGTAGCTGATGTTCTGGCCGGTCATGTAGTCCGAGTCGTCCGACAGCAGGTAGGCCGCGAACCCGGCCACGTCCTCGGGCGTTTCCACCCGGCCCAGCGGAATCCGCGTGATCGCTTCGGCGATCACCTCCCCCGGCCGCTTGCCCAGCAGCGCGGCGCGCTCGCGGTCGATCAGCTCCCACATCGGCGTATCTACGACTCCCGGGCTGATCGCGTTCACGCGCACCTTGACGGGGCCAAGCTCCATGGCCATCACGCGGGTTAACCCGTGGAGGGCCGTCTTGCTGACGTTGTAGACGTTCGTTGCGAACGAGGGCATCCGGGACGAAGCCGAGGCAATGATCACGATGCTGCCGCGCTCCCGCGCCGCCATCCGCTCAGCTACCGGATGCACGAAGTGGAACGTGCCGTCAAGGTTGACCGACATGACCTGGCGCCAGATCTCGGGCGTCAGGTCCAGGAACCGCTGCACCCGCATGATTCCGGCGTTGGCGACTGCCCCGGTCAGGCCGCCCAGCGCGTCGTCGACCTCGTAGACCCACGCGCGGACCGCGGCGTGGTTGGTCACATCCAGCTGGGCTGACAGGGCGGTGCCGCCGCCGCTTCGGATCTCGTCGGCCACGGCGTCGATCGAGTCGCCGTCCAGGTCGGAAACCGCCACGGCCCACCCGTCGGCGGCCATTCTGAGCGCTGTGGCTCGGCCGATGCCGCGCCCGGCGCCGGTAATTGCGACGGCCCCCGTCATCGGGTCGCCCGCTATCCGTCCAGCGCCGGCGGCACCCCCACCGACGCGCCGGTTGCAAGCGCGCGAACGCCCGCGTCGATGATGGCTACCACCTCGCGGTTGAACCGGAAGCTCCCGCGCCCCTCGATCGGCAGCCCCTCGCGCACGCAGTGCGCGAAGTAGGCCACCCCGCTGCGCCGCTCCGGTGCGGGTGGTGGCGTTTCGATCAGCTCGCCCGCGCGCCGCGTGTCGCCGTCGAAGATGCGCAGGTCAACGCCGTCCGCGCTCGGCGTCAGCACCAGTACCCCTGTCTCGCCGCTCACCTCAATGTGCAGCATCGTGCCCTGCGGCCCTGGATAGCCGACCTGCACGTGTGAGGTTTGGATGGTTCCCAGGCCGCGAGGGAACTCCAGCACCGCGGCGGCGCTTTCGTCCGCCCGCGCGTTGCGCTCGGTCACGGAGGCGCCCCGCGCCGCCAGCCGACGTGGCCGGCCCATCCACAGCAGGCAGGGCGCCGCGCCGTAGCCCGCGTAGTCGATCCACGACCCGCCCCCCTGCGCCGCGTCGAACAGCCACTGGAACCAGTCGGGCTGCTCGGCCTTGCGCGTGGCGATGGGGTTTCCGCCGCGAAAAACGTACTGCCGCGGCGTTCCGATCGCACCGTCCGCAACCATTTGCGCGCCGGTATCGAACGCCGTCTGCCCCAGCGTCGGCCAGTTGATCAGCGCCGGAATCCCGGCGGCCTCGGCCGCTTGCACCATGCGGTCGGCGTCGGCCAATGCGCTTGCCATCGGCTTCTCGATCAGCACCGGCAGCCCGCGCGCCGCGCAGGCGTCCACAATGTCCGCGTGCTGGGTATTGGGCAGGGTGGACGTCACCACGTCCAGGTCCTCCGCGTCGAACATTGCGTCCCAGGTCTCGTAGATCGCCGGGATGCCCCACTCGGCGCTCGCCAGCGCCCGCGCGCTCGGAAAGGTGTCAGCCGCCGCCACGACCTCGGCGTCCCCGAGCTCGCCCCATTGCCGGACCAGCGTAGGCGTGTGACTGTGACGAATCCCGGCAATTCCGACGCGCAACTGCTTGGGCATGGGCGGCTAGCCGTTCGAATCTGTTGATGCAGCCGAAGTCTGCGACCCGCCCTGCTGGGATGCAACCCGTGTGGACTCGTCCAGGCGCACCATCGGAATCAGACCTGTGTCGAACTCGGCAATGCAGTCCCGCCCCAGCCGTTCAACTTCGTCGCGACAGCGCAGCGCCGCCGCTCGCAGAGCCTGCACATCCACACCCCGGCAAGCCGGCTCGAAGGGCGCCAGCCGGTCCATCCCGTAGGTCAGCAGGTTGCGCGCGCCGCGAAAGTTCTGCCGTTCCAGGTGGTAGAACCCCACGCCGATCTGCGGGACGCCCCGGTACAGGTCGCGCACGGGTCCCGGCTCCGCCAGCCAGGCCTCCTCCAGCGCCTCGTGCTGCTCGAAGAACTCCCGCGCGTTGAACAGCCGGATACCTTCCAGCACCTTCGCCGGCAGCGGACCATCGCGAGGTCGGCTATCGCCCATCAGTTGCGCTCCCTTGGCCGGTCAGCCGAGCGATTGTCCGAGACTACGACTGAAGCCTCGCCCGGCGGGGCTATAATTCAATGGTGAACTGGAGGGGTGTCCGAGTGGCTTAAGGAGGTGGTCTTGAAAACCACTAGGCGGGCAACCGCCTCGTGGGTTCGAATCCCACCCCCTCCGCCAAGTCTCTTCTCCGCGTCACCAACGCCTGGAGGAGTCGCATAGTTGGTCTAGTGCGGCCGCCTGCTAAGCGGTTACCGGGAGTATCCCTTTCGGTCGTGGGTTCGAATCCCACCTCCTCCGCCAATCTCGGCGGATAACTCTCGCCCCATCCCCGAGGAAGCGAACGCTGTAGGGCTTTGCAGTTCCTCTTTCGTTGCCGCTCTGGACGCTGGAACTGCTGCCGTATCTGGCACACGAGGCCTCGTCGTCCGGTCCAGGCGCCAGCGTGGAATCTCGGGCAGTCAGGCATCAGTAGATCTGGTGGCTTGGTCTAGCGGAATTGACGGGAAACTCGCCTCGAATACACTGAATACAGGTATTCGAATTGTGCGGAGCCGTCGCCTTGCCAACCTCAGTCCGGCTGTCACCTGAGGCTGAGCAGCGCCTGAACTTCCTCGCGTCCCAGACCGGACGTTCCAAGGCCTTCTACCTGCGCGAACTCATCGAATCTGGGCTGGACGATTTGGAGGACTACTACCTGGCCGCCAATGTGCTTGAGCGCGTCCGCAAGGGTCGGGAACACCTGCATTCCGCCGACGACGTGAGAGCCGACCTTGGCCTGGGCGGTTGAATACACCGACACGTCCCGAAGTCAGCTCCGCAAGCTCGACCGCCGGATGGCCCGACGCGTCCTCGATTACATGGACGCCGTCGCCGCATCCTCGGCTGACCCGCGCGAGCGTGGTCGGGCACTCTCCGGTCCCCTGGGCGGTCTCTGGCGCTACCGCGTCGGTCGCTGCCGCGTCATCTGCGACATTCAGGACGACGTGCTTCGAGTGCTGGTCCTCAGGGTTGCTGGCCGCGACCAGATCTACCGCTGAAATCCGCTGGTGCCCATTTCGCAGTAGCGCTCGTCGCACCGACGCGCCCGGTTAGACCACGATTCCAACTCGCTAGACGGAAATCCGCACTTGCATCCCGAGAGCGCGGGTAGTGCGCAGAACGGTGGTGAAGGACGGATTGCCGTTCTCCGACAAGGCCTTATACAGACCCTCGCGCGTCATGCCGACTTCGAGAGCAAGGCGGCTCAGGTTCTGCGAACGTGCAATATCGTTCAGGGCCGCGCGAATCAGGCTGCCGTCGCCCGGGTCCTCGTCCACGCAAGCCTCCAGGTACAGCCGCATATCCTTCTTGCTTTGCAAGCGATCCGCTGCGTCCCACTGAGTAAACGTTTCAGCCATAAACCGTTTCCATTCCAGTGCCAGGCTCGGACAGCGAACGCGTGCCTAAGGCGCGGGGTTCTGCTCGCCGGGGCAATCGCCCGCTAGACCATCAGCCCTTCCACGGGCACCAGTCGCTTGGCCACCGGGTCAACGCCCATGAACACTCCCTCGAGTGCCAGTGCGCCAAGCAAGGGCAGGGTTCCTTCTTCGTTGAACAGGACAAGCGTGACGACCTCACGCCCTTCGATCCGCACCCACGTCTGGCCAACGTCCATCAGTCGAACTTCGCCCTGCCCGAACTGAAAGCTCTGCTGGGTCATTGGCGCAACGCCCAGGTCGCGCAGCACCGACGCCGGGACCGACGTTATGGATGCGCCCGTGTCGACGAGCGCGTCCAGGATCGTCCAACGCTCGCGTTCCTGGTCGCCAATGCCGATGGGGATGCTGAATGTTCCCATGGGTCGATGGTGTCAGACCGTGGACAGCGGAGCAACCCGCCGTCGCCGGCTCCACAGTGCCACCGCGTGGCACCTGCCAGTGTTCGGGCGAACTACGCCTTGTAGCACGCCACCCGTTGCCCCGTCCCCTTCTCCTCCAACGGGGGATGCGGGTTGTCCCGGCAGAACTCATCCGCGATGGGGCAGCGGCTGTAGAACCGGCAGCGGGGTGGTGGGT
>DAOUIX010000225.1:0-4252 GCA_034423235.1 Chloroflexota bacterium | reverse complement strand
GATGGAAGAGGGTACCCACAAGGGGCACCCCTACCGTGGGGCGTGCAGGCGGGGGGATCGCGTTGGTGTTGCGCGGATACGTCACCGGGCCGTGTCGTGAAGGTTCAGCGGAGGATCTGAGGGAATCCGATGGAGAGGTTGCGGTGGTCATGGCGGTGTGGTTGCGGCTATTCGGCGTACATCTCGGCGATGATGCGGCGGAGTTGGGATGCACTGTCGGCCGAGAGGCGATCGACGCGGCGCCGCAGACGTTGCTTGCTGATGGCGCGAATCTGGTCAACGGCGATCTCGGCGTCCTGTCCCGCGCAGCGCACCTGGAGGCGACCGCGCCAGCGTGGGTGCAGGCTGGTGGTGAGCGGGCAAATGACCACGGTGTCCAAATGCCGGTTCATGGCATCGCGGCTGACGACCACGACGGGTCTGACCTTGCGGATTTCGCTCCCGACGGTTGGGTTGAGATCGGCGATGTAGATGCCGTAGCGGCGGGGGACTTCGGCCATTACTCCAGGCCGTCGGCCAGGGCGACGTCGAAATCGCTCCAGTCCTCCGATTCGGCGGCCATGGCGCGGTAGGTCTCCTCCCACGACAGACGGTGCGTCTCCTTGCCGCGCAAGGCGATGCCTTCGTCGAACTCTTCCAACACCAGGCGATCACCCCAGCCGTACTTGTCCAACAGTTCCTTGGGGAGCCGGATGCCCCGGGAGTTGCCGATGGCGATCAGCTTGACCTCCCTGGTGCGAGGCGACTGGTTCATCTCATGCTCTTCCATGTGCTCGGCCTTGGAGTAATTATAGTAATTACCCTGGTGGATCCACGTCGATGCTCTCCCGGCTTGGCGGCGCCGGAAATCCCAGACGGGCCAGGTTCTCCTCGATGGCGGCGTCCAGCCGGCGCGCTTCGGCTTGCTGTTGGCGCCATTGGGCGGTGAGGCGGGTCATCTTCTCTTCGAAGGGTTCGCCGTCGTCTTCCTGAGGGGCGGCGCCGACGTAGCGGCCGGGGGTGAGGACGTGGGCGTGTTTGCGGATTTCCTGGAGGGTGGCGCTTTTGCAGAAGCCGGGGATGTCGGCGTAGGTGTTGTTTGCGGCGGGATTGTTTCCCGGAGGGGTTGCTGGGGTGGAGTCTCTACCCTCACCCCGGCCCTCTCCCTGCAAGGGAGAGGGAGAAGACTCCGGAGCGTCTGCACTGCGCCAGGTGTGGTAGGTGTGGGCGATGCGGGCGATGTCGTCGGGGGAGAGGTCGCGGCGGGTGCGGTCGATCATGTGGCCGAGGTTGCGGGCGTCGATGAAGAGAGTTTCGTCGCGGCGGCGGTCGCGCGACAGGAACCAGAGGCAGGCGGGGATCTGGGTGGAGCGGAAGAGCTGGCCGGGGAGGGCGACGATGCAGTCGACGAGACCGGCCTCGACGATGCTCTTGCGGATCCGGCCTTCGCCGGACTGGCTGGACGACATGGAGCCGTTGGCCAGGACGAAGCCGGCGCGACCACGAGGTGCCAGGTGGTGCAGGAAGTGCTGGACCCAGGCGAAGTTTGCGTTGCCCCGGGGCGGGACGCCGTAGCGCCAGCGCTGGTCGTCCTGTAGCCGCTCGCCGCCCCAGTCGGAGACGTTGAAGGGCGGATTGGCGAGGATGTAGTCGGCGCGCAGGTCGGGGTGTCGGTCGTTGTGGAAGCTGTCGCCGTGGGCGATCTGGCCTTCGATGCCGCGGATGGCGAGATTCATGCGGGCCATGCGCCAGGTGGTGTAGTTGGACTCCTGGCCGTAAATCGAGATATCCGACGCTGCCCGCCCTCCATTCCCGTTTCCCGTGGCGTGGGCCTGGATGAACTCGATGGACTGGACGAACATGCCGGAGGAGCCGCAGCAGGGGTCGTAGACGCGGCCTTCGTAGGGCTGGAGCATTTCGACGAGCAGCCGGACGACGGAGCGCGGGGTGTAGAACTCGCCGCCCTTGCGGCCTTCGGCCAGGGCGAACTGCTCCAGGAAGTACTCGTAGACGCTGCCGAGGACGTCCGTGGCGCGGGCCTCGGCGCCGCCGACCTTGATGTTGCTGACCATGTCGATGACCTGGCCGAGGCGGGTCTTGTCGAGGGCGGGGCGGGCGTAGTCCTTGGGGAGCACGTCCTTGAGAGCGGGGTTGTCCTGCTCGATGGCGACCATGGCGTCGTCGACGACGGCGCCGATGGTGGGCTGGTGGGCCTGGGCCTGCAGGATGGACCAGCGGGCGTCGGGCGGGACCCAGAAGATGTTCTCGGCGATGTACTCGTCCTCGTCCTCGGCGGCTTCTACACCCCATTGGTCGAGCACGACGGCGTGGCGTTCCTCGAAGGCGTCGGAGATGTATTTGAGGAAGATGAGGCCGAGGACGACGTGCTTGTACTCGGCGGCGTCCATGCTGCCGCGGAGGGCGTCGGCCATGCTCCAGAGTTGGGCGCGGTAGTCGAGGGCCTCGCCGGTGGTGGAGCGTCGGGCGGCCATGGGGTGCGTCCAGGAGATTGTTGAGTGCGCGGGGTCATGGTGCCACGGGGAGGAAGGGAAGAGGGAAGAGGCGAGAGGAGTGAGACCGGAGGGAGAAAGACGGCTGGGTCCCGGCTGAAGCGTCCGGGATGACGGGGTTAGGTTGCGGGCGGAGGAGGCCGGTTTGAGACGCGGCCCCCATTCGGCAGGCTCAGGGCAGGCTCCCCGGGGACGCCGGGATGTCCGGAGGGTTGGGTGCTGGGGGCGATGGTTGCGCGGAAGCGGCCGGTTTGAAACCGGCCCCTACGCCAGGAAGGGCTGCGGAGGAGGGAAATCTAGAGGATCGGGAGCCTGGGTTGCGGTGGTGAACGGGGCGGCGGGGTGCTCCGGGTGCGGTGGGTGGTGCTGGGTCCCGGCCGCGGACGCCGGGATGGCGGAGACGGAGGAAGACGGGCGGGTCAGAGACGCCGCCCCTACGGCAGAGGGGATGCGGACAGAGGGATGACGGGAGTGGATTGTGGTTGGCGGGGAGTGGCGAGGGTGGTCAGGCATATTCCCAGGGGTTGACGATGTGGAGGTTCATCCCCTCAAAGTCGCGGATGTTGCGGGTGGCAAGGGCCAAGTCATGCGCTTTGGCGATCCCGGCAATGAGGGCGTCGCCGACATCGACGGTTCGCCCGGCGTGGCGAGCCTGGGCGCGGAGCTCGGCGGCCCAGCGGGCGCCGGATTGATCCAGGTACAGCAGCCGGTCGTCAAAGGCGGCGAGGATATCCGCTTGCAAGGCGCGCAACCTTGCCAGGCGTCGACCCTGGGGAAGGGTTGCAAGGCCATATGCCATCTCGTACACGACGACGGACGACAGCCAGAGGTCGTCTTGGTCGTCGAGAAACCGGACCACCCGCGAATCGGGATCGTCTCTGGTCAATTCGGAAATGACGTTGGTGTCCAGAAGGAATCCAGTCAACGTTCGTCGTCCTCCGAAAAGGGAATGGGCCTGTTGGAACGCCGGTCACGGGGGATTTCCCAGTTCAGGCCCCTTGGCATGTTTTCGATCAGCCAGCGGCCCAAGTGTTTTTCGGGTGGCGACTTTTCCCGCCAGACACGCTCAGGCACGACGACGAAGGGCCGGCGCAGACCGATACGCTGCGGTCCCTCCTCTTCCGCCAGCCGCAGGACCTCGGACAGCTTGGCCTTGGCCTCGGCGACGGTCCAGGTGCGTTTCGATACGGAGCGTTCCATTGGCGATGCTCCAGCCGGACATTCAGACTAGTCTATTGTAGACTATACGGTTTCCAGGCGCTCAACGCTCCGGCCCATGCCGAGCGCATCGGCGGGAAGGCCGGGATTCAGCGAGGGGTCATTTTGGGATCCGATGGCGACGTTTCGGCGGTCATGGCGGCGTGGTTGCGGTTATTCGGCGTACATCTCGGCGATGATGCGGCGGAGTTGGGATGCATGGTCGGCCGAGAGGCGATCGACGCGACGCCGCAGGCGCTGCTTGCTGATGGCGCGAATCTGGTCAACGGCGATCTCGGCGTCCTGTCCCGCGCAGCGCACCTGGAGGCGACCGCGCCAGCGTGGGTGCAGGCTGGTGGTGAGGGGGCAGACGACCACGGTGTCCAGGAATCGGTTCATTTCGTCGCGGCTGACGACCACGACCGGCCGGACCTTGCGAATTTCGCTGCCCGCGGTGGAGTTGAGATCGGCGATTCCCAGGCGCTTGTCGGTTTCGCGGGTCTTGGACCGTCCAAGGCCGTCGTAGGGCATGCGGGTGGGGCGGGGGTGGACGGGTCAGCTTTCTC
>DAOUIX010000224.1:0-7870 GCA_034423235.1 Chloroflexota bacterium | reverse complement strand
GAATCTCCCGGCCGGCCGCTGAGACGTCCCGCCCCGGCATCATGCCCCCGCCTTACCGTGCACGCGCTGCAACCCGTCAGGCTACGCGACCCTGCCCAGCGCCAGGGTTCGCCTCCGACGAGCTAGGCGGCGTCCGCGCCAGGTACTCCGCGGCTACGCCGGCGTCTCCGGCCTATCGGGTCCACCGAGCTCCAGATCGCGCCGCCTCCGCTCCTCGGCAATCAACGTTGCCGCGTCGATTCCCAGGTCCGTCGTCGGTTGCCGAGCCAGGTGCTCCGGCCACTCCATCCGCTCCAACTCCCGCTCCAGGGCCCTAACCACAACCTCGCTCACGCTTCGATTGCTCGCACGGGCATACCGCCGAAGACGCTCATGCAGGTCGTCCGGGACATTCCGAATATTCAGGGTGGCCATGCGACGAGCGTAGCCCTTGGGGCACAGGGCCATGCAAACCCGACGCGGCCAGCGCCTCGTCAGCCCTGCACAATGAGTCGTCCGGACCCCACATTCCAGCCGAACCCAACGCAGGCTCGAAACCCGCCGCCAGCTGGCCGAACTCCTCCAATGCCCAACCCAAACGTCACCCCCCTCGCCCAGGACTTCACCATCGCCGCCCGCGTCCCCGATCCCGGCCGATACTTCTTCCACGACCCCAACCTCGCCCGCCTCGACGACGGGACGCTGCTAATCGCGGCGCCCGAATGGGGCCGCTGGCACACCAACCTCGGCCGCACCCTGCGCATCGTCCGCAGCACCGACCGCGGCAAGACCTGGGACGACCTGCCCACCCTCCCCTACGAGGAAGGCCGCCCCTTCGTCGTCGACGGCCAGCTCCTGATGTTCGTCCAGGAGCGCTCCCACGGCGACTTCCAGATCGTCGCCAGCCACGACCGCGGCGAATCCTGGACCGAACCCCGCACCGTCCTCCCCGGCCCGATCTGGAACATCTCAACCGCCCAGGTCGTCCGCCCCGACACGCTCTACTGGGCCATGGACCGAGACTTCGATGGCATCGACTACAAGGGCAAGGTCATGGTCCGCTGGGACCGCGCCAAGTCCGCCCTTAACCCCGCCGCCTGGTCGATCTCAAACATCGTCCCGCCGCCCGAGGTCCCTGCGGCCCTGACGCGCGGGCTTTATCCGGTCGACGACCGCCCGCACATCCACCTCGGCTGGTCGCAACCGTTCGTCTGGCTGGAACCCAACACGGTCGAGGTCGCCGGCCGCATCCGCGTCTTCGCCCGCGCAATCATCGACGAAAAAGCCACCGCCAACATCGCCGCCGTGCTCGACTACGACGAAACAGCCAACAAGCTCAGCTTCACCCAGTTCGCGTCCTGGCCCGGCGGCCAGTGCAAGTTCTTCATCATTCATGACCAGCCCAACCGCATGTACTGGATGCTCAGCAACCTCGTCACCAACTCGCAGGACTTCCTCGGCTGGGGCGACCGCATGCGCGAGACCGGCTACACCGGCGGCCCCGGCAACGAGCGCCGCTGGCTCTTCCTCCACTACGGCGTCGACGGCCTCAACTGGTTCCCCGCCGGCTGCGTCGCCCGCTGGCCCCACAGCGTCAACCGCAGCTTCATGTACCCCAGCGCCGTCATCGACGGCCCCGACCTCGTCATCCTCTCCCGCACCAGCCGCGACGCCGCCAACCAGCACGACGCCGACCTCTGCACCATCCACCGCATCCCCAACTTCCGCTCCCTCGCCATGAACCTCCACCGCGGCGCCCTGGCCGACTAGCCGCATCCCTTTACATCCCGAGGTCCGCCGAAGGATCTCGCCTTCCGATTTCGCTGCCCGGTGCTTTCTTCTACGTGCCAAATCCTGCGGCTGTTGCGGGTGACCTTGCCTAAAGACGTCCCGACGTCTAAACTGCGCCCCGGTATGAAGTACGAGCACGCCCGCCAGGCGCCCGGTCGCGTACGCGATGGCATCGTCCAGGTCCTGTCACACACCTCGCAGCCCCTGTCCGTCAAGGAGATCGAGGCGCGCGTCTCCCAGGTCGTGGGACCCACGCGAGGCTCCTCGATTCGTTCCTACCTTCGGTTGAACACCCCCACCGTCTTTGCTCGCGAGCGTAGAGGCGTCTACAGGCTTCGAACATCGGGCGAAGCCGGCGTTCAGAGCGAACTCCCAACGTCTGGCGGATGGCAGGCGCCGGCGTCATTCGGCCAGGCCACCCTGTACCACGCCGACTGCTTCGACTGGCTGCGCGAGCAGGACGACACCAGCATTCACGCCGTCGTGACGGATCCGCCCTACGGCCTGCACGAATACACCAACGAGCAACAGGCCAAACTGCGTCAGGGTCGGGGTGGAGTCTGGCGGATCCCCCCATCGTTCGACGGTCACCGCCGCTCGCCACTGCCCCGCTTCACCACGCTCTCGCAAAACCAGCTCAACGACATTCGAACGTTCTTCTTCGTATGGGCCCGCCTGCTGCTCCCAAAACTCGTCCCGGGAGCGCACGTCGTCGTGGCGTCCAACCCGCTCTTGTCCTACTTGGTCTCCGCAGCCTTGGCTGACGCCGGGCTGGAACGCCGCGGCGAAGTCGTGCGCCTCACCATGACCATGCGCGGTGGCGACCGGCCGAAAGCCGCCCACAACGAGTTTCGCTCAGTCAGCGTCATGCCGCGCTCGATGTGGGAACCGTGGGTCGTCTACCGCAAGCCCATCGAGGGACGGGTGCAGGACAACCTGCGAACCTGGAAGACGGGCGGATTCCGCCGCCCGAATCCCGACAAGCCGTTTGGCGATGTAATCGCCTCGGCGCCGACTCGCAAGGCCGAGCGCGACCTCGCGCCCCACCCCAGCCTCAAACCCCAGGCCTTTCTGCGCACCCTCGTCCGCGCGGCGTTACCGCTAGGCGAAGGCGTCGTGCTCGACCCGTTCGCGGGCGCCGGGTCAACCCTGGCCGCCGCCGAGGCCGTGGGCTACCAAAGCGTAGGGATCGAAAAGGACCCGCTGTACTTCGAGATGGCCAAAGCGGCCATACCCAAACTCACGAACTATTCGCCCACCAACGGTCAGTCGAGCCGGTAGACCCAACTCTCTCGAAACTTCTGGATTCCGTCACGGTGAAGCGTTGCTGTCCGGGTTCCCAGCTCTGACCGAGGGTTCTTCCGAAAGTCCTCAAGCGTCACGTGGCCCAGGTAGATCTCCGTGAACGTCATCGATAACCGATCGAGAGCGGGCTCGGTCTCCGTATCCACGCGATACACAAACACGCACATCCACTGTTCGCGCGCGCCGTGCATGTCGACCGCGCCACCAGGTTTGCGAGTGGACTTGATCTCGACGCCCTCACTTCCGGACTTGATCGAGTTGTTGGGATATACCCCCTGCACCAGCAGGTCGGGATGCCCGTTGTGAAATCTGTTCTCGGTGAGAACCCGCGAATGCCTGGCAAGGCTCGAAGTCAGCATGTCGGACAAGACACCGGACATGATGGCCGGACGCAGCACGTCGTCCAGCCGCTCTAAGCCTCGTGACGTGAGGTGCGAATTGACGTCGAAGAAGAAGTCGTAGATGTCTTGGAGAGCACTCTCAAAGTCCCGTAGGCGAAGCTCAAAGGGCAAGTGAATGTCGGCGTTGAAGCGCGAAGCATCCACCTCGTTGCGGTCAATTGGCATTGAGAAACTCGGCAACTCTCGCGGCGTGAAGTTAGAGCCGCGTTCGTTTCAGAAGTCTGACGGGCGGTCAGTCTAGGCCACCGGACCCACGCCCCCGTCTCGAGCGGTCCACTGACCTGATGCCGGCGCCGCGCGTTGGATTGAAAGTCCGCACCGCTGCTCGGCTAGACCGTCTCAAACTCCAGGGCCGACAAATTGAGGTCCGAAGAACGCTGCGAAAGGTGCAGCAATTCCACGCCAACGACTTCTTTCGCCTCGTTGTAGTCCAGCACGACCCCGGGAGAAACTTCTTCGGACTCGACAATCTCCGAGTCGTCCAGGCGCAGGTACAGCGCGTCGGCTTCCCGGTCCACGTTCAGCTTCATAGCTCACCTCGCATGCCACGATCAAAGAATACGCTCACGACGCGCCAGGGCGAAACGTGAGTGTTCACGGCCACCCGCAGCACGCGGTCACCTCGCTCGGAGACGCGACCGAAGAATCGTTCCACTTCGGAGTCGTAAGGATCGGGCACGCGCAGTTCCGGCGAGGCAACGACCCGCTCGACCCACTCTACGCTGATCGCCCGCTCGCGCATGACAAGGCGAGCGTGCCTGGTAAACCTCACCTCAATGGCGCCAATCTGAGATCCACCTTGGATTGTTTCCCCACCATCGTCTTGCCTACCAGTGGCTTGCGAACCCACCAAGTGTCAGACAGCACGGCGACAGCCGCGCCCTCCGCCTCCGCGCAGTCCCGGCCCAAAAAACCGCAGCTCCCGCTGGCATGATGACGTCGCCGCACCGCTGCGGAACTGACCCGCAAGGACCCCACCCATGAAACGCATGGCCAAACCCCCAGGCCGCGGCAACGTCGTCCTCGAAGACGCCCCCATCCCCGAGCCCGGCTACGGCCAGGTCCGCGTCAAGGCCGTGCGCAGCCTCATCAGCCGCGGCTCGGAAATCGGCTGGCGCTACGTCCGCGAGGAAGCCGTCGATCCCCAGATCATGGGCTACTCCATGGCCGGCGTCATCGACGCCCTCGGCGAGGGCGTTGCGCACTTGGCCGTCGGCGACCGCGTGTGCGCCGTCTCGCCGCACGCCCAGTTCGTAGTCGCCGCCGCCATTCCCGAACGCCAGGCCAAGCTGCCCGAGATCCTCCCGCTCTCCCCCAACGTCACCTGGGACCAGGCCCCCTACTGGATGCTCAGCGCCTCCGCCGTCCGCTGGACGGACATCGCCCCCTTCGAACCCGGCAGCGTCATCGTCATCCTCGGCCAGGGCCTCGTCGGCAGTCTCATCCTCCAGGTCATGCGCGCCATCGACGCCGGAACGCTCATCGCCGTCGACGCCACGCCGCTGCGCTGCGAAATCGCTTCGACATTAGGGGCCGATCACGTCGTCAACGCCGCCGACGAAGACCCCGTGGCGGCGGTCCGAAAGATCAGCTACGGCGTCGGCGCGGACCTCGTCGTCTACGCCGTCGGTGGACCTGCCGGCCCCACCGCCTTCAAGCAGGGCATGGACATGCTCGCCGATGGCGGCACGCTCCACCTCGTCGGCAAGTACGAGCATCAGCACCTGCCCCTCAGCTCCGACACCATCCAGAGCCGCCGCATCGTCGGCGGCTACTTCGGCGGCCAGTGGCACGCCGGCTCCGCCCGCCGCGCCCTAGCCCTCCTCGAATCCGGCGCCATCAACCCCGACCGCATGACCACCCACCACTTCCCCTACACCCAGGCCCCCCAGGCCTACCACCTCCTTCACGACCACACCGACCAAACCCTCGGCGTCCTCCTCGACTGGGACATCGACGACAGCTAACCGGCCGAAGGCGCCCAGCATCGTCCCGGCAGGCCAGCTCGCAAGAACGCTCGGACGTGCGTTCAAAATATGCCTGCGCGCTAGATGGCGAGGGTTCGCCTCTGAATGGCGGGACCAACTTACGGGAACAGGCACGCCTCGTGCCTTTTGGTGTGGTTTTCAACCGCTACGGACCCTCGGCCGGCGTAGCCTGGGCTGGAATGGACGGACCATTCCGGAGGAGGATCCACCGATGGCCGCAAAGCAGAAGAGCTTCAGCCTGTCCGCGCGGTCGTCGGCCTGATCTGGCGCGCTAGCCAGGAGTCTCCGGATGGACGTGACCCTCGCTGCTCTTGCTGATGCTGCGAACATCTCGCAAGAGGGCAAGCTGAACATTCTTGGTGAATTCAACCAGATCAACGTGTCTAGCGTGCCTGCCGTGCACTCTTCAATGACCCTCATCTTGAGGTTGGAGGCGGGGCCCGTCGAGTATGGGCAGCAAAAGCACATTGATATCAGGTTCGTCGATGCCGACGGGACTAGTCTGTTTGACTTGCAAGCGAACGAAGTCGAGGTACCTGATGCAGGGCCCGGCAAGCGGGCTAGGCTGGTGACGGTTCTGAACCTCCAGAACACGAGCCTGCCTAGCTACGGAGACTATGCCTTCGTCGTTCTCGTCAACGGCGACCCAAAGGCGACTGTGCCGCTTGAGGTCTGTGCAGTGGAGGGGGATTCGGGATGACGATCAAGTTGCACGTCTTTGATCTGCCAGCGGCGACCGACAAGCTGGAGCGAAATACCACTCGCTCGACTGCTCCATTCGTCAAGTTGGAGCATCGCATGCAGCCACGAACTCCAAACTCTGAAACAGCCAAGGTGCTGCGACAAACTGAACGTGGCGAGGAGATCGTGTGGTTCACGAGCCTTGATGACCTGATCGCAGAGTGCGAGGCATACGCGGAATCTCCAGACGACTAGGGTGCGCGCTGGCCGCACCACAAGGTTCGCGCGCGATGTCAGCTTGCGAAGCGACGTGGGAAGAACTTGGCAAAGCTCTGGGCGATTGTCCGGCAGCTAGAGGCCGGCGTGGACCTTGATTGACGCCACTATCCGCATCGGCTGAGTGGGAACTGGTCCGGTCACTGGGAGTGTCACATCGAACCAGATTGGTTGCTAATCTGGACTGACGTGGAGGGGTACTTGGTCCTTGAACGGACCGGCACCCACTCCGATCTCTTCGGCTAGCTCCACGCAGGGGTATACGGCCGTCAAACCAAGTATGCGGACGCCACAAAAAGTCGGCCTGGCCATCGCGGGATTCCTGCTGGTTGCCCTGGCAATGGCGGTGGGGCTCGGTGCCGGTCAACTCGGCACCACGTTCCTGTGGTCGCGACTGGCAACCTCGGTTTCGTATTCAAGTGTTGAGACGACGTACGACGCGGTCCAGGAGTTCAATGAGAGCATCGAAGTCGTCGATCTCGCCTGGCGAAGGTTGGGTGATACTGACCACTTTGGCCAGCGAATCACATTCAAGTACACCGTCCGCAACCTGACGGACGAGAACATAACCATCAATAGCTGGCGCAGTTTCATTCCCGTATTTGTTGATGCCGACGGCTTCGCCCTTCATGAAGCGGCAACCGGCGGTGAGTTCATAGTCCCGGCCAACGGGGAATACACGCATACCGGCGTCGAGCATATTGAAACTGAGCTGTTCGAACAGATTGTGGACCTACGGCTCCTGGGACGCTAGCTGTGAAACGCAGGGCGCGATTGAACGAACTGGCAGAGCATCCAAATGCGGGGGCAGTTCCACGACGCGTGCGATGGGCGCGAGTTGGGCGGCGCCCAGGGCCATCCTCACCGTCGTGGAGGCGCCGGCGGCGGAGATACGTGACGTTAGACTCGGCCGGCCTCGTCATGCCCTACGGGTCGATGGTGCTGAGCTCGTCCGCCATCAAGCAACCTCGAACCCTGACGTTTCGTCGGGTCTGGTGTCCGGAGGACTTTGGGTAGCACCCGCGATACACCCGAAAGGAAGGCCGATGTTCGAATTCCTCGGGATCCTGAATGCCCTCATATTCCTCTGGATCGTCGCGGGTTGGATGGCCGTGGCGTTCTACACGGCCACGGTCGCCTCAGCCAAGGGCTATCGCTTCGGGTGGTGGCTGATTGGCGGCCTGGCCTTCAGCTTGGTGGCGCTCATCGCCGCTGCGGGCTTGCCGGATCGTAGAAAGTGATGCGCAAGAAAGTCCTGCTGGGCATCGGGGCATGGGTGTTCATCGTGTCGGCCGTGATAATCGCGGGATTATACGCTTCGCTTGACAAGCCGCTGCAAAGCCGGTAGACTTTCTTATCAGTTGAGTCGAGGGCCGCGAAATGGCCGGACCGGGCAGGCATCACCGCGAGACGATTAGCTTCTTTCAGTTGACTGAGCGGTTTCCAGAC
>DAOUIX010000223.1:0-13170 GCA_034423235.1 Chloroflexota bacterium | reverse complement strand
CGTCTGGAAACCGCTCAGTCAACTGAAAGAAGCTAATCGTCTCGCGGTGATGCCTGCCCGGTCCGGCCATTTCGCGGCCCTCGACTCAACTGATAAGAAAGTCTACCGGCTTTGCAGCGGCTTGTCAAGCGAAGCGTATAATCCCGGACGTCTTCCCTGGGAAGCTGTCCTCACCGCGCGAATTGCCAGATTCACGCTTTGGCCATACGGATCCCGCAAACTGTCATTGCGACGATCGATAGTTTGCATCAGACCTAGGCCCCAGGAGATGGGATTCAGAGTTCGGCGGCTATGTGTCGTGCGGGCGTACTCAAACTTCTCCATCGAACGGTAGGCCGCCGAAGACTCTGGCAATCGCCCGTAAAGCTGTTTGCCGGTCCAGAGCAGCATGTGGTTGAACGGCAGGCACCATCGGGTGAGGCCTTCAAAGTCCGTCACGTTCAGACGTTCTTCGCTCGCCACCAATTCTCGAAACTCATCCGCGCGATACAAGCGTAGATGCATGGCCCACAGCCCGCCCCAGAAGCCTGAGTCAGGGCTGAAGTGTCCAAGCCCAAGTCGCTCACGCACCCAGTTCAGGGGGTCCCACAGCGCCGGGTAGTTCCCACACGGCACGGTGAGCGCGGCCACTCCACCGGGTTTAAGCACGCGGGCTATCTCTCGTACCACGCTGGCGTCGTCGTGCACGTGCTCCAACACTTCCGAGCACACCAGACCATCGAAACTCCTGTCGCGAAAGGGAAGTCTGGCGCCGTCGCCAAGCATCCAGATCTGCTCGGATCCGTTTGATTCACGGCCCACGCCCTGGTGAAGGATCGGGTGAGCGGCATCAAGCGCCACCACGCGGCAACCAAAGGCCTCGCGCAATGCCAGGCTCACAAAGCCTTCGCCGGCCCCCAAGTCGAGGATCAGGTGCTCCGGCTCCGGCGCCAGGTACTCGGCGACGGTCTGAATGCGTCGCCGATACGACAGGTCGCCGACGTTGATAAGTACGTGAGCGAGTCGTTCCCAGGCCGAATCGACGTTCGAAAACCCAGCGCTCCTGCTCATTGTTGAGCGCGTCGCGTGGATGGCCTTGACCCTGGAATGTGCTGCGGGCCAATCATGGAACCCGGCTCACCGAGATGTAAGGTGCCTGACGGTGCATTCGCGCCGGCAACCGAGCCGGCTCCATATCTGATCAATGGTCGGAATAGTACGCAATACCGGTAGCCATCTGCCGAGCGCGGGCCAGCAACCGTTCCGGCTGGATTGGAGACGTCCCTCGCCATCCCACGTTAGGCAGCTCTGCGCATGTCGCTAAGCGCTCGCATCCAGCGGCTCTTGGTCAGCGACTTCATGTGGGTGGCGCTTGGGCTCGTTCTTACCCTCGCGGCGGCCTGGCGCGTCCTGGCGACTCCGGGCGAAATCATCCAGGGCGACCTCGGCTATCCGTTCGCGAGTGAGTTCTGGACGCGACGATTCACCAGCGCCTGGGACACGTCGTACGGAACCGTGCTCGTCAACGTGATGCGCACGTACACCTACGTGCCTTGGGGCTGGGTCGTCCAGGCATTCGGGTTGTCCCCGGAAGTGGCGGGAAAGTTCCATTGGCTGAGTTGGCACCTTGCGGCGTTCCTCGCGGCGTACGTCGGCACGCGCATGGTGGTTGGAGAAGAGCTTCGACGCCGGCATCCGGTCGCTCTCCGTGCGGGATTGGTGTTCACGGGTCTCTTCTGGGCCCTCAATCCGTGGACGCTCGCGCGATGGGAGCAACTGGGTGTTCACATCAGTGCCGTACTGCTTCCCCTGCTGTTCGGTCTGGTGGTTGCTGCGACGCGCGCACCAGACACCCGCACCAGAATTCAGCGCGCGCTGGCCGCCGCGGCCACGCTCGCGTTGGCGGTGTCCACGTCTCCGCACTACATGGCGACCGGCTTCGTGGTGGGCCTGGGGTGGTTTGTCTTCGCGGCAATGACGGATCACGATCGTCGCCGCCAAGTCATCGTCCCTGCCGTGGCATTCCTGGGCGCGTTCGCCGTGTTTGCCGCATTCATTCTTGTACCGTTTCTGGTCACGGCGGCCGCTGGCTCGCCGACGGGTCCCAGGTACGCCGAGGGCACCGATGTGCAGCCCGTGCTCGAGAGCGGCCAGTCGATCATCAACACGCTCACATTGACGGGGCATACCTTCTTCGGCACGGGTCTCAGGCCCGATCCGGCCGCGCTGCCCGGATGGCGTGCGGCCGCCTTGCTGCCGGCCGCCTTGATCGTGCTCGCGCTTTGGCGGCAGCCTGATCAGCGTCGCGTTCTTGCATATACCGCCATCATCGGCGCTGCGACCGCCCTCATCCAGATCGCCAGTCATTCGGACACAACACGCCCGGTGTACTTGGCCGTCGTCGAAAACGCGCCGTTGGGCTGGGCGCTGCGGGAGCCAGACAAACTCTCGGGCGCGCTCGCGCTCGCCTACCTTCCGGGACTCGCCCTGGCTCCGGCAACCTTCGTCCAAAGCGCGCCTCGTCGCGTGCCGGCAATTGCCGGCTTCCAAACCATCGTATTCGGACTACTGCTGACCGCTTACATGCTGCCGGGGATCCATCGCATGCTCTGGGACCAACGCACTCTGAGCCTAGTGCCGGAGCAGTTTCCGATTTCGTTTCAGACGGTGCCGGCGGAGATTGACCGGCGAAACGCGGATGGCGCCTCTCGCACACTGCTGGCCGCGTGGCCCCTGCGCTTTCCCGAGTGGTCGGCCTCAAGTCGCGTGCTGCACGCGATTGAAGTGATGGCCGTCACCACACCCTATGCAACAGACAACTCCCTCGTCGGCGATCGGCTTGTGGAACTGCTTGAAACCGATGCCCCCACCCTCGCCAACCTCCTCCGCAGGCACGGCGTGGCGCGCGTGCTGGTGCCTACGGGCACCGGTCGAGGAAGAGACCTGGCCCTGTCGCTGCGTCAGTCCGACGGACTGGTCGCGGAGTTTGCCGGCCACTACTACGAGGTCTTCCGAACGGCTGAGCCTCCCTACCCCTGGGTCTACCAGGACGGGCCTGCCGGGCCTATTGAGCTACCGTGGCGACGCGAAGGCATGCATCGGCTTGTCATCGACCTTTCGCCATCCGAGGAACATGGGCGCGAGATCATTACCCAGGAATACTGGGATCCGCTGTGGACCGCTGACGTGTCGTACGGCACAGCCGTTGTCGGACCGTCCGAGTTGGGACTGCTGCGTGTTCAGACCGGGCCCAATGCTTCCGGGCGATTGGTGCTTGAGTTCGGTCTGCACCGTGCGCTGGTCGTGGGTCACGCGATAACGTTGAGTAGTCTTGCAATTTGGATGATATGGATGCTGTGGCAGTCGCGGGGGCGACGACGCCGATTCCTTCCGTGAAGGTCCTGACGTGGGGCATCGGTACGCTCGCCATCCTTGTGATTGCCGTTCAACTCGGATTGGGACCGAAACCTCTGGTCACGGCCCAAAACCCACGGAGCCCGGATTTCGCCTTCGGCCCGATTCCTGGATCGGTTACCCAGTCGATTTCCTATCCGGGCGGTCCGCTGGAATCATTGAGCGTATGGGCGAGCACCATGGACTCCCGCCCTCAGCAGGCTGTAGCACATATCGTTCGATCCTCGGATGGTCAAATCATCCGAACTACACTCTTCCACGTAAGCCCTGGTGACGACCTGCAACCGACGACGATTGGGTTTGAACCTATTGACCTGCCCTCGGGCGCGCTTCACATTCGAATAGTTGTCCCTGAAGAAACTCAGGCCCGAGTCTATGTTGGCGCGACGCTCAACGACGCATACGCAGGAGGTCGGTTAATCGACGGCTCTGGGAACGCGACGCTTGGCGTTGACTTGGCGTTTGCCACAACTGGTGAGGCCGGGGCGCTAAGGCGATTACAGGCCCAGGCTAGGCAAGCACCACTGTTCCTCATCGTTGGCTTGGCTGTCGCCCTCCTGCTTGGAACCGCGGTTGGTAGTGCCGCGCGGTCGTCGCTGCAACATCACCGATTTGGGCGGCTGGCTGCCGTGTCGGTGACCTGCGGCGTCACGGCAGCCGTAACGATCGCTCTCCTGCACGGGCCAGACGCGCTTACATGAAGTCACCTCCGGCGTCTCCCAACGCTCCCACGGTTTGTGGTCGGCGCGTGCTGATGTTGACCCCGTTTGCCTCCCCCAATCGCGGTGGAGTCGAGACCCACATCGATGCGCTCATTGCTGCGCTGGCCCGGCGAAGCATCTGGGTAACGCTACTCACGCATCAACCGCTGGTAGCCCCAGTGAAGGCCCCGTCGCACGAACCGCTCCCGAACGGCGAAGTGATCCGTATTCCCTGGTTTGGTCAGGGGTGGCACCCACGCATTGAGCCCTATGCGCCCCTCGTATTTGCATACCTCGTGCCTGGCCTGCTGGCAGGCGCCATTCGACACCGCATCAGGCACAAGACCGGCTTTGACGTTATCCACGCGCACGGCTTGGCCGCCGCCGTGGCATCCCTTGGGATGCGCTGGACCGGCGCGCGACAGCCGATCGTCGTCAGCATGCATGCGATCTACGGCTTGCGACAACGCCCGCTCCTCGCAAGAGCCGTGCGGTTCTTGCTGAGACGCGTGGACAAGGTGCTGGCCGTCAGCGAGGCGCTGCGGCAGGAACTCGTGGACATTGGCTTGGACCCGGATCGGGTCGTCGTGTTTCAGCATTGGGTCGATCTCGATATCTTTCGGCCGCGCGACCAAGCCCAAGCCCGCCGGCAGCTTGGGTGGCCCGAATCGGCGCCCACCTGTCTCTTCGTGGGCCGAATGCTTCGCAAGAAGGGCATCGGCATCGTGCTTGATCTCGCCCGACGGTTGCCCCACGTGCAATTCAGGATGTTGGGGGCGGAAGGCGACATGGAGACCGAGGTCGCCGACGCGGCCGCGGCCGCCCCAAACCTCACCCTCATGCGAGATCCGTCAGGCACGCCATCCACACGCCTGGACACCATTGCGACAATCTATGCGGCTGCCGACCTTGTGCTGGTGCCCTCGCAATACGAAGAAGCCGCGGGAATCGTGGTCCTTGAGGGCAGCGCCGCCGGCACGCCAATTGTCGCCAGCAATCTCGGCGGGCTGCGTGAAGCGGTGAACCCCGAGCTTGGCCGGCTCGTTGAGCCAAGCGCCGAAGCCTTCATGGCCGCGCTGCAGTCGATGCTGGCGGATCACACTGGTCTGGTCGAACTCCGCAGGCGAACACGCGCGTCCGCCGAGCGTCGATTCTCGGAACGCAATGTTGACGTCATCGTTCGCCAATACAGATTCGACACCGACAACGGTCGGCCGCCGCCTAGCGGCGCCTAGAACGCTCCCAGCTGAAAGACTTCGTCCGCGAGTGCTTCCCCGCCTATCACCAAAGCAGCGATTGGCACGAAAAATACGGACCGACCGTTGGCAGAGAACCGTAACGTCAACACATACGACCCGGACGGAAGCGCTCCCGCGGCGTCGCCAACCGCGGACCAGGCGCCGTCGGCCCGGCGTTGCTGCAGTTGACCGTGTAACGCGTCGAACCGAATCTCGATTCGCTGACCGGGGCTCGTCGGCGCGAGCTGGCCGGGAAACCACCGCAAACCCTTCTCCAGGATGGCGGGAATGCCGGTGTGAGCTTCGGCCTCTCGAAGGATGATCCAGTCAGTGCCCGTCCAGGACTCCGACCATCCGGGCAGCGACGTGATCCGAATTCCCTTCTCATCGAGAAGAGAGCGGCCTTCCACACGAATCGGCGGCATCGAAGCGTGGCCAGCGACCGGCCTGGACACGTCGTAGACCCGTACGCCCTCGCCTGACCAGGCTGGCGCACGATGAGCCGGCGCCAGGGGGGATGGGTATAGCGAGTTCGGCAGTGCGATCAGGTCCACCGTCTCCCCCGTCGGAGCGCGGATTCGAACGTCGCGCCTGAAGTGCGCCGGATCGTCCCAGCGCCCATACAGTTGCTCGTTGCTGCGCAGCGCGTAGTAGAGCGGGAGCCGCTTGAGGGGATGCGTGGCCGAGGAGACGAGCACGCGACGGCCCGACCCAAGCTCCGTGAGCGCGCGGAAGCTCGAGGGCTCCGTGGCCTGCGGGGGCTTCGAGTCTGCAACAACCGCGTAAAGGGAGTCGGACAAAGATGGAGTCTGGAAAACCAGCCGGAACTCCGACGGCGAGGCGAGGCGCTGCCGCGCCGTTTCGGACAAGCCGGCGAGCAGCGCGTCGTCAACGTGAACGAAGTCGATGCTCAGTTCCTTCAACGCCGCAGGTTCAAGGAATCGGACGGCATCAAGATATTCGGGTCCCGGCAGGCCCACGTAGTGAGGCCATGCGGCATAGCCCAGCGGGACCGGACGCCCCGTCGCGGCGGCAACCAACTTCACACCGGCCGTGAGAATCCGCTCATTCGGCGCAACCTCCGCGGAAATGGCCTCTCGGAGCGGCCGGTGCTCCGCGATTTCCGCATCCAGCGTCGATCGTCTTGAAAACGATGGAGCATGTTCGGTCGGACGCGTACCCGCGACATAAAGTCGAGGCCCGTCCGCGAGCGCCTCGGCTATCCGGCCCACCGAGTCGGCGCTGGTCGGCCACACAACCAGTCCCGCGAGCAGCAGACCACCGCCGTGCACTGCGACACGATGTCGAAGCTTGGCGGCGCCGACGGCAAGGCTGACCGCCAGGGTCATCATTGCCAGATTCAGGGCGTGGCCTTCCAGGCGCGCAATATCCAGAGGCGAGGCCGGAAAGTGGACCAGCGCAAATCCGGCAAACAAGGCCAGCGCCATCACCACGATCATCGCCAGGGCGTCGGATCGGACCAGGTAGGCGGCGGCCACGCTCACGACCAGAATTGCGACGGTGCCAACAGTGAGCGTTCCGAGCCCGCCGCCCACCGCCCGGACTCCGCCCAGCCACGCCAGCTCCGGTGTCGGGGAACGCAGGCTGGCAACGTCGATTCCGCCTGGAGCGCGCAACAGCAGGTCCGACAGCACACCGCCCTGCACAACCGCCAGCGCTGTTCCGGCCGCCAACGCGATGGCGAGTGGACTCTGCCGCTTCCAGTTACGCAGGTCTGAAGCCGTCCGCACGGTGAGATAGCCCGCCAGCGCCAGGAGCACAGCCACAAATACCGTCTCGTCAATAGCCGAGAGCGCGGAAATCAGTAGGGCGAAAACGACGACTCCGATCCGGCGATGACGCGCTCGCACGGCGGCTAGCAGAGCAACTGTCAGCGCCAGGCCATGCGACCAGATGAAATGCGGATTAATGATGTTGGGCGGCGCGGCCTCCACCGGCATCGTGGCCGCCGAACCAATCTCCGGCACATAGACCGCGCCGAGCGCCGCCCGCAAGCCGGCCTCCGGAATCCCAACCGGAATCGCTATCTGCAGCGCCGCTGGCCGATCGCTGAACAGCACAAGCGTCCACAGGCCGGGCGACAGGAGCAACGGCAGTGAAACGGCCATCGACAACCGACTCGCCCCCAGGTCGGCCGCCACGGCTACCAGCAGCGCGGCCAGCCCAGCGGCCACAAACGCGCCCAGAATCTCCGTTGTTAGCGCCAATCCGGGACCCAAGCCAAGGTTCAGTGCCCCAATCACCAGTTCCGGCAGAAAGTGATAGATCGCCGGCACGTCGGGCGTCCACGGAAATCGAGGTGGGAATACACCCGCCATCAGCGAAGCGCTCAGCGGCGCATGAACCATCGCGTCGGGAATCCAGTACTGCTGGCGCGCCGAAAGCGCCACGACGAAGATGGCGAGCCACAACGCCGCGCATCGCCAACCGGGGAGAATCCCCCGAGGCAGTCGACGCTGTCGCCAGGCCAGACTCGCACCCAGGACAAGCACTCCCACCCAGCCAGCCACAACGCCCGCCGCCCCCGGAACCACATACATTCCAAACGCTGTTGCCGCGCCGAATAGCGCGGGGCCAACTAAGAGACCTGTCGATCTCGCGACGTTGAGCGCCACGCCCGGCCAGACGACTCGGACGACGCTGGTGCCCACAGCGGAAAGCAGCAGCAACTGACCCAGTACCCAGCCAACACCGGCCGTGGCCATTGGATCAGGAATGAGACCAACCTTGCAGGAGGCGGGACAGTCTGGGCGGGCGACGCTTCGGCATACTGCCAGCCATGGCGGCCACGCCTGGGATTTCAATCGTAATACCCACGCTCAATTGCGCGCGCAATCTGGCGGTTGCCCTGCGGTCCATTCGTGCCCAGGACTATCCGGCGGATCGCGTGGAGATCATCGTCGCCGATGGCGGTTCCACCGACGCAACGCGCCAAACCGCCGAGTCCTGGGGCTGTACGGTCGTCGAAAACCCTCTCGTAACGGGCGAAGCCGGCAAAGCTGCAGGTCTAGCACGTGCCCGGCACGAGATCGTTGGTTTCGTGGACTCGGATAACGAACTGACTTCGCCGCGGTTCTTGAAGGCCGTCGCCGACGCACTAGCGGATCAACGGATCTCGGGCGCGGAGCCAATCCAATTTGCCGCGCTCGACACAATGCCCGCGCTGGACCGCTACTTCGCCCTACTCGGGATGAACGATCCGCTCGTGCTCTTCCTCGGGACATACGACCGGAAATGCTTGGTGACCGGTAAGTGGACCGGCGTCGATCACGAGGTCTACGACGAGTCGCTCGTCCATCGTAAAGTTCGTTGCCACCGGGATCGGATGCCTACGGTCGGGGCCAACGGCTTCTTCACGCGACGGGCAATCGCAACCGCCGCCGTTCGCGACCGCTATCTCTTCGATGTCGACATCCTCCAGGCCGGCACGTCCGACTCGTACATCCATTTCGCGAAGCTGCACATGGGAATCGCGCACCACTACGCCCAGACGCTGCGCCAGTTTGCGCGCAAGCAGAGGCGTCGCGCAGAGGACTACCTGTATTTCAGTGCGGCCGGAGTTCGGACCGTCGCCGGCGCCCCACGTCGGCGCGGCGCCCTGCTCTTTGTCGCCGCCACGCTGACCATCATTCCACTCCTGGCGCAGGCAACCGTCGGCTGGATTCGGAAGCCCGACCGTGCCTGGTTATTCCACGTGCCCGCCTGCTGGATCACGCTCGTTGTCTACAGCGGCGTGGTGCTGCGACGCCTGCTCACGACGCGGCGACCGCACAGCCGCACCGGCTGGGGACGCTAGCGTGTACTCCGACCACTGAGCGTTGAGGCGTGCCTGCATGCTTCCGCCTTGGGCAGTTCGGCCACGAGTCCTGGCCGTGATCGCGGCGCCGCAAGCAAGGTCGGAACCTAAGTGAACGCCAGCCATGTCAAGACTGACGAATGCAGCCAACGGGCGATCTGTCCGGAGGGAAGCGTGAAATGGTTCAAGCAAGGGACGGTGGAGCGGAAGACGGGATTCGAACCCGTGACCCTCTCCTTGGCAAGGAGATGCTCTACCACTGAGCCACTTCCGCCGGGCCACCAGAGGGTAGCTGTCCCATTCTAGCCAGCGGCGTCCTCGTCGGCTAACGGCAAGTCTGGCTGGTCCGGCTCAATCTCGGCCAAGAGCTGCGCCAGCAGGTCGGCCAGCGGTTTACGGTAGGCGGCGGGCACTCCACGCTCGGCCAGTGCGCGCGAGAGCGCCGGGCTGGCGGTGTGGAACTGCCAGCTTCGAACCGCCTGGTCGAGGTCGGGAATCACCGGGGCCCGTGAGCCGGCTGGATCGGCGAGTCCCTCGCCGAGAAGCCACGTCATCCCCTCGCCTGGTGCGACCATTCCGGCATCCTCCACCATCCGTGCCAGCGCCTGCGCCGCCACGATGTTTGGCACGGACAGTCCGCGCGACCAGCGGTTGATCGTGCTCGGGCTGACGCTCACCCCGGCTGCCTGCAGGCCCCGAGCCACGTCGTCCAGCGTTCGATCCGCGTATCCCATATAGGCGCGCAGCCGGCGTGCGAACTCGTGGCCCTCTGGATGTTCCCGCCCGGTCATAGTCGATCACACACTCCAGTCGCACTTCCATCTTCTCACATGTAATGTCAGATCGCAATATTGACAGAAAACACCGTGAGTGAGAAGATAACTCACCGGGCGGACGTTCCATCAGTTTCCACTCAGTAAGGAGTCCGACCCTTGCTCAGCACGTTGGCGCCTCCGGCGTCCTCCAACCAGCTTCACGACACGAGTAGACACGCAACGGCCCGGGCGCTTGTCTCGGAACCACGTCGCGCAGTACTGCGGGCGGTTCGCACCTGGGCGGCCGGGCATTCTTGTAACGGCGATGATTTGGCGGCCATGGATCGCGTGTTTGCAGCGTTGGCGGCGGCCGAGCACGGGCCGAGCTTCGACCTGGCAATGCGCGCCGCCCGCCGCCGCGTAATCGCTCAGGTCTCACAGCGGCACCGTGATCTGACGTCAGGTTGACCAACGATCTGATGGCCGCCTCGACGCCGCACGAACGCGCGACTACGCGACTGGCTCGGTGCTTGCTGCGAGTCTGGCCGCGAGGCGGAGGGCGTACTCGAGCCCGCCAGGATCGGCGATGCCCTGTCCGACGATGTCGAAAGCCGTGCCGTGCGCGGGCGTCGTGAGCGTGACGGGCAGGCCGACGTGGACCGTGACGCCCTTGCCGAAGCCGAGGAGCTTGGTCGCGATCTGCCCCTGGTCGTGGTACATCATCACCACGCCGTCGAACTCCCCACGCTTCGCTCGCAGGAAGATCGTGTCCGAGGGGATGGGGCCAGCCACCTGAAGGCCCTCGGCCTGGAGTCGCTCGACGGCGGGACGAATGATGCGAATCTCCTCGTCGCCGAACAGGCCCTGCTCGCCCGCGTGGGGATTCAGCGCTGCCACGCCGAGACGCGCGGGACGCTTCCCCATACTTCGCAGCGTCTGGTCAGCCAGCCGCACCACCGCCGTCAGACGGTCCGGCGTGATCATGTCGGGCACGTCGCGCAGCGCCACGTGTGAGGTGACCCTGAACGTGCTGAACTCCGGGATGACGTTCATCTCCCCGAAGAGACCGTCATGGCCGGCGAAGTCGGCGAACATGTGGGCCTCGTCCGAGAAAGGCCAGCCGCCGCGGTGCAGGGCGGCTTTGTTGAGCGATGCATAACAGAGGACGTCGAGGGCTCCCGCCGCCGCGAGGCCGATCATGTGCTTGAGCGTGTCGCCGCAGACCCGGCCTGACTCGGGCGAGACCTTGCCTCTCTCAAGCTGGTCCGGATCCAGATTGCCGAGATCCACGACCGGAACGGTGAGGCGAGGCCAGGTCACGTCGTCGAGCGTCGTGTAGACGTCGTACTCGAATCTCAGATTGGCGTCCCGCATGCCCTGCTCAAGGACGCGCACGTCACCGACGATTGCGACGCGAGCACGATCATTGACGGCCCCCGAGGCCATGGCCTTGACGGCGACCTCGGGCCCGATGCCCGTGCTGTCGCCGAGCATCAGTCCAATAAGTGGCAGGCCGGCAGCCGTCACACCAGTTCCTATAGCCTTGCTGGCCGATGCGATGTCGCCGGCATCACCACGCCGTTCGGTGTCCTGACGAAGATCGATCAGCCTATCCGTCTCTGGCGCATTCTGTTGCCCGGCTGACCGCACCGCCACTCCCAAATCCGCTCCCGCCCGCTATGGTGACGCCTGCCGGTTCACCCTCTGCAACAGAGACACAGCCCATGCCCCGCCTGGATCCGACGGAACTCGTGATCGGCGATGCGCCGCAATATTTCTTCGACAACGGTGTGGTCAGCGCCGTCGCCAACGTCACGCGCACGGTGCACAGGCCCGCCAAATCGCCGGCCAATCCCGTCATCCAGGCCGACCGGCCGTGGGAACACGTCACCTACTTCTCGTTCAACGGCTGGCAGACCTGGCACGACGTGAATACCGGACGCACCCACTGCATGTATGAGGACTGGTGGCTGGATCGCGACAAGCTGGCCCGCGGCGAAGGCGGCACCATTCACGCCTGGGCCAACGCCCGCATGCGCTACCTCTACGCCCACACCGACGACGGCGAGACTTGGACCAAGCCGCCCATGGGCGTGCTCACCAAGGACGGCCAGGACACCAACGTCGTCATGGGTTCGGAGGTCGACGGCTCACCGCATTCGATGGGCCTGCTGCGCGACCCGTGGGAAACCGACGAGTCCCGCCGTTTCAAGGCTCTGTACTTCCACGTGCCTCCCAGCGAGGCCGAGGTCGGCGGAGGCGTCGTGCGCCACGGCGTCTCGCCCGATGGCATTCACTGGACACCGCTGGAGGAGCCCCCGGTGGTCGGCGCCGAACGCGCGCGTCTGGACGACACGGCCATCGTGGCGGTCGATCCAGAGTCCCGCGCCTATCTCGCGATCACCCGGCACCCTTTCATGGTGGGGGCTCCCGATCCGTTGCGTCTCCCGCCCCTGGGCCCAACTGGCGGCACCCCCACCTTTGATGTAGCCACCGATCAGCCCGGCGGCCGCAACCGCCGCCGCGTCTTCCTGATGGAAAGCGCCGACTTTCACCACTGGACCCGGCCGCGACTCGTGCTGGCGCCCGATCCCGACATCGACAACCTCGACACGTCGTTCTATGGCATGTCGCTCTACCGGATCGGCGCGCAATGGCTCGGCTTCATGGGTGTGTTCAACATGGTCGGCAACACCATGCACGTGGAACTGACACACAGCCGCGACGGGCGCACCTGGCGCCGCGTGTGGCCAGGTCGTCCCTGGCTGGAGCCTGGCCCCGCCGGTGCCTGGGACCAGTTCATGGTCAACGTGTCCAGCGCACCCGTCGAGAAGGACGGCGAGTTGCGCGTCTACTACGGCGGCTCACGCAACCATCACGACTGGTGGTTCGCCGGACCTCCCGAGCAATACGCCGGATCCACCGCCTGGGATCACCTGCCCGAGGTCAACGACATGAGCAACGTCGGCTACGCGCTCGGTCTGGCCCGCATGCGGCCCGACGGCTTCGTGTCGCTGGACGCCGGCCGCGAGCGGGAGGGCCTCATCGTCACCGAGCCCATGGTCGCCCCCGGCGACCGCCTGCGCATCAACGCCCGTTGCCGCCCCGGCGGCTACCTCCGGGTCGAAGTCACCGACGCCCAGGACCGCCCGCTCTCTGGCGCAACCCAGACCGACTGCGACCCGTTCACCGGCGACGCGCTGAACCACACCGTCACCTGGAACGGCAGCCCCGCGATCCCCCACGTCAACCCCGGCGTCCTCGAC
>DAOUIX010000222.1:0-2507 GCA_034423235.1 Chloroflexota bacterium | reverse complement strand
CGCCCGGCGTATCTCGCTGGAGAGACCCCAGTGATCGGCGCCCGACTTGACGACCAGGATGTCCAGGTCGCTGTGCGGCCCCATCTCGCCGCGCGCGGCAGATCCGAAGAGGATGATCTTCTCCGGCTGCGCCACATCGACGATGCGTCGAACGACCTCCTCGACGTCGCTGGTCGTGACGTTCGTGTCGCCCAGCGAGGTCCTGTTCATTCCTGACTCCCGCGCGACCTGTACCGCATGCTCGCCTCGCGCACCTGCAAGAGCTTGAACAACGCGTCCGCTTCCAGCCAATAGTGCTGCAACTTAGCGACTTCATGCCACGGAAAGCAGGCGGGGTCACCCATGGGTACCTGAAACTTCGAGAAGGCGGCTTTACCTACGCAATGGCGGTAACCGACTAGCCAAGCGCCTTCGTGCACGGCGGCTGCCTCAGCCCCTGCCTCCCGTTCCAGTGGCGCTCTTAGTCCCTCTCCCGGGAGACCCTTGCAAAACTCCCTTGCTCCTCGAATTCGCGGATGCGCGTGCTCCCACCCGGGGGAGAGCAATGGTGCCCGGTGTCAATCATTTCAAGGGGGCGCCCCTCTTCACCCTCTCCAAGGGGAGAGGCAGACTCGGCCGTCTTCGGCCGAAGTCGGTGAGGGGTCTTCCGCGCAACCAGCCCTCGGGCTACGCAACGGTTTCTCCTGGGGAAGAGGGCAGGGTGAGGGGCCTTCCAGGCAAGCAACCCTGAAGTCTCGGAACGGATTGAGGAAGCACAGTGAGCCAGCGGCTACCGGTACCCTCCCCCGGGGCTCTTATCAGAGCCTTACGCATTAACACTGGGCGGGGTTATGCGAACACGGGCGGTTTGGGCTGTCGTTCTGGCAGCGTTGTTGACAGCGGTTTCGTTTTCGTACGCGGCGGCCCAATGGCCGACGACCTGCGTCGAACTCAACGACATTGTCGAAGCCCATCTGGGCAACGACCACAACGTCGGCATCTATCAGAAAGTCTTTGGCGACCAGGCCGAACAAGCCTGTCGAAACGACCATCGCGACGACGTACGCAGCGTCTTCGCCTGGGCCATCGGCGGCGACTCGTCACCAGTTTCAAGCGTCGAGCGCGGTCAAGTCCTGCGCGTCCTGGACGGCGACACCATTGAAGTCCGCTACCTCAGCGGCGGCGAAGCCGTCGTCGGCCACATTGAGAAAGTTCGCTACCTGGGCATCGACACACCCGAAAAAAGCGAGCCGGGCGGCGCCGAAGCCACCGAATTCAACCGCGTACGCGTGGAAGGCCAGACGGTCCGGTTGGTGCGCGAGGGCCGCAACCGCGACAACTTCGGCCGCCTCCTGCGCCATGTCTTCGTGGTCTACCAGGGCAAGGAAGTCGACGTTGTAGCCGAGCTAATTGCGGCCGGGCACGTGAAGGGTGGGAGCACATCCAGCAATTCAACAAGCACGACTGGCGCTGCCGCAACGTCCTCTTCAGCAACTGGCAGTGTCTACGACTCGTGCGAGGCCGCCGTGGCGGCCGGCGAGCCTCGCGTCCTGGGCAGTGCGGGAGGCGGCCGCGGCTTTCCGCACGCAACCGTTCCCTCCGCCCGCGACGGCGATGGCGACGGCGTTGTCTGCGAAGTGTGAGTTCCTGACGGTCTCGGCTCGCACGCCGGTCCGCTGAACGCACCGTCCAAGGGTTGGCGTGCGAGCTCCCGGCAAGGCGCTCGCTAGCGAGAGCTGTTAGCCGCCAATCGGCGCCGGATAAACCAGCGGAATCCCCGGCGTCTCCACGCGCAGGCCGTTGATCTGCCAGCGGCCCAGGCAGGCCATCAGCAACAGCCGGCGGTCCGCGCCGCCGAAGACGATATTCGTTGGCGACGAGATCGTCTCGTGCGTCGGATCGTCAACCAGCAATTGCAGGTGCCCGTCCGGAAGCATCCGGTAGATCCGGTCCGGCGTGTACATCGTGATGTGCAGCACGTCGTCCTCGTCGAACTGCACGCCGTCCGGCATGTGGTCGGGCAGCACCGTCACCACCTGCCGCTCGCCGGCCGATCCGTCGTCCTGGATTCGGATGCGCGAGACGCCCGGCAGCCAGGTTTCCACCACGTACAGCCACTCGCCGTTACGATCCACGCACATCCCGTTGGTGAAGTACCGCGACGCGTCGCTGAACATCACCGTCTCGCCCGACGGCGTGATCCGGAAGATGCGTCCCGTGAACTCGCCCGCTGTCTGCGAGTCCGACACGTACAGGTCGCCTGACGGATGGAAACATGGATAGTTCGGTACCACCATCGGAACCTCGTCCGTACCGGTGCTCAGCACCGAGACTGCTCCGCCCCCGGCCTCCACGCGCATCACCTTATGCGCGCCGATGTCGCAGGCGTAGATATTGGCGTCCCGGTCGCAGCACAGCCCCGCCACAAACCCTTCTAGCGACGCAATCTGCTCGTACGTCCGCGCCTCCACGTCGATCCGATAAATCTGCCCTGCCTCGCCCCCCGCGTACGCATACCCGTCCGGCCC
>DAOUIX010000221.1:0-48944 GCA_034423235.1 Chloroflexota bacterium | reverse complement strand
CTCCCAACGCCCCCGAACCGCCGCCGGTTGACGTACCCGCACGACCACCCCAGCATTACCCGCCAGCCGCCGACCGGAACCCCCTCCATGAACGTCGTCCTCGTCGTCTTCGACACCCTCCGCAAAGACCACCTCGGCGCCTACGGCAACGACTGGATCCGCACCCCCCACTTCGACGCCTTTGCCGCCCAGGCCATCCGCTGCACCCGCGCCTTCCCCGAGGCCCTGCCCACCCTGCCGTTCCGCCGCGCCCTCCACACCGGCCAGCGCACCTTCCCCTACGTCGGCCACCGCGACTACAAGGGCGACTTCTCCGGCGCCCCCGGCTGGGGACCAATCCCCGAGGAGCAGGACACCGTCTCCGAACTGCTGACCGACGCCGGCTACCGCACCGCCCTCTTCACCGACTGCTACCACCAGTTCAAACCCAGCAAGAACTTCCACCGCGGCTTCGCCGAGTGGCAATGGATCCGCGGCCAGGAAACCGACCGCTTCCGCTCAGGCCCCGCCCTTCCGTCCGACGCCATCCGCCGTCACGTCCCGGAACGACTGCCCGAAGAGCATCAACGCCGCGACTTCTTCACCCAGTACCTCACCAACAACCTGTTCCGGCGCGAGGAAGCCGACTTCTACCCGGCCCGCCTCTTCAACGACGCCGCCCGCTGGCTCTACGACAACGACGACGCCGACGATTTCTTCCTCGTCGTCGACTCCTTCGACCCCCACGAACCCTGGGAACCGCCCGCCAGCTATCGCCGCCTCTACGACCCGGACGACGACGTCACCGACATCATCCAGTCCCTCTACGCCCCCAACGGCGGCGTGCTCAACGAGCGCGAAGTCAAGCGCATTCAAGCCAACTACGCCGGCGAAGTCACCCTCTGCGACCGCTGGTTCGGCCACTTCATGGAACAGCTCGAGCTATCCGGCCGCGCCGACGACACCGTCGTCATCGTCGCCTCAGACCACGGTCACAACCTCCGCTACCCCGACGACAAAGACCTCATCAGCAAGCAGGGCCACCCCCTCACCCGCGCCGTGGCCGACCTGGTGCTCCTGGTCCGCTACCCCGACCACGCCCGTGCCGGTGAAACCTACGACGGCCTCGTCACCAACACCGACATCGCCGCCACCGTGCTCACCGCCGCCGGTGTCCAGGCGCCCACCGAAGGCCAGGACATCGGCCCCGCCCTCCGCCAGAACCTGCCGTCCCACCGCTCCCACGTCAGCATCGGCTGGGGCCCACTCATGACCGTCGTCACCGACGACTGGTGGTGCAACGCCACCATCTGGGGCGAAGCCCCCCTGCTCCACCGCCTGCCCGACGACGAAATGCTCCGCACCAACGTCGCCGATGACCACCCCGACGTCGTCGAAGAACTCATCGGTCTCGCCATCGCCGACGCCGGCGGCCAAATCCCCGCCCAATTCGCCGAATTCAAAGACCGCCCCGGCTGCACCCCCTACCTCACCGCCATCCAAAAAGGCGACGACTACGTAGCCCGCCGGAGGTAGGAGCTAAGCGACAAACTCCTCCAACCGAACCATCCGCCCCTCGTCGCTACTCCGCACCCCCGCCGCCGCTATCCGGATCGTGTCCAGGTTGTCCCGGCTCGACGTCAACGGCTCTCGCCCTTCGTTCAGCGCCGTCATCAACTCACCCATGCTCCCGCCAAACGCCTCCGGAAACCACGCCCCCTCGATCGGAAACCGCACTCGCCGCTCCGGCTCGTCCCGCCGCGTCACCTCAACATACTGAGGCGTCGCGCTGATCGAACCCTCCGCCCCATCGATATGCCAGAACTCCGAATGCCCCGCCTTGCTCTGCACGATGTTGTTGAAGTGATCGATAGCCGTCAGGTCGCCGCTGTCGAAGTGCAGCGCCAGCGTGTGACTCAACGGTGAAACCGCGTTCTGGCCCTGCATCATCGCCGTCGTCGCGCTCACCGCGTCCGGCGTCCGCCCGCTGAAGTGACGGATCAGGTCCAGGAAATGCACCCCGTGGTCCACGATGTTGAAATTCACCACGTCCCGCCACCACCTGTCCGGCTGGTCCTGGTAACTCCTCCGCACGTGCGCCACGCTGAACAGTGGGCCACAGATCCCCGACTCGATCAGCAACTTGATCGCCGCGTGCGCCGGCGCCCACCGCGCCTGCTGGTTGATCATCAGCGTCACCCCGGCGTCCCGCGCTGAATTGGACATCCACGCCGCGTCCTCCCACGTCATGGCAAACGGCTTCTGTGACAGGATCGGCTTTCCCGCTGCCAGCAGCCCCGGCCACAGCTCCAGCCGCGCGTGCGGATGCACCGCCAGGTCAATCACCTCCACCTGGTCGTTCTCCAGCACCACCCGAGGATCGGTCCCCGCTGCCTCGATCCCCCAGCGCGCCTGCGTCGACTCCACCGCCGCCGGATCGATATCGGTGCACGCCACCACCTCATAGCCGAAGTCCCGGTACGCCAGCAGGTGCGCCGCGTTCGCAACCCCGCCGCACCCGATCAGCCCGATCCGGTAATGCCTGCCACTCGGCGGCTTCGGCCGGTAGTCCTCGGGGCTCAGTCGCAACTCGTCCAGGTTCATGCCCGCTACCCCAACGGCGATTCACGAGAGAATGCCACGCCGCTCAAACTCACAGTTCGTGGCGGTCGCTCACGTCAGATTGATTCCCTGTCCGAGGCGACCTGCCGTTTTCGTTCTCCCTGCGGAGACCCGTGCAATACCCAGTGCAATCTGCACGTTGCGGCAGCCCCGTAAGGCGGCCGGGTTGAAGGGCGGACACGAGGAGGCTTTGACTGTCATTGGGCCAGCCAGCGTTGATTTCGGTGCCGGACCGGAGCTTGACGCCCCTCGCGCCGCCGTGTCGCTCCGAACAGATGTATGACGCCTGTGCCCGAATTCGCACCCGTGGAGGATCGGACCAAGAATCGGGCCAGGCAGGTGACGATTGAACGCATGGCAGGGATCAACCGTGGCAAGGGCAGCCTGAAGGCGTCGCTGGCCAAGACCAGGTGCGCTGGTTTGCCGACGCAACACGCGGTCGCACAGCGCATTTGTGCTCGCGCGGCATCGGTGCTACAACGCGCGCCGGCAGTGCCAGCCCGTCTCGTGCACGGGCGCACTGATGGGGGCGGATGTTGAGTTGCCTGCGGAGTCAACGGCGAAGCGCACGAGTGCTGGCAATGGCGCTGGTGCTGGCCGCGGCGGCAGCCGTGGGCCACCCGCACCTCCTGCCCTGGCAGTCTCAGGAAGGCCTGGCCCAAGCGCAGTCCCAGGACGACTCGCCCCGGGAGACGCCACAAGTCTCCGCCCTCACCCAGCCCACCGCCGATTCCATGACTGTGATCTGGCTGCCGGCCGATAACACCGCCGTCCATTGGATCTATGCGGTGAAGGCCGACGGCACTGGCGGTCGCTTTCAGGCGGCCCTGCCTGACCCTCCGCCTTCCCGGGCCGCCTCTGGACAATCAGGCCCCGTCACGGGGATTTCAAGCGTCACTACCGTCACCGGTCTCGATGAGGGGACGCAGTACTGGTTCGCCATCCTCGGGGTCCGGCCGCCTTCCGACGGCAGCCCCAGCCAGTGGTTTCGCTGGAGCAATTGGGCCAGCGGAACCACGCTCACGGTCGCTACGGTCTTCCTGGGCCCGGGCGTGTCGGTGGCCGAGGGTGCCACCGCCAACGTCGTCGTCAATGCCGCCCCGGCTCCCGAGTCCGCGCTCACCGTCAACTACGCCATCGGCGTCGACGTTGACCAGGCGACCGCCGACGGGGACAGCACTGACTTCGCCGGGAACTCCACCGGCTCGATTGTCATTGAGGCAGGCGCCACGAGCGGAACCATTGCCGTCGTCATCAATGACGACAGCGACATCGACGATGGCACCATGGAAACGCTGGTGGTGACGGTTTCCCTGCCCGAGGGGTCCGGCTACAAGTTGGGCGCCAACGCATCGGCCACGGTGACCATCACCGAGGGTGTGTGCGACCGCACGGCCGAGGTGCGCAGCGTCATTCTTGGCGCCCTGCCCGGCATCAGCGACTGCGCTCTGGTCTCCGACGCGGATCTCGGCGCCATTACTGGCCTGCTTGACCTGTCCAGCAACAGCCTCGCCGCGTTACAAGCCCGAGACTTTCGGGGCCTCACCGGCCTGCAACAGCTGCGGTTGAACCACAACGCCCTGGCCGAACTGCCCGAGGACGTATTCGACGGCCTCACCAGTCTGCAAGAACTGTATGTGAACAACAACACGCTGGCCGCCGTGCCGGAAGACGTATTCGACGGGCTCAGCAGCCTCGCGACGCTGTCGTTGAGCAACAACGTCCTGACCGCGCTGCCCTCCGACGTGTTTGACGGACTGCACAACCTCACCACCCTGCGGCTGAACAACAACACGACGCTGGCCGCGCTGCCGGCCGACGTCTTCGACGGCCTCACCAGCCTTACCACCCTGCGGTTGAACAACGACGCCCTAGCCGCCTTGCCGGACAATCTGTTCGAGGGCTTGACCGGTCTAAGAGGGCTGTTCCTGGCCAATAATCCTGGAAGCTCCTTCACATTCACGGCGGCGCTGGAACAGACGGCGCCCACCCAGGTTCAGGTCCGTGTCGCTCAGGCGGCGCCCTTCCCCATGACAGTCTCCTTGTCGGTCGCTGGCGGGGCCTTGTCCGGAAACTCCGTTGTTGTACCTGCGGGCAGCAGCGCGAGCCCGGCAATCACCCTTACCCCCGGCGGCGACGAGCCGGTCACCGTCAGCATCAGCGCGGTCAGTTTCCCTGCCTCCGGGGTGGAAACGAACGGCGTAACCGTCAAGTACAACGGACTACAGCCGGGCTTAGGCACAACCACCCAGGCGCCCACGGCCAATGCAGGCCCTGACCAGACCGTGGCCACCGGCGCGGCCGTCACGCTGGATGCCTCAGGCAGCAGCGACCCCGACCCAGCCGACACGATGAGCTACATCTGGAAGCAAACGTCCGGAGCAACAGTCACGTTGAGCGATAGCGCGGCCTCTGGCCCCACATTCGCCGCACCTTCAGCAGCGGCGATGCTGATCTTCCAGGTCACGGTCTTGGACGGCCGGGGAGGTAGTGATCGGGACGCGGTGACCATTGCCGTCGGTGCGCGACCCGCACCGCCAGCCAATCTGAGCGTGACCCCCGGCGACGGTCACCTCACGCTGAGCTGGGACGATCCGAGCGACCCCGGTATCGCTGGCTACATCGTGCAGTATCGCGAGTCCGGCACCGACACCTGGCTCGACTGGACCCACACGGATACCAGTCAGACCGCCACGATTACCAGCCTGGCCAATGGCCAGTCGTACGAAGTCCAGGTTCGAGCCCAGAACAGATTCGGAGAGAGCGACTGGTCGCCCAGCCTAACGGCCACACCGGCCGCCAATCCCTCGATCCCGGGTATCCCGACCCTCACCAGCCGGACTCAGACTTCCGTGACGATTGAGTGGAGCGCACCAGCCGACAATGGAGACGCCATCACGGACTACGACATCCAGTACCGCCAGACCACCGCGATCCCGTGGCTCACTTGGGACCACACAGGCACCGGCCGGACTGCCACCATCACCGGCCTGACGAATGGACAGTCGTACGAGGTCCAGGTGCGAGCCAAAAACACCGTGGGAGAGAGCGACTGGTCGCCCAGCCTCACGGCCATACCGGCCGCCAATCCCTCGCCCCCGGGTATCCCGACTCTGACCAGCCGGGCTCAGACTTCCGTGACGATCGAGTGGAGCGCACCAGCCGACAATGGAGACGCCATCACGGACTACGACATCCAGTATCGCCAGACCGCCGCGACCCCCTGGCTCACTTGGGACCACACAGGCACCGGCCGGACCGCCACCATCACCAGCCTGACCAATGGACAGTCGTACGAAGTCCAGGTGCGAGCCGAGAACACCGTGGGAGAGAGCGACTGGTCGCCCAGTCTCACGGCCATACCGGCCGCCAAACCCTCGACCCCGGCCGCCCCGACTCTGACCAGCCGAACGCAAACCTCGCTCACCATTCAGTGGACCGCGCCGAGCAGCAACGGCGCATCCATTACTGACTATGAAGTCCAGTACCGCGAGTCCGGCGAAACCACCTGGCTCGCCTGGACCCACTCCGGCACTGGCCACACCACCACCCTCGCCCCCCTGACCGTCCAGACTGAGTACGAGATCCAGGTGCGGGCGAAGAACAGCCTCGGAGAGAGCGACTGGTCGTCCAGCCTCGAGGTCGCAACCGTGGACCGCTGGCCGCAGGTCACGGCGCACGGTGTGACGGGCTACTGGGTGCGCACCAGCAGCTTTCAGAACGGCCAGGGCGTGCTAGCCAACAAGCCGAGTGCGTCCGGCGGCACATCTGTGCTGGCTGCTCGCTCGACGAACAACGTGAACGACACACTCAGTGACGCGGAAGCGTTTGCGTCCGGGAAGCACTACCACTGGATCGCTCTTTCCGCGCGCGACGGTCGTCTCAGCATTCGGCGCTACGACAACGGTGAAGACTGGCTGCACCCGTTCGGCTTCAACCTGTACTACTGGACGGGCTCGAGCCTGGTCAACCTCAACGTGACAACGGACTTCACGCACGACAGTAATAGAAACTGGATTGGGACTGCCCGGACGCGCAGCGGCGACCTTGCGAGTCCGTAGAGCGCGGCCGATTGCGGCGAACGAGGCAAATGCTGGTCCTGTCTTAGTTGGCCTGTCGGCCTGCCGGCGCTCGCCTTCGGTTTCGCAGGCGCCTCCGTCCGGCGCGGCCCGCCATCGATAGGTGTGCCGACGTCGGACGCACTGCTTGTAGACGGCGTTCTGTCTTCAACGGTCCCATTGCAGTACATGCCGAATCCCGCGACGCTTGACCACGGTTCGCCAAGCAAGCGCTTGCCGGCACGCTTCCACTCATCGACGCGGTCACGGCCGCGTGGATTCACTCTTCAAGCGCAAGCGGCGATTTCGCAAGACCGCAGCCCCGATCTGGCAGCTTTGGTACCGGCGCCCCGCACTGGTGACCACTGGGCTAGTCGTCCGATCTCGCATCGAGATGTCAAAGTGCCCCCATCCCAGCCGCACGCGGCCTGCCCAACCCGGCATCATTGGGCGCAGCCGCAGCGCAAGTCCCCACTTGGAGGGCGCCTTGATCGCAGACCGGACGGTCCGACGCATGCCCGACGCTGGCTACCAGGGCTCTCACCGCGCCTACGACTCAGTCGTGCTGCCCGACGTATTCATCCCGGCCCGCGACGGCACGCAACTGGCCGCTGACATCTACTTGCCGGCCCTCAACGGCCAACCGGTCGACGGACAGTTCCCGGCCCTCATCGAGCGCACGCCCTATCTCAAGGACTCCGGCCGCTATGCCCGCAAGGCGCACTGGTACGCCCGTCGGGGCTACGCCGTGGTCATGAACGATGTCCGCGGCCGCGGCCGCTCCGGCGGCGAGTGGTATCCCTTCGCCAAGGAAGCCCCCGATGGCTACGACGCCGTCGAGTGGATCGCGGTCCAACCCTGGTGCAACGGCCGAGTCGGCACCATGGGCAACTCCTACGCCGGGTCTGATCAAAGCGCCCTCGCCACCCTCAACCCGCCGCACCTGCGCGCCCAGGTCGTCGGCCAGGGCACCAGCAACTACCTGATCTCGTCCATGCGCCAGGGCGGTGCCTTGGAACAGCGCTTCATCAGCTACGCCTACCGCATGGCCATCACCAGCCAGGAGGCCGGCGCCGACTCAGACCTCGAGCGCATCCTCCGAGCCGAGTTCGAGCGCGTCCCCGAAATCCTTGGTCCGCCCCTGCGCTTCCGCCCCGGCCGCACCGCCCTTCGCTTCCTGCCGCTGTACGAACAATGGGCCTGGGACATCCTCATCCACGGCGGCAGCGGCCCCTACTGGTCGCAGCGCGGCTACACCATCGACGAGTACTGGCACGAACACGCCGATGTCCCCGTCCTCTTCCAGAGCGGCTGGTACGACACGTATCCGCGAGGCGCCATCGCCAACTTCCACGCCCTCAGTCGCCTCAAGTCCAGCCCCATGTCCCTGCTACTCGGTCACTGGCGCCACGGCGAGCCCACGACCGAGGAAACCTCAGCCGGCGACGTCGACCTCGGCCTCGAGTCCGCCCTCCCCCTCTACGACGACCTGCGCCTGCGCTTCTTCGACCACCACCTCAAGGACATGGAGACCGGCCTCGACCGCGACCCACCCGTTCGCTACTTCGTCATGGGCGGGCAGCTAGGCCGCCCGCCGTCCGATCTGGAAGGCCGCCTCTGGCACGGCGGCCGCTGGGAATCGTCCGACCAGTGGCCGCCCCCCGATGCCGACGACACTGCCATCTACCTGCAAGCGGACGGCTCGCTCGACAGCGATCCACCGAGCAAGCCAACCGATCCGACCCGATTCACCTTCGACCCGCGCAACCCCGTCCCCACCGCCGGCGGATCCATCAGCGCGGCCGAGGAGGCCCTGCCTTCCGGCGGCTTCGATCAGCGCGGCCAGCCCGGTCGCTTCCACGGCCACCACGACACCCTCTCCTTGGCTAGCCGCCCAGACGTGCTCAGTTTTGAAACCGACCCCTTCGAGGAACCCTTCGAGATCGCCGGCCCGGTCCAGCTCGTGCTCTACGCCTCCAGCAGCGCCGTGGATACCGACTTCACCGCCAAGCTGCTCGACGTCTATCCCCACAGCTCCGACACCCCCGGCGGCTACGAGCTCAACCTCGCCGACAGCATCCTCCGCGCCCGCTACCGCAACGGCTTCGACCGTGAGGAGTTCCTCGAACCTGGCGAGGTCTACGAGTTCCGCATCGTCCTCTACCCCACCGCCAACCGCTTCGCCTCCGGCCACCGCCTGCGCGTCGACATCTCCTCGTCCAACTACCCCCGCTTCGACGCCAACCCCAACACCGGCGAGCCGCTGGGCGAGTCACGGCGCGTCGAGCTGGCCCATCAGTCCGTCTACCACGACCCCGAGCGTCCCAGTCGCCTGCTCGTCCACGTCCGGCAGGCGGTCCGGGCACGTCGAACCTAGCGAAAGGAGGTATTCGTATGTCGGAGTTGATGGTTCTGAAGACCCCGCTGACGCTGACGCTGGGCGACATCACGGTCCAGCGCGTCGACGCCATCGTGAACGCCGCCAACGCGGCCCTTCGGGGCGGCGGTGGCGTGGATGGAGCCATCCACCGCGCTGGTGGCCCCGCCATCATGGCCGAGTGTCGTCGGATCGGTGGCTGTCCCACCGGCGAAGCCGTCCGCACAACGGCTGGCCGTCTGCCGGCCGAGCATGTGATTCACACGGTGGGACCGGTGTGGTCTGGCGGGGCAAGCGGCGAGCCGCAGATGCTCGCGTTGGCCTATCAGCGCTCGCTTGAGGTCGCTGCCGCCCATGGCGCGCGTAGCGTCGCCTTTCCATCAATCAGCACGGGCGTCTATCGCTACCCCAAGCGTCTGGCGGCCGAAATCGCCTTGGACGCCGTCGGCGCCTCGCTGGCGCAATCGGGTTTTGACGAAGTGCGCTTTGTGGTGTTTGGCAACGACGATCTGGCGATCTACTTGCAAGCCATGCATGTCAGGGCGAGCGCGTGGGCCAAGGCCGCTTCGGATCAGTTGGCCCAGACGATTCATCGGCAATCCACGCGCGGCTATCTCGCCGAATGACCGCCGACGCCGAACAGCGGGCCGCCCGCCGCACCCGCGAGCACTGGGAAACCAGGTATGAGGAAGGTCAAACCCCTTGGGACGACGGCCGGCCCTGGCATCCCCTGCCTGATCTCCTGGCCCGCTACGCCCCGCCCGGCGGACGCATCGTGGACATCGGCTGCGGCCTCGGCGGCAAGGCCGCCCAAATGGCTTCCCTGGGATACGGCGTACTGGGCGTCGACATCTCTCAGGCTGCCATCGACGAGGCACGTCGGCTCAACGCCGACATTGACGGTGCGCTCGAACTGCGCCGCGCCGACTTCCTCCAGGAGTCCCCCGACACTCCATTCGACCTGGCCTTCGACCGCAGCGTCTGGGCCACCTTCGATGAATCGGGCCGCGCCGCCTTCGCTAGCCAGGTGGCAAAGTGGCTCGTGCCCAACGGCCATTGGATCAGCCTCACCGGCTGCGCCGACAACCGCGATCCCGCCACCGGCGAACCCGACCCGCGCGGCTATCCCCGCCACTCCCTGCAAACCATCGTCGCCTGCTGTGAACCCTACTTCGAAATCCTCGAAGTAACCCGCCAACCCTTCGGCGCCACCCCCGACACCGACTTCACGGCCTGGGTAACCATCCTGCGCGCCCGCGTCTGACTCGAATCAAAGCGGGCTTCGGCTACCGTCCGCGCAGCATGGCAACCACAACTGCGAGCATGACGACAACGGCGATCACGACCACAATGACGACAGCACGGTCGCTGCACCGACATGTGCGTATCTGGTTCCCATAGCCCAGGTCTGGCGACGCTGGCGCAGTCGCCTTGAACGTCCGCGGCCCTGCCCGACTGCGGTTGCCATCTGTACCTATTCAGTGTACAATAAGTGGATCGCTTTCGCAACTCGAATCCTCGTGCCCCCGAGCTTCCAGACCGTCCCAGGTTCGACGCCTCCGCCTGCCCGTGGCGTCGCCCTGTGCGGCTCAGGCTGCGCTCCTCTTGCGCCGAATTGTTCGACCTCGTACCACCTCAAATCCGCCAAATTTCGCGCCCCGCCGGCCGGGAACACCCCTAAGGGGTTCCCGGCCGGCGGGGCGCGAATACCCCAACAACCACCGCCGAAAGCCGCGACCGGCTACATCCCCGGCCTTGGCTCCACGTCCTGGTTCATCGCCCAATGCGGGTAGTAGTTCACCATCCGCGCCCCCGGATACGGCCGCCCCAGCGGCTGCGCCGGCATCGGAAACGCCCCGTTGAACCCGTCGAACGACATCATCTGGGTGTACGAGTACCGCAAACCCGCCGAGCGCAACGTCCGCGCCGACGGCACGTTCCACGGCGATGTCGTCGCCAGCGCCAGGTTGCCCCGCTCGATGATCGCCGCACCCGCCGCCCCCACAACGGCCCGGCCGACCCCGCGGCCCCGAGCCTCCGGCATAACGTCCATCCCAATTTCCTCGACGCCTTCGGCGTAGTGAAGCACCGCTGCCAGCGCCACCAGTTCGCCGTCCTGGATCAGCCCGTAGCCGTCGTGCGCCTCGCCGTCGTAACAGTGCCAAAAACGCTTGTAGTCCACGGCGGCCAGGTCGTCCCGACTCAACTGAACGACCCGCGGGTCCGCCGGATCGTTCCAGGTGGAGGCGTCGCCGAAAAAGAAAAACACCGGTCCCCAGGCGCTCTCGCCATCAGGCTGCGTCACCCGCGCCAGTTCATAGGCGCCGAACGTCGAAAAGAGCAGATCGGCATGCATGTTGGTCACGGCCGGCCGCAGCTTCGCCAGCCATTCGTTCCGGGCGCTCACCAGGGCCCCGCGGTCAAGTCGAATCGCCGCCAGCGCCAAACCGCCGGCGTCCTGAGGTCGCCCAATCACGGGAATCGGGTCCGAGCCAAAGGCGTCCAGACCGGCGCCCACGGTGGACTCAATCATCGCTACCGCCCGAGGCGGCAGGAATTGCCCCCAACCGTCCTGCAACATCGGCATCACTGGCCGCAGCCTCCCTTCCGGCTCAACTGGCCGGCCGCAATTGCGCCGGCAGGTAGGGCGCCCAGGTCGGGTCAAACGAGCCGTTAATGAAACGTCCCAGCAGATGCGAATACGGATAACGGGGATGCGCGGGCCGCCGGCGTAGCCGCATGTTGGCGCCGCTCGGTGTCCGACCGGCCTTGCGCAGGTTGCACGGCCGGCAGGCCGTCACCAGGTTGTCCCAACGCCGGCGTCCCCCCAGCCGCCTCGGTAGGACGTGGTCGATGGTCATATCGGCGCCGTTCGTCCCACAGTACTGACAGGTATGGGCGTCACGAACCAACACCTCGCGGCGGCTCAGCTTGATGGTCGGTCGGGGCCGGTGAACGTAGTAGCGCAGGCGGATGACGCTCGGACGGGGTAAATCACGGGAAGGCGTTCGCAGCGGTCGCTCGTGGTGCGCCAACGGTTCCGCCTTGCCCTTCGCCAGCAACACAATGGCACGGCGCACGCGGCAGACGTTCAGCGGCTCGTAGTTCTGATTCAGCAGCAGAACCGGCGTGTCCACTTGCTCCCGGTGCGTCGCGGCTAGCCGCCGCAATGGTACAGGTCAGCCGCCACTCCGCATCGCGACCGCTCGTCAGTCTGCACCAGTCACCGACGAGACATATCCTTGCGCGTGACATCAGAACAAGCGGCACCGGATTGCTGGTATTTGGTCCGCTTCACCAAAGCGGGCGCTGCGCGCTTTCTGTCCCAGCACGACGTGCGGCGTGCCTGGGAGCGCGTAACCCGTCGCGCCGGCTTGCCCCTGGCCTACAGCCGCGGCTTCAGCCCCAAGCCGCGGCTCAGCTTCGGCCCACCGCTTCCCGTGGGAGCCGAAGGGCATCGCGAATACATGACCATGGCGTTGCGGGAGTTGATGGACCCCGCCGCGGTACAGAAGCGTCTGGCCGCCGCCGCCATCCCGGGTATGGCGGTCATCGATGTCGCCAGCGCGCCCGGCCGCCGCGTTCGCACGACCTGGGCCACCTACGAAATCACCGTCAAGCCGCCGCCGCCTGACCTGGCCGCCCGGGTGCAGCAATTGCTGGGGCAGGACACAGTGGAGATTGAACGTGCGCGTGACCCGGAAGGCGTGAGGCGCGACATCCGAGCAGGGGTCGGATCGCTGCGATCCGAGAACGGCCGAGTCATGGCGCGGCTTCGGATTGCCCAGGATCAGATCGTGACGTCGCGCGACCTGGCGCTCGCGCTTGAGATCGAACCCGCGACAACCATCCGCACCGACATTGAGCTCGAGCCCGTCGGCTGACACGGAAGCGCGGCTGAAGACCGTGCTGGCCGCCGCCGGCCACTCGATTGCGCGCCACAGTCTTACGCAGGTCCGTCCGGGACTCTGGCGCTTCAACGGCCGACAAGCCGATCTGGCCGTCAAGCTCTATGAGGGGTTGAACGCTGTTGAGCGCCTCCGCACCGAGGCGGCGCTGTACCGCGAACTAGGTCGAGTTGGCGCCCCCGTCCCCGGCCTGGTTGCCACGAATCAGGAATCTATCGCCCTGGCCAGAACCTGGGTTCCGGGCGCCACCCTCTACGAGCGGCTGCTGGCCGACGAGCTGCTCAACCAATCCGCGGGAGCGGCCGTGCGCGATGCCTGGCTGCACCTGGCTAACGCGCTGATCCCATGGGACGCACGCATAACCCCGGCTCGTCGACGAGCAGCCCGACGAAAGCGCTGCATGGAACTTGACGCAGTCACCCAAGCCGTTGTGGAGTCGTTTCCGACACTTCCCGCGGACGCTATCCACACCTTGAGCCAGACCATAGCCGCCGGCGACCTGGTTGTGCTGCCGCTGGACGCCTCGCCGTCCAACATCATCCTCGAAGGAGCCTTGGTCACATTCATCGACTTGGAATTGCTCGGTCTTGACTTCGCGGAGTGGACCTACGCGAAGTACGTAACTGCTATCGACAAGGCCGGTGCTGTTCGGAGCCTCGCCGTCAGCCACCCAGACGACCCGGCGCTGCCCGGCCTTGATGCGGCGGTCACGCTCCTGGCGCTGGCTCGCGCCGCCGGCTTGTGGGACGCGCCTCGGATCGAGACCGCCTCACTGGCAGGCCTGATTCCAGGTCGCTCCGCGGCGACCAAGCGGATAATTCAAAGCCTTGGTCTAGAATCAAGCGTCACGTCCGATAGCGGATAGCGGAAACGAGCGAGCAATGGCCGCTAGCAACGAATCCGGGACCAACCAAACCTTCCAGCCGCGGGGACGCGATCTGGTGATCGGCGGGATTCCATGGATCGCCCGCATGTCGGACAAGGCGCGCGCCAAGGCGGACGGCACGATTGACGACTACATCTACCCGTGCCCTATCGACCGTCGCGTGCTCGGTGAGCTTGGAATGAGCGCCGACGAATTCATGCACATTGCGGTGGACTCCGACACGGACGCCGAGTTGGTTCGCCAAGTGCGCAAACGCCGCCGGTCGCCCGAGCCGGCCGCTGGTGCCTGAGCCCCGCGACGACCTCGTCACGCATCTGAACAAGGCTCTCGAAGTCCAGGCGTTCCCGGACTACGGCCCGATGGGCCTGCAAGTCCACGGCCGCCTGAAAATCCAGCACGTGGTGACGGCGGTTTCCGCCAGCCGGGCCCTCTTCGAAGCGGCCGCCAACAGGAATGCGGGACTTGTCGTCGTGCATCACGGCTTGTTCTGGGAGAAGGACTCGCGCGTGGTCGACCCCCTGCTTCGCGAACGGCTGCGCCTGCTGTTTGATCACGACATCAACCTCGCGGCCTACCATCTGGCACTGGATGGCCACCCCACCCTTGGCAACAACGCTCGGATCATCGAGGCGCTTGGGTTCCGAAAGGAACGGGTGGGCTTCGCGCATGTCGGCGACCGGCCGGTCGGCTGGTTCGGCTCGGTCTCGGACGCCGTGCCGGCCGATGAGTTTGCTAATCGCGTCGGAGAAGCCGTTGGCCCGCTGCACGCCAACTACGCCTATGGCCCTTCCGAGATTCGACGCATCGCCGTGTGTAGCGGGGGCGGTCCTAGCTACTTTCCCGAGGTAGCGGCCAGCGGCTGCGACGCATTCGTGACCGGCGACATGTTCGAACCAGCGGAAATGTGGAGCCGCGAACTCGGTGTCCATTTCATGGCCGCCGGTCACTACGCAACAGAGGTTTTCGGAGTCCAGGCGCTGGCCGAATTTATCGCCGCCGAGCTCGACTGCAGTGCCGAATTCATCGACCTACCGACGAACGCGTAGTTGTCCAGCGTCAGGCGGCGCTGCCGGCTTCGATGACACGCGCGGCCTGCCTCGCCGCGGGGACCGCGAGCATTCGAGTGAGCAGGCTTGCCGCCCCGAACACCAGCAGCGACGTAACCAGCGCCACGAGCGACGCACCTGTTGATTCGCCGGACACCGCCGTCCGGCCGAGTTCAATTGCCGCCGAGGCGGCCGCCAGACATGACGCAAGCCAGGCACCGCGGACCGCGACATACACGAACGTGAGAGGCGCTGTCGCCAATACATTGACGCCGTGGCTCCGTAGCCTGGGGTAGCGCAGGGCGCCAACAGTGCCGTCTCGGTCATTGGCGGCGGCATGCACCGCACTGCCGGCGCCAGCTTCGGCCACCAGCGTCTCGAATGCCCGCAGGCGTCCCGACAGACGCCAGAACGCTTCGTAGTCCACCGCCAGGTTGGTCAGTGTCCAGCCGAAGAAGTACCCAATGAGAACGATGGCCAGCAAATAGATGACCGGCAAACTGGCGCCCCAGCTGGTCGGGTCCTCTGGGTTGAGGAATCCGTCGGCCACCGCGCCTAAGGCGTACAGCGGTCCCATCCCTACGGCCGTAAAGACCAGGATGATGACCATCGCCTCAACGAGGTCATGTCGGAACGAGCGCATTCCACCCCTACCCGGCCGGAGTCCCCGGCCCCAGCGCAAACTACTCTACCCGCGCGGCGCCGGCGGCCAAGCCGGGTGCAGTGTTTTAGGACCCAGCGCGCGACCGGGCGCGCATGCCCTCCAGCATGTCCGACAGTCGAACGTCGAGCAGGTCCAGTGACTGGGCCACGTAGCCGTGACCGTCGCGCTCGGCGATCACGATGGCCGCTTCGCCCACTTCCGGAGCGATTCCGTCGCGGAGCTGGCTGATGTCGATGGTCACCTCGTTGCCCAGCATGGTGAACATCTCGATGACGCCGTCGCGCACGGCCGTGATCTCGCCTACGGCAATCACCATGCCGCCGGGCTGTGCGACCTGCCGATCGAGCGCATCACGCTCGAATCGGCGCATGATTGGAGGGTCGCCACGGAAGAACTCACGCGGAAATCCCTCAATCCGCGGTACGACAATCACACGCCGGGAGCCCCACCAATCGTGGAAGCGACCGCGACTGTCCTTGCCCCGCTCGTACCGATCGCCAGGGCGCCGGCGCTCGGCGTGCGAATGACGGTCGTTGTCCCGCTTCTCGTAGCCCCGCTCGGAAGTCCGCGGATCGACCTTGGCTTTTGAGCGCTCGTTCTCCATCTGCGCAACCACTCGTACCGAAGTGTCGGCCGATCCCCCACGAGCCAGCGCAAGGCCAAGCGCTGCCCCGCCGACGGCCAATGAGATCACCGCCAATACGATCAACGACGTTAGACGAGCCGAGAAATGCCACCGCATAAGGACACCCACGAGACAAGCCGCCACACCACTATCGTCTCATCATCGAGCGGGGCGAATCGTGAAGCACCTCACGTTTCAGTCTGGCGATGCTCGGAGCCGTCCGTACTTGTTGCTACCATCGGCGGCGTCGCTTGCGGGCTCCAGCTCCGCGAACGTGCGAGCCTCCGTAGCTCAATTGGAAGAGCAGCTGACTCTTAATCAGTTGGTTGTAGGTTCGAGTCCTACCGGGGGTACCACGACCAGTTTCGCCGCTGACCGCGCGAACCAAGAATCGACCGGTTTCTTCCATGCGTTTATCTGACAGCCCTACGACCCGATCAGAGGTCTGGGCCGACCGCACGGAGGAGCGCGAGGCCAACCTGGCCAACTGGAATGACCGCGTGGCGGCGCACCTTGCGTCACCCGGCTATGACGTCGAAGGGTTTATCGCGGATCCCAGCAGGATCGGTAAAGCTGTCAAGCTGGATCGAGAGGAAGTCGGCGACGTCCGCGGCCAGTCTCTTCTACACCTGCAATGCCACATCGGCCTGGACACGCTCTCCTGGGCCCGCCTTGGCGCCCAGGTAGCAGGTCTCGACTTCTCGGCGCCGGCAATTGAAGCAGCTCGCGAAATCAGCCGCCGTTCGCAAACACCCGCAGAGTTTGTGCTGGCTGATGTGTACGAAGCTCCCGAAGCGCTTGGAGAGACCTACGACATCGTCTACGCCAGCGAGGGTGTGCTCTGCTGGCTGCCGGATATCGCCGCTTGGGCGCGCGTCCTAAGCCGCCTCATCCGACCCGGCGGAACGGCATACATCCGCGACGGGCACCCAATTTTTCACACGCTGGATCACGATCGTGCCGACGGCCGACTTGAACTCGTCGGTTCGTACTTCGAAGGCCCGGCACACCGACATGACGAGCCTGGAACGTACGTCGAAAGCGATGTCGAAGTCGAGCACACGGTGAACTACGAGTGGGATCACGGCCTCGGCGAGATCGTGAACGCCTTCATCCAGGCGGGATTGCGGATCGAGTCGCTGCGGGAGTATCCGGTGTCGGCCTACCAGGCCTTACCGGCCATGGTCAAAGGCCAGGACGGCTGGTGGCGCCTGCCTCCCCAATCCGGCCAGGCCCCCTCCATGTTCTCGCTCCGAGCAACGTTGCCCGAATCTTCGGAGCCGGCCTTGAATCCACGGTTGGCGGCGACCTCGGACGGGCGTGTCGACCAAGCCGCCTTTCAGAAGGACAACATGAACCAACTCGATCGACTCAATGCGTACCTGCAGGGACGTCTACGAAGGGAAGGGGTGATGGAAGCCACCCTGCAGGAAGCGGCGCTGTGGATACGGGAAGAGGCGTTGCTTCCAGCACACGCATTCCGCGGCGACGTCCCGTTGCGGTTTCTAATCCAGGCAGGCTGGGTCGAAGGCGGAGAACAGGCTCCCGGACCGAACGGGAGGTATCGGATCCGGCGTACGGGCGCCTAGCTTGCAAGTCGCTGGCAGGCGGGCGTGGTAAGTGCCGTCGAGTAGGCCGAAACCGAACGACATGGCCGGATTCCGATAGACTCGCCCGACAACGGCTTAGCAAGCGTAAGTTCGGCGGCCGTACCGGCTGTGCCGGGCGCGGCACTCGGGCTGACGCGAGGTGTAACTGCAATGGCGCAAGACTTCACGATGTTCGTGGGCACGGTCGGCGGCGGCCTGAACGTCAGTTCCGACGGCGGCTCGTCCTGGACACAGATCCGAAGTCCTGTGCCTACCGAGAGCAATGTCCGAGCCGTCACGGTCTACCCAAACGACCCGAACCGTGTCATTGCCGGCACCGACGTGGGCATCTTCCGCAGCCATGACCAGGGAGAGACCTGGGAACCGGTCGACTCGCCCATCAATGGCCGACACATCTGGTCCGTGACGGTCGATCCGGTTGATCCCAGCATCATCTTTGCCGGCACTCGCCCCGGCGTCTTCAGGTCGCAGGACGACGGCCAGACCTGGAACGAGTTGCCGGTGAACGTGAACATGAACGGTCCAATCGATCCACCGCGCACAACCACAGTGATCGTGGACCCGCGCGACCACCAAACCGTGTGGGCGGGCGTAGAGGTCGCCGGCCTTTACCGCAGCAAAGACGGCGGAGATTCGTGGACGGCGCTCCCGAACGTCGGCCCTCAGTTGATGTATGACGACATTCACGGTCTGGCCATCCGCCCTGGAGATCCCACGGTCGTCTTTTCAACCAGCCCCTTCGGACTGGCCATCAGCACGGACGAGGGCGATAGCTGGGACCACCACAAGTTCCCGAGCTTCGATCCCGGCGGTTCGTCGTACTGCCGCAACATCCTGGTGCGCCCCGACAACCCAGCCGTGATGTTCGTTGGCAACGGTAACGGCATTCCTGGGGTCACGGGCGCCATCCGCCGCACGGTGGACGGGGGCGCCACCTGGGACACGCCCAAGTTGCCCGTGACACCGAACTCAGTTGTCTACTGCTTCGGCGCGCACGTGGACGTCCCCGACTGTATCGCGGCGGCCAGCGTCTACGGGTACCTCTACCTGAGCGAAGACGGCGGTGCGTCCTGGCGGAAGCTGGAGCGAGAGTTCGGCGAGATTCGGACGGTGGCGATCAGTCCCAACTAGCGGTGTCACGCCGCCACACACGGGATCGATGCTGACCGGCCGCCGCGACGGTAAGCGACGTAGCGTCTGCGGTGTCCTGCCACCGTCCCGCAAGGAGTCCCCACGTGCGCGATCCTGAGGAGATCCGCTCGCTACTCAGCGGCCCGGTCAACCCGCTGCCGGCCAAGTTCCACCAGGACGGGACCATCAATTTCGCCGGCATGCATGCCGTGATCGACCGATCGCTAGAGGCCGGCTGCCAGGTCGTCATGCTCACCTGGGGCGAGACCCTCGTCTCCCTGCTGAGCGACGCCGAATTGGCCGAGGTCCACCGCTCCGTCATCGCCCACGTCGGCGACCGAGCCCTCACGGTTGCGTGCGACAACATGTGGGGGCTGCACCAGACCCTGGAATTCGGGGACCTGGTGCGGGAGTTGGGCTACGACCTCTACATGGTCCGGCCGGCCGAATGGGCCAGGGGGACGGGCGAGTCTCTGGCGGATTTCTACCGCGCAGTGGCTCGCCGCACGCCGGTGATGCTGGTAGGCGACGTACCGATTGAGACCTGCGAACTGATCGAGAATGAGCCATCTGTTCTTGCGTTCAAGGAAGACACTCAGCTCGACTACGCCCATGAAGTGCTGATGCGCTGGGGCGACCGCTGGCCGATGGTTGGCGGCGGCGGCATGAAGCGTCACTTCCTGCTCTGGCCGCACGGTTGCCGGTCATGGTTGGAGCCATTCGTCCGCTGCTATCCCAAGCCAGCGATGCGCTACTGGAAGGCGCTCCAGCGCGGCGACACCAGAGCGGCGTGGGAAATCGTGATGCGGATAGAAAAGCCGGTGCGAGAGGCCGGGCACCGCTTTCCCGCCGGTTACAACGGCTTTGCTCAGGCCATGATCGAGGTCTACGGCGTCGCGCCGCGGTGGCGCCGCCCGCCGGCGCCAAACGCGACCGAAGCTGAAATGGAGGACATTCGCGCCCTGCTGCGGCGACTGGGGATAGGGCCGTGACCACAAGTGCAAATCCCGCACCCGACTACATCGCTGACCGCAGCTTCAGTCAACCGCCGATTTATCTCACAGACCTTGATCGATGCACGCCCGCCAGCGCGCTTTCGCCAGAACCCCGTCGCCAGACCTGGCGCACACTGCCGTACAGCACGGGGGTCTTCAGCGGCGTCATGCTTCTGGCCGGTCCGGAGACGGCCGCGCCGCCCATTACCTACCCGCTGAACGTCCAGGGTTGGCATGCCGTCTCGATTGGGGTGCATCCCTTCTGGTCGGAGCCTGAAGGCCGGCAGCTTGAGGTCCAGATCAAGCTCAGCGGGCCTGGCCCGTTCACGATCTTGTCCTGGCCACGCGTCCCCTTCGACGGCCACGCCGAGCATCTTCACGAGCACTTCTGGAGCGTAGTGGACTTGACCGGCCGCGACCTCGTGATTGCACAGCCGACGGCACGTGCATCCTCCGGCGATGTTCTGGGAGCTCATCTGGGCCAACCCGCACGGCTGGCTTATGTCAAGTTAGTGCCGCTGACCGTCGCGGACGTACGTGCGGTGAAGGCCGACCGGGCTCGCGAAGACACCCGGAGGCTGTTCGCCCATCAGGACGCCCACGGGCCGCACTCTGCCTGGCGACCCACCAGTGCCGCTGAAATCCGGCGCGAAGTCGAACCGTATCGCCACACCGATTTCTCGCGTCTCTACTGGGAGTGCGGCTCCGGCGACCTGATGAACTACTTCACGAAGATCGGCCGCATACCATCCCACGACGGCCTGGATGACTTTCCTCGCCAGGGAGACCGTTTCAACGCGGAGAGCTGGCGAATCCTGCGCGACAAGGGAATAGATCCGCTGCGAGTTGCCGCTGAGCACGCGCGCGAGATCGGCCTTGAGTTTCACGCCAGCTATCGCGTCGCTGGCTTTCACTACCCGCCGCCGCTGGATCACTTCACCCACGGCGACTCGATTTACAAGCGACATCCCGAATGGCGCGGTGTCGACCGCCAGGGCAGGCGCACGCCCCGATTCGCCTACACCCATCCCGACGTCCGCGCCTTTATCATTTCGCTCTTGCGCGAAGTCGTGCAATACCCCGTGGACGGCGTCTGCATGCTCTACAACCGGCGCCTCCCGCTGGTGGAATACGAACCACAACTCGTTGAAAAATTTCGGTCCGCGCATGGCGTAGATCCGCGCACGCTCGATTCGCACGACCCGACCTGGCTGCGCTACCGATGTGGCGTACTTACCCAGTTTCACCGCGAGTTGCGGACGGCGATGGACGCAGAGACGCGGTGCCAGGGCCGTGGCCGCCGCCTTCAGATTTCGGCTGTGATCGCGGGCAGCGAAGCGGAGAACTTGAACGTCGGAGTCGATCCCGGAGCGTTGGTGAGCGAGGGCCTCGTCGACACGCTCATCCCATATTCGTCGGCAACGAATTTCAACAGCAGCGTCGACGCCTGGGCCGACCCGCGGGCAATCGACTACTACGTGAATCTCGGGCGCGGAAGCAACACGATCGTTGCGCCGAACATGATGCCCCGCCAGGTTTCCCCGGAGCAGTTGCGCCGGCGTGCATCCGGGTTGTATCGGGCCGGAGTCCGGCACCTCTTCTTCTGGGACTGCGCGGGCGGCTCGGGACGCGCCAATTACGCCGACATGTGGAGTGCCTTGCGCCGGCTCGGGCACAAGGACGAAGTCGAAAACTGGCGAATCGCTGGCGAGCCGAGTCTGGCCTCGGCTTTCCACACACTACAGTCGCTGGGCGACTGGAATCTCAGGTATCACACGCCTGGCTAAGAAGCCGGGCGCGGACGCCACTCTGCGTGGCTCGGTCTACGTTAATTCACGCGGTACTTGAGGGCCTTGCCTGCCTCCAGCCGCCCAATGTTGTCGCGTACGACTTTGGAGGTGCCACGCAGAAAGATGTCGCAGGCCGATGCCCCGTGCGGAGTCGCAAAGACTTCGCGGTCGAAAACCGGATCGGCGGGATCAACCGGCTCCTCCCAGAACACGTCCAGCCCTACGGCCCGGAGGCGGCCGCTGTCGAGCGCGGCAATCAGCGGCTGTCGCTCGACTACCGGTCCGCGTGAGACGTTCACCAGAACGGAACTGTCTGACATGGCGTCCAGCACGCCCTGGCCGACGAGCCCGTGCGTCTCGTCGGTTAGCGGGACCGAGAGCACCACAAACCCGCAATCCCGCACCGCCTCAGTCAGCCGGTCAGCGGTGTAGAGCTCGGTCAGACCCAATTCGTTAGCCAGTTCAGGATCAGGTGTTCGCTTAACGCCGATCAGCGTTGCTCCGAACGGCTTCAGCAGCCTGGCGATCTCACTGCCCACGCCTCCGACACCCACGATGCAGACCCGCGCATCGAACAGCGACGCGCCAAACGGTACGGCAATCGAGCGGGCCGCCAACGTACGAAAGTGCGTGGGCAATTGTCGGCCCGCTGCAATCAGGTGCATCAGCGCAAACTCGGCCACGGCCTTGCCGATTCCCGAGGGCCCGGCCGGCGCGTTCGCCACGGGAACACCTCGGGCGTGCGCGGCCTCCAGATCCACATGATCGACGCCGATCCCGAACTGCTGAATCAGTCGCAGGCGCGAGGCGGACCGGATCGTGACAGCATCGATCGGTGTGCGGGCTGGAATGATCACGTCGGCTCGCGGCGCCTCGGACGGGAGTGAGTCAGCCTCGGTGGGAACGATCTCGTGCTCCGGCAGGGTCTCGCACAACACGTCCGTGATTGCCGCCAAGTCCGGGCTGCACATCAATATCCGCATTGCACGTCCTCCCCCATGCCGCCGAACCTAGCCCAAATACGCCTTACACGCCGCGAGCGCGTCGTCCACGACCTCAAGCGTTCGGTCAACGTCGGCCTCGCTATGTGCAATCGAGATATAGAACTTCTCGTTCGGCACGATCAGGATGCCGCGCTTCACGCACTCGATGGCGAATTGCGTACCCATCTCACGGTCGTTGTCCAGCAAGTCCACCCACTGCGTCGGGTTGGCGTTTTCCATGAAGCGCACGCCGAACACCATGTCCTCACCAAGCGCCTGAACCGGAATGCCGTGGTGTTGCCCGGCCTCTTCGATTCCCGCACGCAGCCGCCCGCCGACGCGGTGCAATTGGTCGTACACACCGGGCTCGCGCAGGACATCCATGGCCGCCAACGCCGCCGTGGCCGCTACGGGATTGCCATTGAATGTCCCGCTGGCCCAGGCAATCGTGTTTGGCGCCCGTCCCACGTTTCCGTACAGATCCATGATGTCGCGGCGACCGGCGATGACGGCCAGTGGGAACCCACCGGCCATGGCCTTGCCGTAGCAGGCCAGGTCCGGTACGACGCCGTAGGCCTCCTGCGCGCCGCCCCAGGCCAGACGAAAACCAGTGACGATTTCGTCGTAGATCATCACGATGCCGTGCCGGTCGCAGGCTTGGCGAACGGCTTCCAGGAAGCCGGGCACGGGCCGCAGCACGCGCTGCAGCGGCTCGATGATGATGCCGGCCAGTTCGTCCGCATGCTCTTCGATCACCTGCAAGGCGAACTCGGTGTCGTTGTACGGAGCCACCAGAATCTCGTCAGCCAGCACACCCGGTACGCCCAGCGAGTCCGGATCAGCATGCGGATAGTCGCTGGCTTCGCTGGGCACTGTCCCAAACATCGCGAAATCACCGGTCCCGTGCCAGCCGCCCTCGAATTTCAGGATCTTGGGCCGACCCGTGAACGCCCGCGCCACGCGCAGTGACAAAAATGTCGCGTCCGATCCGGTCGTCACATACCGAACCTGCTCGGCGCACGGCACTGCCTCGATCACTTGCTCGGCCAGCCGAATGGCCGGTTCGTTGAGGAAGTAGAACGTCGTGCCCTGGCGAATCTGGTGCTCCACCGCCTGGAGAATTCGCGGGTGACAGTGGCCGACCAACATCGGGCCGGAGCCCATCAGATAGTCGATGTATTCGCGGCCTTCGACGCTGATCAGGTGACTGCCGCGACCCTCGCGGACCACCACGTCCTCGGATCGAGGGAGCATCAGGAAACCGAGAGCTCCGCCGCTCAGGACGTCGCCGGCAAGTTCAAGGAGTTCGCCATTTGAGGCCGACGTCTGGCCCGGATGGTTCGAGGGCGCCACCGATCACCTTGTCTCGTTGTTGTCCGCCGCGACAGCCGACGGCGCGTGTTGGCGCATACTACACGCGGTGTCGAAACAGCCGTTCGGCGAGTTGGCTTGGAGAGGACGTTGAGATGGCCGGAAAGAATCCATGAGCAGCGCTTCGCCCTGCGTCCGGATCGGTCTAATTGGCGCCGGTGGTTTCGGCGCATATACGGCCGAGTTACTCGATCGGCAGCCTGAGATCGACCTGGTTGGCGTGGCCGACGTCGACCAGGCCAAGGCGGAACGCCTGGGACGTGAGCGCGGCATCCCGTTCTGGACCGATCACCGTGCGCTCCTGGACGCGAGCGACTGCGACGCGGTTGCCGTGGTCACGCCGCACTCCACGCACCGCGACATCGTGGTTGACGCGGCCGCCGCCGGTCGCCATGTCTTCTGCGAGAAGACCATGGCCATAACCGTCGCCGATTGCTACGACATGGTTGAAGCCGCCGACGCGCACGGCGTCAAGCTCATGGTTGGCCACAAGCGCCGCTTCCGTCCCGCGTCAGTGGCGATGCAGCAAGCGCTAGCGACCGAGCGACTGGGACGTCCCCTGGCCGTGAATGTGGGCGGCTACTTTGGCCGCCACATCACCGGCTTTTGGCGCGAACGGGCGTTGTGCGGCGGGTTGCTGTATTGGGCCGGCGTTCACGACGTCGACACCCTGCGCTATTTCTTCGGCGAAGTTGCCTCGGTATACGCGGTGCTCGGACCGAAGTTGCGTCCCGAAATCTCGGACCAGGAAGACGCCATCTCAGTGGCCCTGACTTTTGAGAGCGGCATGCTCGGCTCGATCCAAGTCTCCACATTCTTCCCAATGGCCACCTACCAGACGGCCTTCGGCTTCGACATCGTCTGCGAGCGAGGAGGCGTTGCGTACAACGCCCAAGACCTGACCGTGGTAACGCACATCGAGGGCGAGCAACCCCACACGGCGCAACTGGAGCACAATGCAGCCGACGGCGCCTACGACATAGAGTGGTCCAGCTTCGCGGCCTGGGTGCTTCACGACGAGACGCCGGTTCTCACGGGCGAAGACGGGCTCCGCTGCGTAGAGATCTTGCAGGCCGCGTACCTCAGCGCTGACACCGGAGCCCGCGTGGACCTACCGCTCGCCCGCAACGAGCGGCGTCCGTTCGACGACCAGTAGGCGCCGTCGTCATGCGCATCGCCTGCGTGCAAGTTGCCGCCGTGGACGGCGCAATCAGCGCTAATCGCGAGCAAGCCGTGCATCTCACGGAACAGGCGCTGGCCGAAGGCGCCGATCTGGCCATTCTTCCCGAACTCGTCACCACCGGCTATTGCACCGACGACTACACCACGGTTGCCGAGGACCTTGACGGTCCCACCGTGTCAGCCTTCGCCAACCTGGCCCGCGCTCACGACTCAAGCATTGCCGTGGGCCTGGTAACCCGCGCGCCGGATGGTCGTGCCCAGAACAGCAGCGTGATTCTCGGTCCGCACGGCGTTCTCGGGACGTACGCCAAGTCTCACCTCTGCGTGAACGATGACCCGCGAGTGGACGAGTCCACCGCCTTTGCCGCAGGCCAAGCGCTTGGCCTGTTTGATGTCGACGGCGTGCGGCTCGGCATGATGATCTGCTACGACGGTCAACACGGCGAGCTCCCCGTCGCACTGGTAGCCGGCGGCGCGGACGTGCTGATCTGGCTGAACAACCGTACGTCCATGCCAGTGTGGGAAGCTGGCGCGATCGCCAGATTCAATCGTGTGCCCGTCGCGGCCGTGAACCGGGTCGGTACAGCCGGCTGGCAGCCCACGGGGGCTCCGCCGCGAGTCTTTTCGGGCGTTTCAGTGATCGTCGATCACGAAGGCGAAGTGATCGCCGCCGCTGTTGACGGCAAAGAAACCCTGGTCGCTGGCGATGTCGATATCGTGGCCGGACGCCACCGCCGAAACAGCCGCGTGCTGAACACCCTGCAGAGCCGCAGGCCCGACCTTTACGCCCTTGCCTAGACCTAGCCGACACAATTGCCGCCCATTCCACCATTCCGTGCGGCTATGATGCGCGCCGGTATTGGGCCGCAATCCATTGAATCGGGGCCGTAGCGTGGCAGCAGTCAGGCAGTTGGTCGGTCAATCCGCGTCGGAAGCGCCCGTCCGCAGCGAATGGAACCTGGCCTGGCGGAGGCTGCGGCGCAACCGGGCCGCAATGGGCGGCCTCACCATCTTGATCATAATTTCGCTGGCCGCGATCTTTGCCGACGTGATTGCTCTCGAGCCAGAGAATCACTTTGACCTCATGTCGGAAGGACTACCCCCGCTGACAGACGGTCACATCTTTGGAACGGACGACATTGGGCGTGACGTGTTCAGCCGGATCGTGCGCGGGTCGCGGATTTCCTTGAGAATCGGGTTTTCGGCGGTATCGATCGCGATGATCACCGGCACCCTGCTGGGACTGATCGCCGGCTATTTGGGCCGCTGGCCTGACATGCTCATAAGCCGAATCCTCGACGTTATGCTGTCGTTTCCGGGTCTCTTGCTGGCAATGACAATCGTGGCCGGGCTAGGCCCGGGCCTCAACAACGCCATGATCGCCTTGGGTGTGGCTGGCGTCCCGTTTTACGCGCGTGTAGTTCGGGGTACAACCCTCGCGGCGCGTGACCTCACGTACGTAAGGGCGGCCCGCGCGGTCGGCATGTCCGACTTGCGCATCATGCTGCGCCACGTCCTTCCCAACGTGGTCAGCCCTATTCTGATCATGGCCACGCTCGGCCTCGGGGGCGCCATCCTGGCATCGGCCGGCCTCAGCTTTCTTGGCCTGGGCGCCGAGTCGCCGACGCCGGAATGGGGGCTTGAGATTTCTGAGAGCCGCCATCTGCTGCGGAGCTATTGGTGGATTTCCGTATTCAATGGCATTGCCATCGCCATCACCGTGCTTTCCATCAACCTTCTGGGCGACGGGTTGCGTGAGGCGCTCGATCCCCAGGCAAGTTCCTGGTCCACCTAGGACAACCCAGTGTCTGTAGCATTTCGCGCAAGCGTTCGGTACGCTGGCGCATTCGTTGAGGCGCCAGAGTCGCGCGCCTCAAGGGGAGGTTGCACATGATGAAGACGCCGAGCGTAAGTCGGCGGCTCGTTCTCCGGACTGGTCTGGCCGGCTTGGCTGGTGGCGTCGGGGCAGCCGCGCTGGCGGCCTGTGGTGAGACGCAGGTCGTCACAAAGGAAGTCCCGGTCGAGACGACGGTCATCAAGGAAGTTCCGGTCGAAAAGATCGTCCGTGAGACCGAGGTCAAGGAAGTCCCGATCGAAAAGATCGTGACTCAGCAGGTCGATAGGGTCGTGACGAAGACGGTCGAGGTTGAGAAGGTCGTCGAGGTGCCCGTCGAGGTCGAGAAGATCGTCGAGGTCGAGAAGATCGTCGAGGTCGAGAAGATCGTCCAGGCCGTCGCCGAGCGTGCGCCCGGCATCGACATTCATACCCTTGACTCCTCGGTGCCAATCGGCCTAAAGCCTTGGGACCCGAAGCCCGGCGGCGAAGTCAGCTACATGACATTCGGCAACCCGACCGGATTCGATCCGGCCACCTGGGGCGGCCGCAGCGCCGAGCCAGCGGCCGTGATGTTTGAGTTGCTCTACACCTACGGCACCGGCTATCTGATCTACCCCCATTTGGCGTCGGACTTGCCGGAACCTTCAGACGACAAACTGTCGTGGACCGTCCCGCTGCGAAACGACGTCGTATTTCACGACGGTGAACCTTTCAACGCGGACGCGGCCGTCTTCAACTTCCGTCGCTTCCTGGACCCGGACCTCTCGCGCGGGCACGTCGTCCGCGACATCTCGTCCATGTCCGATGTTGAGAAGGTGGACGACTTCACAATCCGGATTCACACTGCGGAACCACAGTCGCCCGCGTCGTTCCTACACTCGATCGCTAACCAGCACACGGGAATGGCCTCACCCAAGGCCGTCACTGAGCGTGGCGAGGCCTTCAGCCGAGATCCTGTCGGCACCGGGCCTTTCAAGTGGGCGAACATCTGGGAGGACGATGTAAAGATCGTCTTCGACCGCAACGAGGACTACACGTGGGGACCGTCGTTCCTCCGGCACCAAGGGCCACCATACCCCGACCGGTTCCGAATTCAGATCCTCGGACTCAACATGACCGACAACGCCCAGGTCTTCGAGGCGGGTGAGGTCGATATCTCCTTGAACTGGTCTTTCGCGGACTATAAGCGTGTGTCCGAAAACGCGAAGTATCACGTGATCGGATTCGCGGCGCCGGGCATGGGACAGTACATGCCGCTGCACACGCAACTCTGGCCGCTGGATGACTTGAACGTGCGCAAGGCTCTGCTCTTCGGCGTGGATCGACGCACGGTGACGGTGCGCGCCAACGGCGGAATCGCACCGACAAACATCAGCAACTTGCTGCTTCCTGGAACGCTCGGTCGCAGCGAGGAAGCCAGCAAGCTGTACACGTATGACCCGGCCAAGGGTAACCAGATCCTGGATGAGGCCGGCTACGAGAAGCGCGAAGATGGCTTCCGCTACGCGCCCGACGGCCGACGGCTGGAAATCATCTACCCCGACCGCGGCGACCCGGTGGTGGAACTCTTCAAGCTGGACGTGGAGAAGAGCCTCGGCATCTTCGTGGACATCCCGAAGATGGACGAGGCTACGCACCGCGAAGGCGCTTCGAAGGGGCTCTATCACACCACGTGGATCGGCGTGGCAGCGCGGAGCGGCGACATTCTGTACGAGAGGTTCCACACCGGCTCGTACGGCGGCGCCAACCGCTCGTACTCGTTCTTCGAGTACGACGGAATCCCGAGTTCCGCCACCCCAGGCGCGAAGATCGACCAGTTGCTGGAAACGGCGCGTGCGAGCTTCGATGAGTCCGAGCAGATTGCCCTATGGCAAGAGGCTGAGCTGTACCTGATGGAAAACGCCGTGGCGGTTCCGTTGGTCGTAGAGTTTCTGCCATGGCTGACCAATCCGGACAGGATCGGCGGCGAACTGTACCTGGGAATCGACTACCTGCCCTACTTCGGGCAGTTCTACAGCACCCAGGAGTAACCAGGCTCACAATGCGTCAGCCGGCCGCCCACCAAATGGTGGGCGGCCGGCTGACCGCAGCATCCAGATCAGGACCGAACTAAAGCCATGGGCGCCTACATCCTGCGACGTAGTCTGTACATGATCCCCGTGCTATTCGGGGTATTGCTCGTGGTCTTTGTCCTGTTGAGGTTGGTGCCAGGCGACCCGGTGGAGATTTTCTTCTCAGCGGGTATCACCGGAGGATCCGGCGCGACGTCGGGAAGCAGCGGCGAAGTCAGCATGCAAGCGCTGCAAAGGCTGCGCGAAAGCTACAACCTTGACAAGTCAATCCCGCATCAGTTCGCACTTTACGTGTGGGATATGGTGCGCGCCGACCTGGGTGACTCGATCCAGTTTCGTCGCCCCGTGACCGACATCATCAAGGATCACTTTCCGGCGACATTTGCCCTCACCATGACAAGCATGGCTGTGGCCATCACCATCGGTCTTGGCGCCGGCATCATTTCAGCGATCCGACGCCATACCAAGGCCGATTATTTTGCACAGATCTTTGCAGTATCGGGCGTGTCGATCCCCAGTTTCTTTTTGGGCCAGATTCTCATCTTGGCCTTCGCCGTTAGGCTCGGCTGGCTGCCTGCCATCTCAAACGGATATGGCAAGGAAATGATCCTGCCCTCCATCACGCTGGGAACGGCGGCCGCGGCCATTCTGGCGCGCCTCACCCGCTCATCGATGCTTGACGTACTTTCCCGTGATTACATTCGCACGGCGCGAGCGAAAGGGCTGGTTGAACGGGCAGTGATCTGGGTACATGCGCTACGCAACGCGCTGATCCCGGTCATCACCGTGATTGGCTTGGAGTTTGGTGGTCTGTTGGCCGGGGCAGTGGTGATCGAGGCCGTATTCCACCGCCAGGGAATCGGATTGCGGCTCGTCAACGCGATCGTCGCTCGCGACTATCCAGTTGTGCAGGCCATGGTGCTGCTAATTGCCGTCATCTACGCCTTGATGAACCTCCTGGTGGATATCCTCTACACGTACGTTGATCCGCGCGTCCGGTTGACCGATCAAGTCAAGTCTTAGCTTCGCGGGATTCGCCCTCTCGGCCTCAATTGGCCTATCGACGTGAAGCTTTGCATCTCAACCGCCTGCTACCGCTGGATGCTTGACCCGCATCGGCGTCGCGATCGCCCCGAGCATCGGAACTTCGGCTGGCCTCCGGCTTTCCTCCAGACGCACGACGCGCCGAATCCCGGTGTGATGCGCCACGACTGGATGCTGCAGAAGACGCGAGACCTCGGACTCGAGGGCTTCTACATGCACGCCGCCGACATCGGCGACCGGTCCACCGTTGGGGACTTTGGTTCGCGTATGCGCGCGGCCGGGCTGATTTTCAATGGCGGTCTCACCGCCAATTGGGTGGCAACGGCGGACGAGTGGGACCGCGAGTACCGCGAGCGAGCCATTGAGCACGTGGCGCTTAATTCGCGCGCCGGAGTAACGATCGCCACCGTCACCCACCTGATGGCCGGGATACATAACCACTTCACGACCGACCCACCGATTGACGAGCAGATCGAGCGGGCGATCCGCAACTTCAGCACAGTCCTCCCCGCATGCAGAGAGCACGGCGTCACCCTGGCATTCGAAAACCACATGGACTACCGCCTCAGCGAGGTCGTGGCAATTGTCGAAGCCCTCGACTCCGAATTTGCTCGCATCACGCTTGATACGGCGAACCCCTTCCTGGTGCTGGAAGACCCGCTCAAGGGGGCACAGCTCGCGGCGCCTTACACGGTCGCCGTACACCTGAAGGACTTCACCGTTCACCCGCTCACCGAGACCTGGGAGCCTGCGCTGCACTGGGCGCCGGTCGGTCGTGGAGATTCGCCGATCGACGAAATCCTGGATCTGCTCCAGGCCGAAGCGCCAACTCCGGACCAGCTCCTCGCCCATATTGAGATCGCCGGACTACCCCAAACCGACCCGGACCGCTGGGTTCGCGCCAGCGTCGACTACGTGCGCCGGCACGCCGCCGACCACTTCCCCAATCAGGCCGCGGCGTGAGGCTCGGGCTCGCGGCCGACACCTACCGCTGGATCGCCTATCCGTGGATGCGGGCTGACAGGCCGGCCTTCCGCGCGGTCGGCCACTACGCCCCGCACATCCTCTCCGTCACGCCTCCGGCCGCTGGGGCCGACGTGCCCGACTGGCTTCTCGAACGCGTCCAGGCCCATGGGCTCACGGCGCTCAGCCTGGACCTCGGACTGCTGGGCACCAGGGACCGCGCCGCCGCGTTCGGGACCCGCTGCTCCAGCGCCGGTGTACGCCTGCTCGGCAGCGTGTCGGTCGACTTGGCCGCCGGACCCGAGGCCTGGGGGCATCCATCGTCGGGTGACTTGAGAGCGCAGTTCGATCCCGCGATTGCCGGAGCGCTCGAGTCCGGCTGGACCGGTGACTGCGAGGTCTCGATCGCCGCTACGGCGATGCGTCTGGCATCAGACGCGGGTGTTTCAGTGCTCAGCCTGGTGCACGGACAGCCTGATCGAGTCAATCGCTACTCGGCTCAACCCCCGCTGGTCAAACAGTTGGCACGCATCGAGACCAATGTGCGAACGCTTTTACCGCTCGCCGCAGACCTAGGACTGACATTGGCGCTCGAACCGCACATGGACTATCGCTGCAAAGAGATCGTGAACGTCATTGGGGCCGTTGCCTCGCCGCGACTAAGACTCGTGCTGGACGTCGCCAGCCCGCTCGCTGTCACCGAAGACCCGCTGGACGCAGCTCATGCCGCCGCGCCCTACGTCGTGGCCACGCATCTCCGCGACATGCGAGTACAAGCCCTGACCGAGGTCGCCACCGGCGCGCTGTTCCACACACCCATCGGCGAGGGTCATGTACCGGTAGATCAGATCCTGGACGTCGTTACCGACCTGGCGCCTGACCCCGACGGCCTCATTCACTGCCTTAAGATCGTCACTCGACCGGAACACGACGTCGAGGCATGGCTCGCGTCCTCGCTTGCCAGCGTTCGGGAGTTCGCCGCCCGTTCGCGGTCACATGACTCGGGCTGCTACCGGGATTCGGGAGGTACGCATGAATGACCACGACCGCTACCTGTTTGACCTGCAGGGCTACGTCACGATTCCTGACGCGATCGATCCCGGCGCGGTTGCCGCGCTAAACGAGATCCTCGACCGGAAAATCGCCGCAGAAACCCCCGCCGACGCCACCACCCATCGATTCGTAAGCCTGCTTGACTGGGGCCAGCCGTACATCGACCTGCTCGATCCGCCCAAGATCGTGCCGTACCTGAAATCCATCCTGGGTCCGAAATTCCGGCTGGACCACACCTACCTCGACATCATTCGCGGAGGGCTAAGTCCCATTGGCGCCACACTCCATGGCGGCGCGATGCCCTTCAACCCTGTGCAGTACTTCCATTACAGCAACGGCCAGTTCCACAACGGCCTGTCGGTCGTCGCGTTCAACCTGGCTGACGTCAATCCCGGGGACGGCGGCTTCGCATGCGTGCCTGGAAGCCACAAGAGCAACTTGCCCTTCCCTGACGAGTGGAAGGACCTCACCAACGAACATGACACGGTCAAGCGGGTTACCGGTCCCGCCGGCACCGCCATCATCTTCACCGAGGCGCTAACTCACGGCCCGCTGCCGTGGACCGCCGACCACGAGCGTCGCACGATCTTCTACAAGTACAGCCCCAATCCGCTGGCCTGGTGGGGCGACTACCCGATCCCCGAGGGCCTGGAAGGGCTCACCGAACGTCAGCGGGCCATGTTGGAAGGGCCAAACGCCCGCTATCGCGCGCGCGGGATCCGCTGACAGCCGGACTCAACTGAGCGGCGGGAAGAAGGCCATCCCCGCGCCCAGGTCGTCCATCTCAACTACGGCGTCGCCCTGCAAGCGCGCCCTAATGTCGTGGTCCTGGTGTCGAATCGTCAGGTCGCGTTCGGTCAGGCGCAACCTAATCTCCACCGGTCGTCCAACTTTCGGGCTACCGAGGTTGATCCGACCGTCAACTATGTGTCGTTCGGCAGGCTGGCCGTCGACCGTCGTCTGGTCGAGGCCGGCCCATGACGGCACGCGCACGGAAATGTCGCCGGCCATCTTGGGCGTGATGCGAAGCGCATCGCTCGTGTACGGCGACTCGACCCGAACGGCGTCACTCTCGTAGTCAAACAGCATGTTGACTCGCGTCACACCGCCACTCGCGGGCGCAATCGCCCGGTAGGCCGCGCAGAGCGAGGCCGTGGCGCCGCCCACGATGTCCAGGCTTGGAGTGACCTGGTTCTTTCCCAGCGGCAGGTGCCCATAGACGGCGTTGAATCCGAACAGCCCGAGCAGGCGCGAGCGCAGATCGCGTCGTTCATCCCCGCCGGGCGCTTCGTCCATGAAGCTCAGGTCCCGCACCTGCGACGGCAGGAGCTGTGAGCGGAGGAATCGCTCGGCGTCCTCGAAGTACGCGTCACCGAAATAGCGGCCCAGAATCAACGCCGTCTCGATCACGTCGCCCACGTTGTTCATCTCGCCCTGCTCGGGGTGGAAGTTGGGATGGTGACGCTCCCGAACCCACCCCACTTCGTCGCGAATCACGCGCAGCCCGTTGTCGTAGAACGACCGAACACGGCCGAGCAATCCACCGTCGTCGGTCACGCTGCCTAGCAGCGCCAGCCCCGAAAGCGTGCATGTCGTCGAGTGCGTGTGCGCCCCCAGACGGTCGGCATCGTATGAGCCGTCGGCCAGGAAAAACCGTTCGGTGGCATGGGCCGCCAAGTCCTGCGCCGTTTCCAGCGCAGTGCCGGACCCGGTTGCTTCGTATAGCCTCGTCAACGGCCCGATCGCCCGGCCCACGCCTTCCACAAATGTTGGCCGCGCCGTCATCGGAAGCCCGTACGCCGACTTCACGCCGTCCTGGTCCCAGTCGTTCTCGGCCCGCCAGAAGCGACGTATGTCGGCAATAAGAGCCTCGGCAGCCTCCACAGCCCTGGCAGACGCCCGATATCGCGCCAGTGCGTGCAAGCCATGCACGGCCTCACGAATCGAATGCTCGTCCACCGAGGTCAGTGGCCCGCCGGGCGTGTCGTGGTTGCACGGCAGCGGGCCGGCACGCAGCGAAAAGAATGCCGCCTCGGTGTGCTGTGCAATGACGGCCTCGTCGAGAGGAACGCCCAGGACGTCTTCGGCCGCCAGCAAAGCGTCCAGGTGTCGCCCTGACATCTGGATGGCTCCGTGATATGGACTGAATCCCAGCCATCCGTCCGGCCAGATACGCGTGTACAGGTACGGATAGCCGTTATCGGCCGGGTTGAACACGTTGCCCATTGAGCGGCAGGCCAGGCGCACCGCTGCCGGGATGCTGGTGGTATTGACCTTCGCAACGCGTGCCGGCGGCGTTCGGGAGGCATCGAACGGCGGACCCGGAATGAACGCGTGCGCGGTCGGCGAAGGCGGCTTCCGCAACGGCCCGTTGCTCATGCGGTGAATCGCCACAATTCGCCGCGCCCAAGTGCAGCGTGAATCGTTCGACGCTTCGCCGACGCCTCGGTGATGCTTACGCGTTCCACGGCTTGACCGGCCAGCGGCCCCTCCATGCGGGTCCAGGTGTGCCCCTCGGTATTGGAGAGATACACGCCGTCACTGGTTGCGGCCGCAATCAGCCCGTCATACTTGAAGTCGGGCGAGATCGTTACTTGCCGAATCGCCACCGGCCCCTCGGCAACCTTTAGCCCGGACCATGGGCCGCGGCCCGCCGACGGCGGCATTGCGATTCGGTCCCGGGCGGCCACGAATATTGGCCCAACGTCAGACTTAAAGGTCGGCGGAATCGCCAACGAGGCCCAGCCCAGGCCGGCGTCGTACTCCACCCACGGCGTCCATGTTTCGCCCGCGTCGCTGGACCGGATCACAACCAGGCGGTCCATGTCGCCAAGCGCCGCAACCATCGAGCGATCCTCCCCGAAGTGCGGCGAGTAGGCCAGCGCCAGAACCTCGCTGCCGTCAATCCCTGTCCAGACTGACCGCCACGTCTGCCCTCGGTCGTCCGAAAGATAGAGCAGCCCGTTCTGTCTCCCGACGGCAATCTGGCCATCGGTAGCGAACTGGGGTGAGAACTCCAGCAGACTGGCCGCCGCGTCATCGGTGAGGCCGCCAATCCGGACCCATGATCGGGCGCCATCGGCACTCCAGATCACCTGGCCGCCGGCAACACCTCCGGCGATCTGGTCCTGGGCAAAGTCTGGCGACAGGCGAACCGCAGTGACGGGCCCCAGGCCTGGGTCGTCGAGCGTCGGCGTCCACGTCAAGCCGCCATCGCGCGAAACCGACACGCCGCCTTGCAGCGTCCCCAGCACCAACGTGCCGTCGCTCGCAAACGACGACGAAGCAGTGACATCCAGGATGGGCTGGTTGACCAAACCGGTATTGGATGCAATGGCTGCGCCAGCTTCGGTCGTTCGATAAACCCCGCCGCGATCCGTCCCAATCAGCGTCTGGCCGCCGGAAATCCCCACGCAGAGGGCTGAGAGGACGCCGTCCGGGTCGATTTGCTGCTCTCGCCATGTCACACCCATGTCGGTCGATTCGACCAGACGTCCGCCGCCGGTTACGGCAACGATCTGTCGACCGCCACCAGGTGATTCGGCCACGTCTATCCCGTTGACCGTGTCCGCTTCCGCCTGCCAGACCGAATCCCACTGCTCGCCGCCATCCGTCGAACGCAGCAGCCGTCCGGCGACGGTTCCGGCTACGGCGGTCTCCCGATCAATCCAGGCGCAACTCTCAATCGGGTCGACGTCAAGGCCATGCACGGGCTGCCACGTGCGACCCGCGTCGGTTGACCGAAGCAGGGCCCCGGCGTCCGTGGCTGCCAGAATTGCTCCGCCGTCGGACGCTCCAGGCGCGATGGCCAGCGCCGATACCTCCGCGTCTTCGAGACCGTGAACAAAACCGTTCCAACTCTGCCCCCGATTGCGAGAGACGAAAACGCCTTCGCGTTGGGTGCCGGCTACTACCATCTGGTCTCGGTCAAAATCCGGCGAGATCGCTACACGGGTCACAGTCGGTCGAATCCCCCAGAACTCATGACGGAACCAACTGTCGCCACGGTCGTACGACAGGTGCAGGCCAGAGACGGCGGTAGCCGCCGCCACCACGCCATCCCGCGCAAAATTCGGAGACACGGCCACGTCCTGAACGAACGGGCTGATCAGTCCGTTCCCGGTCCACTCCCAACGCTCGCCGCCGTCGGTAGACCGAAACACGCCAGCCAGTGTTGCGGCAAACGCCGTTCCGGCCCGATCCCCTGCGCAGGCAATGGAGCCAACAGTCCCGCCTTCCAGTGCAAGCAGGCGTTCCCAGCTCATGCGCGGAACGGACGCAACCGACGGATGTATGTCATCGCCGGTCTCAGTCGCTGCGGGCCTCGCCGCCGCGTAGCGCCTCTGCCACGGTCACGGGGGGAACACCGCCGGAGTCCTCGATCTCACGCCAGTAATGACATGCCACCGCGTGACCGCTGCCTGTCTCGCTCAGCAGCGGTTCCTCGGTCTTGCAGCGTTCCCGCACCCACGGACACCTGGGATGGAAACGGCACGCGGAGGGAGGATTAACCGGACTCGGCACGTCGCCCGGCAGGATAATCCGCTCGCGCTTCGCTTCGACGACCGGGTCAGCCACGGGAACCGCCGACAGCAGGGCTCGGGTATACGGATGCAGCGGGCGCTCGTAGAGCGTATCGCTGTTCGTGACCTCCACCAGCTTGCCCAGGTACATCACAGCCACCCGGTGGCTGATATGACGCACAACCTTGAGGTCATGGGCAATAAAGAGGTACGCCACGCCCAGGCGTTGTTGCAGGTCTTGCAGCAGGTTGATGATCTGGGCCTGGATCGAAACGTCCAGCGCCGATACCGGCTCGTCGCAGACGATGAACGATGGCTCAACCGCCAGCGACCGAGCCGTGGCGATGCGCTGGCGCTGTCCGCCGGAGAACTCATGCGGATAGCGCGACGCCTGGGTGCGACTGAGCCCAACCAGCTCCAGAACTTCCCGCACGCGATTGCGGCGGTCCTCGCGGCTCTCGTACAGCTTGTGCACGATCATCGGCTCTTCGATGATCTTGGCCACCGACATACGGGGATTCAGCGAGCCGTACGGGTCCTGGAAGATCATTTGCATCCGGCGTCGCGCGCGACGCTGCTCGTCTCGTTTGAGACTGGTGAGCGTGTTGCCTTCAAACACCACCTCGCCCGCCGTCGGCGCCTCCAATTGCATCACGGCGTTGCCCGTCGTGGTCTTGCCGCAGCCTGACTCGCCAACCAGCCCCAGCGTTTCCCCCGCATCGATGCTGAACGACACGTCGTCCACCGCGCGCACCCAGCCCGCGTGCCGCCGAATCAGGGTGCCGCGCGTAACCGGAAAGTGCTTGACCAGGTGCTTGACGCTGAGCAGATGGCCGTTGGACTGCTCGTCTGTTTCGGGAGCTGCACGTACCGATACGCTCACCGTAACTCTCCTGTCGTCGGGTCGACGATGCAGCGAACCGGGTGGCCGGCTCCGCGATCTTCGAGGGCCGGCACCATGGCGTGGCACGCATCCCGAACGTAGGGGCAGCGTGGTGCGTACGGGCAACCCTGGGGAAGACCGATCAGGTCGGGCGGCGATCCTGGAATGTTGGATAATTTTTCCGACCGATCGCCCGTTATTGTCGGAACGGCCCGCATAAGGCCCAGCGTGTAGGGATGCTGCGGCCGCGCGAAGAGCTCATGCACGGGCGCGTGCTCAACGATGTATCCGGCATACATTACGGCGACGCGGTCGCAGAATCCGGCCACCAGGGCAAGTTCGTGCGTGATCAGAATCACCGCCATGCCCAACTCGCGCCGCAGCTCCGCCAACAATTCGATGACCTGGGCCTGAATCGTCACGTCCAGCGCGGTCGTCGGCTCATCCGCGATTAGCAGGTCGGGCTGGCAGGAAATAGCCATGGCAATCATGGCCCGCTGCTGCATGCCGCCGGAAAGCTGATGCGGGAAGTCCTTCACGCGCTCTTCCGGCGCCGGAATGCCCACGGTGTCCAGCAGTTCAACTGCCTTGGCGCGGGCCTGCTTCTTGTCCAATCCCAGATGCAGCCGCACCGACTCCTCGATCTGTCGGCCCACGGGAAACACGGGGTTCAACGAACTCATTGGATCCTGGAAGATCATGGCGATCTGCTTGCCCCGAATCCCTCGCATCGCATCCGCGTCAAGGTCCACGAGGTTCTCACCGCGAAACTCGATCGAGCCGCGCGAGACCTTCCCGGCCGGCCGCGCCACCAATCCCATGATCGCCAGCGAACTGACGCTCTTGCCGCAGCCGGACTCGCCCACAATCCCAAGCGACTCGCCGGGGTTGAGCTCGTACGAGATACCGTTTACGGCGTGGACCACGCCCTCGTCGGTGTCAAACTCCACCGCCAGATCGTCGATGCGCAGCAGCGTGCCGTTGTCGGTCATTGAATCCTCGCGTCTAGTCGCCGCCCGTACCGCGGCAGCCAATACGTGCGGTAGCGCTCATCGCAATCCTCAGAACAGAACTGGTGGCCGTCGCCCGCCCGCCAGATATCCCGCGGAATAACCTGCCCGCAGAACTCGCAATTGGTTACCTCGGTCTGCCACCAGTCGCCGGCCAAACGCTCCCAATGACCACCCTGTGGCGGCCGTGCGTCCGCGGCCGCACGCAAGGGGGTGCGGGTGGTCGGCGCCGAGGCGGTTTCCAGTGTCGAGTCCTGCCGTAGGGCTGCAGTGCCCGCATCGTCGATCACGTAGCGCCCGTCAATTTCATCGACTGCCACGCGGTAAACGTCCCGTCCCGCCTCCGGCGAAACGAAGCCCTCGCGGACATCCCGCAGCACCTGCTCGGGATCTCGCAACCCTGGCACACCGTAGCCTCCACCCCCGGGACTCCCGATTAGCACTTGGTCGCCTTCGCCCAGCTCGATGTTCGCAATCCGCGAGTTGCTCGTCGTTCCAAAGGCCTCGCCAAAGGTCTGAAAGGTCGGCGTTCCTGCTCGCCTGACGAGCAACCGCGACGGATCACCCGTGTGTCCGCCGTACAGCCCCCACGGACGCGAGACCATACGGTCGAAGAGCGCCGAGACGGTGATTGACGGGGCCCGAACCTCAAGAATCCGGTCCGAGCCCAGGCCGCCGCGCTGCGCGCCCGCCCCGCCGGAATCGGTGCGCAGCCGGTAGGCGCGCGCCATGAACGGATATCGAGTTTCAAATATCTCCACCGGTGTGGCGGGGCAATTCCCGTTGGGGACGACCTGGTGGCTATTGCCGTCGGCCGCGGCCCGACCGCCCCAGCCTACCCCGTCAAAGTGGTAGTGCACGTAGTAGTGGTCTGTGTCGGGATGCGTGCCGCCGAAAAGGAAATTGCATGACGTGCCGCCGGTCGCCGCCGACACGCGTTCCGGCACCGCCTGCGCCAGCGCCCCCATCACGATTCCCCAGATTCTCGGATGGGTTTCCGTATTCCCGCCCACCGACGCACCCGGATGAATCACGTTCACAATGGACCCCGGGCGCGCAATCACCGTGATCGGACGGTAAGCCCCGTCATTGTGCGGAACGTCGTTGTCCGCGAAATGGAAGATCGCGTTGTACACCCCGGACGCAGTAACCCCGTACGTGCAGTTGAGAACGTGCGGCGCCTGCGGATCGCTCTCCGTGAAGTCCGCCACGATCTCCCCGTCATCGACGATCAGCCGCAGCCGAATCCAGTCCCGCGCCGGCGGATCGCGCGCGTCTTCCATGTGGTCGGCGAACTCATATTCGCCGTCGGGGATCGAACGAATCTCGTTCCGCATCCAGCGCTCGGCGTGATCCATCAGCGCGCTGCTGACGTGCCGCACCGTCTCCAGGCCAAATGTGTCCAGGAGTTCGTGGCAGCGGCGCTCGGCCACCGTCAGCGACGCGATCATCGCGTGCAGGTCGCCCCACGAATACCGGGGCGCGCGGTGGTTCGACATGATCACGCGCCACACGTCGTGGTTGTATTCGCCTTCACGCATCAGCCATACCGGAGGCAGCCGCAAACCTTCCTGGTAAACCTCAGTCGCCGTGGCGGCGAACCCTCCAACGGCCATGCCCCCGATCTCCACAAGATGCGCGATGTTCGCCACGTAACCGAAGAGCTCCCCGTCGTAGTACACCGGCTTGATTACCACGTGCTCCGGCATGTGCACGCCCCCGCGATACGGGTCGTTGTGCACGATCACGTCGCCCGGCTTGACCGCGTCCTCGCCCAACTCCGCGATCAACCACTTCACGACGAACCGGATCGCGCCCACCTGGGCCGGGCAAAACTCCGTCTGCGCCAGCATCCGACCTTCGCGATCAAAGAGCACGCACGAGAAATCTCGACTCTCGCTGAAAATTGGCGAGTACGCCGTCCGCATCATCGTCGTGCCCATTTCGCGGCACACACCCACCAGCCGGTTGTACAGCACGGTCTGCGTCACCAGGTCGCGCGCAGGGTCGGTGCCCACAGCTACCTGTGAGAGGCTCATGCCCACACTAGGCTGGCCAGCCCGCGCTCGCCGACGGTCAGCACCTGACCAGGATGCACGAGCGTCGTGGAGTCCAACTCTTCAATCACCGCCGGGCCTTCGATCACATCGGCTGGCGATAGCTCGCTCCGCTCGAAGATCGGACACTCCACGGGCGCCTGGGGGTCGAAGCAGACCGCCCGACGAGCGCCTGCCTCGGCCGGAGCCTTCGGCGTCAGCTTCGACAGGCGAGGCTTCGAAGACTCGCCCACCACGCTCACGTTCAGTTGCACGACTTCGATCACCTCGCTCGCGATTCGATAGCCGTACTCCGCCTCGTAGTGCTGCTCGAAGCCGTCGATGAGCCGCTGCCACGAGTCCTGCGTCAGCGTCCCATCCGGAATCGGGATCTCTTCCTCGTAGTTCTGCCCCAGGTACCGCATGTTGGCTGACCGCCGAATTGTCGGCTCGCCGCTGAACCCTTCGCGGCCGAGATCCTCGACCGCTTCCCGCACCAGCGTTTTCAGGCGCCCATCCAGATCCGCGAGGTCCGGGTTGTCGGAACGCACCAGATGCGTCCACGTCTTGTCCACGCGGATATCTGCCAGCAGCGTTCCAAAGGCCGAGCAGAGCCCCGGATGCGGCGGGATCAGCGTCGCCCGCGTCCCAATAACCCGGGCAATCGCCGCCGCATGCAGCGGACCGGCACCGCCAAATGCCACCAGGCTGAATTCCCTCGGATCCAGTCCGCGCTGCACCGTCAACAGCCGCATTGCCTCCGCAATGTTCTCGACAGCAATCTCAACGATGGCGAGCGCCGTGTCGATCGGCGCTAGCTGTACCTGCTGGGCCACGCGTTCAATCGCCTTGTGCGCCAGGTCGGCGTCCAGGGGCAGATCGCCGCCCAGAAAGTTGTCCGGATTCAGCCGGCCCAACACGACGTTGGCATCCGTAACTGTCGCTTCCTGGCCGTCGTGGGCGTAGCACGCCGGACCCGGAACCGCGCCAGCGCTCTGCGGTCCGACCTGCAGGAGCCCGCCTTTGTTCACCCACGCAATTGAACCGCCACCTGCCCCCATCGTCGTCATCTCGATAAAGGGTGCGGCCACAGGCAGCCCGAACTCGATCTCCCAGGCTGTCGTGTAGCCAACACGTCCGTCCGAAACCACGCCCACGTCGGTGCTTGTCCCGCCCATGTCGAATGTGATCACATTCGACGCGCCGGCCTCCTCGCCAAACGCTTGCCCGGCAATGATGCCCCCGGACAAACCCGACAGGACCGTTTGCACGGGGCGTTCGCCGGCCGTATCCGCCAGCATCTGCCCACCGTTGGATTTCATGACTGACCACGACCTCGAAAATCCGCGCTCGCGCAGCCCCTGGTCCAACGAGCCAATGAAACGGCTCAACAGCGGCTTTACCGCCGCATCCGCAATTGTCGTGCTGGCCCGTTCATACTCACGCCAGATTGGCGCAACCTCGTGCGATGCGGAGATCGGGATATCCGGAAAGGCCGCCGTCAGCGCCTTGCGCACGGCCGTTTCGTGGTCTGGATGCACGTATGAGAACAGAAAGTTCAACGCAAACGCGACGTCCGCCGACCCCACATCCGCCTCGGCCAGCCGCTCACGAATCGCCTCTATCAAGTCCTCAATCCCCTTGCCGGTCAGCGGCGTCACCGTCTCACCCCGGTAGTCGATCCGCTCCCGAATCCCCAGGCAGTCCCGTCGAGCCACGAGCGGCAGTGGGCGCTCCCAATCCAGGTCGTAGTGGAACTTGCGGTCGACCCGCTGTAAGAACGGGACGTCCTCGAACCCCTCGGTTGTTATGTAAAGCACGCGTGCGCCGCGGCGTTGCAGCAACGCGTTGACCGCCACCGTGGTGCCCAGCACCAGGTACGTAGCACGAGCCGGATCGACGCCCGCCTGCTCCAACGCCGCCAGGATCGCCCGGCTCGGTTCATCCGGCGTCGAAGGCAGCTTGACGACATCCACCCCGCCGGTGGACTCGTCCATCACGACCAGGTCGGTAAACGTGCCTCCGGTATCAATCCCGATCCGTACGCCCAAGGCTGTGTCGTCCCGTATCTACGTCGCTCGGCGTCTGGTCCAATCAGATCTCAGACCGCCGAATCTCGACAACAACATGCCGCGCCCCATCTCCGGCGTAGCCGTGCGGACGGCGCGGCGGGGCAACCTATCGACTAAGCCGCCGAAGCGTCAACCGCCGCGCCGTTCGGATCATCCGCGCGGGGCGCGTAGCATACGCGGCGACCTGAACGACAACGGTGTTGCCACGAGCCAGCAAGCTACTGATACCGCCAACGCACCCATCCGAGCCGCCGTCGTTGGCCCCGGAACTATCGGCCGCATCCACATCGATGCCCTCCGCCGCAACGGCGTCGACGTCGTTAGCGTGGTCGCCTCAACGCCCGAGCGGGCCAAGTCGACGGCTGACGCCTTGCGAGTTCCGCACGCTGACGCCACCCTGGCCGCCGCCCTCGACCGCGGTCTCGACGCCGTCCACATCTGCACGCCCAACGCCCTGCACCGCGAACTCGTGCTCCAGGCTCTGCAGCAAAACGTCCACGTCATATGCGAAAAGCCCCTGGGCATCGATGTCGCCGAAGCTGCTGACCTTGTAGTTGCAGCCCGAGATGCCAGCATGGTCCACGCCGTCTGCTACAACAACCGCTTCTACCCTTTGGTTCAGGAAATCGCCGCACGGCGCCGCGAAGGTCTGCTCGGCCGCACGTTCCTCGTCCGCGCCTCCATCGCCGACGACACCCTTTGGCACCGCCAGGACTGGGATTGGCGGCTCGATCCGTCGATTGGCGGTCCAACCGTGGTCACGTCCACGACCGGTAGCCACCTGCTCGACCTCGTCATGTTCCTCCTCGGCGCACGCCCCACCACGCTCTGTGCCGCCTTCGGCACGGCCCATGTCGACCGCCGACCGCCGGGATCGGACGGCCCAGACCCAACCGCCGCAAAGGAATCTGCCTCGGACGACCTCGCCGGACTCCTGGTCCGCTTCTCCGATGGAACCCAGGCCGTCCTGTCCCTCTCCCACGTCGCGGCCGGCCATCCTTACCGGGTGCAGGTGGAGATCGACGCCGAACTTGCCGGTGTCAGCTGGGACTCTGAGCGACCCAACCAGCTCTGGATCGGCCACCGCGACGAGCCTAACGAACTGCTCGTAGCCGACGCCCGCCACATGCGGCCCGCTGCGCAACGATTCGTGGAAAAGGCCGGCGCTTACCGCGAAGGATTCGACGAAACCTTCCGCCTCCTCTTCCGCGACGTCTACGCACACATTGCCACCGGCGACGACGCTCCGGCCCCGTACCCCACTTTCACCGACGGCCACCGCCAACTCGTCGTCCACGAAGCTATCCAGACCAGCGTCGCAGAACGCCGCTGGGTTGACCTCGACTGGTCCTCCTTCGACAGCCTCGCCTAGCTTCCCGCAGCACTCGCGTCGTTCCGCACGACGCAGCCACGGCTCATTACGAACTCCACCTGCTGAAGCATCGACAGATCGCGCCGTAGATCCTGAGGCACGGCGATTAGGTCAGCGCACTTGCCAACCTCAAGAGTTCCGGTCTCCTCGTCCACGCCAAGCATCCGCGCGGCCTCCCGCGTGCTTGCCGCCAGCGCCGCGTCCGGTGAGAGCACCCGGCCCATCAGCTCCATCTCCAGCGCGTTGCCCGGGCCATGCGGCGTATGCGAGTCCCCGACTGAATCGGTGCCCGCCGCGTATCGAATCCCCGCTGCTATTCCCCGACGCAGCGTGCCCATCTGCTCCAGCGCCGTCGCCCGCGCCTCGATGCCCGGACGTACGGCTCGTGTCCGTCGCGTCGGAACGATCCAGGCATCGCTGGCCGCCACCAGTTCACACACCTCGTTGCGCAGCCCATATCCGTGCTCGATCGTGTCCACGCCCCCGATCACACACCGGCGCACGGCCTCCGAGCCGATGGCATGCGCCGCAACAGGCAGCCCCAACCCATGCGCCGCATCGCAGACGGCGCGAATCTCGTCAACGGTCAGCGCTGGAATGTCGCCAAAGCCCTCCGCTCCCGGCCCTGTCGACGCGCCGATCTTTACGACGTCCACTCCCTCGTCATGCAGCCGCCGCACGGCCTCGCTCGCCGACACAGCTCCTCGCACCACCCGTGCCTCCCACCATGACGGCTGCGGAATCAGCCACGGCCCCCGCACCCCGGTCAGCCCCACGTGCGCCGCCAGGATTCGAGGCGCAGTCGGTGGATGGCTAGGGGCTGAGTCTCGGATCCAAGGCGTAATCGGCGACCCAAGGTCCCGAACCGTCGTGAATCCCGCGTGCAACAGCGCCTTTGCCTGCCGCTCGGCGCTCGCAAGGCGAGTTTCGAAGTCGGGAGGCGAAATCTCGCACGGAGTCAGCCCCCACAGATGCATGTGCGCGTCGATCAGTCCCGGCATCACCCAGCACCTGCGCAGGTCGACCATCAGGGAGCCGCGGTCCGTTGGCGACGCATCCGTGCTCTCGATTGATTCGATTCGCCCGCTCGCGATGCGAATCGCGACATCTGCCTGCGGCTGCACGCCTGTGCCATCCAGCAGACGTCCCGCCAGCACCGTCGCTCGTGCCGCGCCGTTAGCCACAGTCCTTTGAGCCCTCCGATTCCACCTGTCTCGCGCAAACGGCGAACTGCCGCTGGCCCGTCGTATTGATACGCTTTCGCGGCTGGCGACTCACCGCCTTGCCCCCCGGCAAGCGCGCACAGAAACGAGCGGCACCGTGGCGCGGATCGACTGCCTTTCCATGATCCTGGACGACGACATCGCCGAGCGTGACAACTTCGGCTGGCGCGTCGAGCCCGCCACGCCCGATCCGGCTAACCCCCTCATCGAGCCGGAAATGCCCTGGGATCAGGGCGCCGTCTTCGCCCACGGCACGTTTCTGAAAGACCCCATTGATGGGCTCTGGAAGGGATGGCACGTCTGCACCCCGTCGGAGGGCCGCAATTTCGAAGCCTATCGTCGCCTCTGCTATTCGGAGTCCGAGGACGGTGTCAACTGGACACGCCCCGAGCTCGACCTCAACTCCTATGAAGGGCATCCAAAGACCAACATCATCTTCGACTTCGATTCCGGCGGCTCCTCGCAGTACGCCTCGGTCCTGATTCACCCCGACGCCGAACCCGACCAGCGCTACGAGATGTTCATCATCCGCGCCCCGTCCCGCCGCCCGCAGAACCTGGGCTCAGGCTGGATCCCCGGACTCCCCCGCGAACCCGGCGCCGACTCGCACCCCTACGCGACCTACCGCTACCGCTCGCCCGACGGAATCCACTGGACGGCCGTCGAGGGCCCGCTGCTTCGAATCATGGCTGTTGGCGATCGCCTGATCATGCCCTACACGACCCCTATGGGCGGCGCTGATCAGGCCTCGTACTACCTGCTTGAAGACGGCACCTACGAACTGATGCAGAAGGTCGGAACCGAGATGCATCCCGGGGGCTATGTTCCGTACGACTGCTTCTTCCCGTACGGTCGCCGCGTGCTTGCCCGTCGCACCAGCCCCGACGGCTCCAACTGGACCCCTCCCGAGGTCATTGTTGAGCCCGACTGGAAGGACCCGCACGACCAGCAATTCATGGAACTCATGCCCCACACCGTTCGCGGCGGTTACATCGGCCTGCTCTGCTGCTACAACGTCCGCGAGCAGACCATCGACTGGCAGTGGGCCGGCAGCCAGGACCGTCGCATCTGGAACCGTCCCTCCCGCCGACCCACGCTGCCGAACGCCCCGCTGGGCGACTATGGCGGCGGCATGCTCTGGCCCACCCACCAGCTGATCGAGGACGGCGACCGGGTCTACATGTACTTCAGCGGCCTCGAAGGCGTGCACGGCGATGTCTACAGCATCGAGCCGTCCCCCAAGACCTTCTACGGCGCCATCTGCCGCGCCAGCTGGGAGAAGGACCGCTACTGGGCCGCCGTCTCGGCCACCGGTGGTCCTGAACCTGCCGTCTTCACCACCAACGTCCTCCCAGTCGGCGGCAAGCGCCTCGTGCTCAACGCCGCGACCTCCACGGTCAAGGAAGGCGAACTCACCGCTGAATTGGTCGATGCCTCGGGGAGGGCAATCGAAGGCTTCAGCGCCGCCGACTACCAGCCCTGGCGGGGCGACTCCAAGTCGCAGCCTGTCCGCTGGGCCGGCGGCGATGTCTGCCCCGTCGACAACGCCGCCGTGCGATTCAGCCTCCAGCGCTCTCGCCTGTACGGATTCGCCTTCGAGTGAGCGTCCGCGTCGCGCTGCCCGATGGAGTTCGCTGCGCCGTCGCTCTCAGCTACGACCTCGAAATGTGCGCCGGCTACTCGCCGACGCTGATCAACCACGGCCGCATCATGCCGCCGCTGCGTGACTACACGCTCGACCTCTGCACCACGGCCGAAGCCTTCGACGTCAGTCTCCAGTTCTTCTACGTCGGCAACGGCCTCGAGGATCAGGACATCGACTACCTCCACCAAATCCTTCGCCGCGGCCACGTCATCGACAACCACACCTACAACCACGTGCATCTGTCCATGCCGGACACCGAACTTCTCCGCCAGGAACTCGAACTCACCAACCGCCGGCTGCGCGAGCGCCTGGGCGTCGACTCCACCGTCCTCCGCGGACCCGGCGGACTTCCCGGCGGCCTCAACATGCTGTACGCCAATCAGCAAGCCATCTTGGACAGCGGCTTCCGCTGGGTCAGCAGCCACATGGACAGCACCATGGGCCTCTACGGCCGCGAACACGACGCCGCCGCACCCGCCCGCCTCCAGGCCTACGCCTATCCCAACGGTCTGATCGAGCTGCCCATCCAGGGCTGGATGGACCGGATCTTCTTCGACTTCCACCGCTGCCGCGACCTCGAAGCCCAGGACGCCTGGCGCCGCCGCGACGGCCACCAGCCCATCCCCGACAACTGGACATGCCCCTGGACTGACGCCACCGCGCTCGACGACTGGATCGCCTACAACCTGGCGGCCCTGGACTACGCCTACGAGCACCGGCTCCTTTGGACGCCCGTGTGGCACCCCTACACCCACTACCTGCACGACCCCGAGAACCGCGCCTTACCCGCGCTCCTTGAGCGCGCGCGCTCCAAACACGACGCCGTGCTCGTCTGCACCGTCCGGCAGGCGGTCGGCTTCCTGGAGACCGCCGCCTAGACCCGCGACCGCTCGATCAGGACTGCCCCGGCGGCAACCCGATCGTCGGCCGGCCCCGCGACTTGTACCCGTAGTCGGCCATCAGCACCGACTCGTCTCGCCAGGGTTCAGTCTCATACTCCAGCCGCTTCGTTCTCGCCGCCAGTCCCGAGCAGTGCTGCGCCAGCAATTTGAAAATCTCGTTCGCCACAACCCGGTGCCCCAGGTCGTTCGCGTGCACCCCGTCGTGATGAACCAACCATTCCGCCCCGCCGTACGAGTTGTAGACGTCGACAAAGAGACAGCCCGTAGCCTCGGCCACCTGCCTGGTCACGAAGTTGAACGACTCAAACACCGCATGGTTCGCGTAGCCAAAGTGGTCGTATGACGTGAAGTCCGTCATGTAATACGGCCCGGGTAGCACGATCAGCGGGTCGCACCCCTGCCGAATGGCGTCGATGACGCCCGTCAATTCTTCCCGGAACATCTCCACCGGCGTACCGCCCCGCGCGTCGTTCAGCCCGTACGAAATCACCAGCAGGTCCGGATCGTGCGCAATCACGTGCTTTCCAACTCGCTCATTAGCCGCCGGCTTGCCCGAATACTCGTACAACGGCGCTCGCGTTGAAATCACGTTCGCTCCAATCCCGCTGTTCACCAGCTTGACCGGTTCGTCCTGGAAGTCGCTGATCAAGTCGGCCAGCACATTCGCCCAGCAACGCTCCCGTGACGAACTCCAGCCCCCCGCCGTCGTGCTCTCCCCAAGCGTCACCAGAGTCTGAAACGGTCCCGAGTGCCGATCATGCAATCTCGCGCTAGCTTCCACGCTCAAAGCTCCCGTCTCATTGTCAACCTGGACGCGCAATCGTCGGCTTCCGCCGGTGATGGTCAACCCGCGGCAGGTACTCCCGCTCAGACATCTCGCGACCAAACTCCACCAGGTTGTTTACGGCCTCCTCGAACAGCAGCTTGCCCTTCGCGGCCGTGGCCACCGTCGGAGTGCCCTGCGTCCCGTCGGGCGTATACGTGCTCGTGTAACCGTCCATCTTCACCGGTCCCGACCCAAAGAGATCGACCCAGTGGTACTTCGACTCCTGCTGGTTCGTGTCTGTCACCTGGTCTACCGC
>DAOUIX010000220.1:0-2926 GCA_034423235.1 Chloroflexota bacterium | reverse complement strand
CAGGCAACCCGAGCGCCCCCCTCCGCGCCCTCGTCTTCGACTCCGCCTACGACCAGCACCAAGGCGTCGTGGCCTACGTCCGCGTGGTTGATGGCCAACTCCAGCGCGCCGACCGTCTCCAACTCGTCCAGGCCGGCACCCGGGCCGAGGCCGTGGACGTCGGCGTTTTCGTCCCTACTCGCCGCCAGCAGGACGTTCTGGGTACCGGTGAAGTCGGCTTCGTGGCCACCGGTCTCAAGGACACGCAGGACGTCCCCGCCGGCGACACCGTCGCCCCGCTCGGCGCTGACGGCATCCAACCGCTCCCCGGCTACCGCCAGCCCAAGCCGCTCGTCTTCGCCGGCCTTTATGCCACCAACCCCGAGCACTACCCGGACCTGCGCGACGCCCTCGAACGCCTCCGCCTCAGCGACCCGGCCCTCACCTTCCAGCTCGAGAAGTCGTTGGCCCTCGGCTTCGGCTTCCGCGCCGGATTCCTGGGCGTCCTCCACATGGACATCGTCCGCGAGCGCCTGGAGCGCGAGTTCGGCATCGAGCTCGTCATCACCACCCCCCAGGTCGAGTACGAAGTCGAAGCCCGCGACGGCACCATCACCCTCCTCGACAGCCCCGCCGACTTCCCCGAACTCTCCCAGATCGCCGCCATCCGCGAACCCTGGATGCGTCTCAGCATCATCACGCCCACCGCTTACATCGGCCGCGTCAGCGAACTGCTGGCCAACCGCCGCGGGTCCCACCACCGCATGGAGCACATCGAGCCAACCCGCGTCCTCATCGAATACGACCTGCCCCTGGCCGAAATGCTCACGGGCTTCTTCGACACCCTCAAGTCCGTCAGCCGCGGCTACGCCTCGCTCGACTACAACTTCCTCGGCTACCGCGAAGCCGACCTCGTCCGCCTCGACATCCGCGTCAACGGCCAGGTCGTAGACGCTCTCTCAACCCTCGTCCTTCGCGACCAGGCGCCCGTCATCGGCCGCGACCTCGCCCTCCGCATCCGCCGCGAAATCCCCCGCCAGCTCTTCGAAGTCGCCGTCCAGGCCGCCATCGGCTCCCGCATCATCGCCCGCGAAACCGTCCGTCCCCTCCGCAAGAACGTCCTCGCCAAGTGCTACGGCCGCGACGTCTCCCGCAAGAAAAAACTCCTGGAATCCCAAAAGGCCGGCAAGCGCCGCATGAAACGCGTCGGCAGCGTCGACATCCCCCAGGAAGCCTTCTCCGCCGTCCTCCAACTCAACGCCCCCAGCGTCCGCTAGCCAGGGGCGAAGCCTCGAGAACCGAACCTCGTGCGGCCTCACTGCCACTAAGTGATACGTTGCAACCATCCATGCGGACCGAGGAATCGGTGGCTTGATGACGGCGGCAACGATCGAGGAGCGACTGGCTCGCGTCGAAACGACGCTCGAGCACGTGGCGACGAAGGCGGACGTTGCCAATCTGAAAGCCTGGATGATCGGGCTCCTGGGCGCAGTCCTGTTGAACGGAATAGGCGTCGTCCTGCTAGCCGTCAGGCTCTTCGCCTCGTAGCGGCTCGGCGGGTGTCCTAAATCAACGCCACCCGCCCTAAATGCCGCTCCGCATACGCCTCCAACCGCTCCTCCGGCATCAGCAGCACCCAATCCGGCTCCAGCCCCGCCACGAACTCCACGTCGTGCGACACCACCACCAGCGACGCCCCATAGCTCTGTAACGCCTCCACCAGCCACGCCTGCGTCGTTCGATCCAGGTTGCTGTTCGGCTCGTCCAGCAGCAGCAGATTTCGCCGCTCCAGCATCAGCCCCGCAATCGCCAGCCGCGCCCGCTCGCCCGCCGAAAGCGTTCGCAGCGGCCGATAAATGTGGTCCTCGTGAAACATCAGGGTTGCCAGGAAGCTGCGGATCGTTGGTTCGACCGGACCCAGCAGCGACCGCACGAAGTCATACGCCGACCGCCGGCCCAGCGCCGGATCCACCGCATGATTGAAATGCGCCATCGACACGTTATGCCCCGGCTCCGCCGACCCCCGATCCGCCTCCAACACCCCCGCCGCGATATTCAGCAACGTCGACTTTCCAGCCCCATTCCGGCCGATCACCGCCAGCGTCTGCCCCCGTTCCAGCTCCAGCGAGACGTCCCGCAACACGCGGTTCTCGCCATACGCATGCGCCACCGCCTCCACCCGCAGCGCCACCCGGCCCGACCTCGGCGCCTGCCCCACCCGCATCCCGATCTCGCCCGGTTCCAGCGGCAACTCCACCTGCTCGTCGCGCATCCGCTCCAGCCGCCGGTCCATCACCTTCACCCGCCGCGCCACCTTCTCGCTCTTCATCGAGTGCGCCCGCAACCGGTTCGTCGACGCCTGCAAGCGGTCGATCCGCCGTTGCTGCTGCTGGCGCGTCACCTCCAGCGCCGCCCGCTGCTCCTCGCTCCACACCAGGTACTCGCTATACGTCCCCTTGAACGCCGTCGCCTTCCGCGTCATCCCGTCCAGCTCATACACCCGCGTAATCGCGTGATCCAGCAACCGTAAATCGTGCGAGACGATCAGCACCGCCGCCGGTGAATCCGCCAGGAACCCCATCAACCACCGCGTCCCGTCCACGTCCAGGTGATTCGTCGGCTCATCCAGCAGCAACAGGTCCGCCTTGCTCGCCAGCACCCGAGCCATCTCCACCCGCGTCCGCTGACCCGACGACAGGCTCCCCAGCGCCCGCTCTGCCATGTCAGTCCCCAGCCCTAGCCCGCTCAGAATCACCCCAGCGTCTGACTGCGCCCGGTACCCGTCCGCGTTCCGGAAGTCTTCAATCTGCCCGTACGCCTCCACCGCCTCCGTCAAGTCGTCGTCGCCCACCGTCGCCAACCGCCGCTCCGCCGCCGACAGCCGCCCCGCAATCTCCGCCGTCGGCCCGCTCGACATCACCACGTCCATCACCGTCGCCTCCGGCGC
>DAOUIX010000219.1:0-14501 GCA_034423235.1 Chloroflexota bacterium | reverse complement strand
CAGGCCCCAGATCGCGGCCAGTTCGATGACCCAGAGGAAGTTGGTGTACCCCTCCACGTACTCCCCGCGGTTGAAGACCAGCCCCTGCCCCTCCAGCAGGTTGCGCGCATAGCGAAAGCTGATGAACGCGTCGTCGGTGATGAACCACCCCACGCTGGCCAACCAGCCCAAGAGCACCAGCCACGGGATAAACGACGCGATCACCACGATGGCACGCCATCGCAGCTTCTGCGTCAGACGACGCATGGTGCGCTTGGGCCTTGGCTGTCCACTGACGGTCGAGCACGCGTAGCTGGCTCACGCCTGTTACTTGCAGATGTGTTGATTGTTGCCCTATGCGTCGTTAGTCGTGTCCGACTTGACTGTGGTAATGCCGGAGTCGGTGTCCGTGGCGGCTTGTCGAGCATGCTTCCACGGTCCATGCGCGAAACCGCGGCATTTTCGAAGACCTTGACCCTCAGCGCTCTGATCGTGGCAACGTCCCTCAAGCTGCTTGGTAGGTACTCTTCCCGACGACGCACCGACCGAGGCGAGGCCCCGAGACTTGGGTCACCTGCGACGCCGGCAGCGGCGCGAACACCCGGTGGTTACTCCGCCCTGCCAGCAACGCGTCAAGCCAGCACTGCACGCACGGTCAGCACTGCGTCCCAGCTTACTATTACATTCCGGCAAGCTCCGGAACGGCGTCGGTGGCGTCATCAGCGACCAGTCCGAAGCCTGCCGGCTTGACTACAAGTCCCTGCGCCAGCGCCGCACGCTCGTCAACTTGCCGCATCGCTGTGACCACGGCGAGGTAACCAACCCTGTGAATCCCTGTCAACTCGACGCTAACAGCGGAAGAACGAGGAGATTCCTTGATTGCCGTTTACGAGCAGGGCTCGTTCGTGGCTCGTCAAGTGGGAATAGGCCTTTATATGCAACTGCTCTCGATGCACGCCTCGCAACGGGCAGCGCGATACAGTTGTATAAGTGGAGAATTTGGGCACAATAATCTCATATTAGTAATAAATATTACAATGCACCATGGCAATCACTTGACGATTGCTTACTTGGGAATCTAATCCCCGTGCAATTAGAATGCCAATATCCCCTCATGAGTCCAATTGGACTGTAATAGGTTAATCAAATATACAAATCATATCAGGCCAATCTTGAGGGTGAAAGGTGAGGTACAATCCGTTGGTAATGGCGCCAAGAATTGGCGATGCTATTTGTTGGAACGTCTCAGGCAGTCGTCAGAAGGATGCAACTTGCCATTGTCGAAGCGGCGCGATCTCAATCGATTTGCGGCCGCGCTTCTGACAATAGGCTGGGACCAGTGGTAGCATCCCGCGCTCGTCGTCTTGGTGTCGATGCCCTTGCGAATTCTCCTGATCATGAACGGCTTGGTTCGTGAGCAAGTGGATGGCGGGTGCGTCAGGATCATTGAAATTGCCAAGCAATGGCAGCGGGCCGGACATGAGATCCATCTGATGGGCAGCGCGCAGGCTGGCGTTTCCTGCCGGCAGTGGGGGCTGAGGCCAACATTACACACCAGCCGCTGGCGCGGAGGCCATAGCCGTTGGTGGCTGGTACTTCACTCGATAACGGTATGCCTCTTCTTTCCGCGCTCACTTTGGCGCCTCCACCCGGATATAATCGTAACGTCGCACGATCAACCTTACGACGTGCTGCCAGGCGTCATGCTCAAGCTGCAACGTTGGCGGCGGGTGCGATTTGCCGTGTCGGTGCCCTTTATGCCGGCGTGGAGGTTTTGGCGCCGCGAGGGACCTCGCTGGTACAACGCCCTCGCGTTTCTCATTGCGCAGCGGCTGTCATTGATTCTGGCGGCCGTCTTTGCTGACCGCACCCTCGCCGTGGCTCGCGCAACCGCACGCCAGCTACGTCAAAGTGGCTATCCCATGCGTCGAGTCACCGCGGTAGCGTGCGGCGTTGAGTTGGGCGAGCTTGCCGCAGTTGCACCGAGCTCAAACGCCCCGCGGTACGACGCCGTGTCGGTTGGACGCCTGGCCGCTGCCAAGGGCGTGTTCGACCTTTTGGATGCATGGGCCCTAGTCGTGGCGAGGAAGCCCGATGCCAAACTGGTGATCATTGGTGACGGCCCCGACCAGGGGCGCGTCCAGCAACGTGTGCAAAGCAGTGGCCTGGCCGGCAACGTGGACCTTCTCGGTGCCGTCGACTCCGCAGCAAAAAACCAGTGTGTCCGCGACTCTCGGCTGTTCACCCTTCCGTCGCATGAAGAGAGCTGGTCGATTGCGATGAGCGAGGCCATGGCACTTGAGGTGCCCGTGGTGGCATATGATCTGCCGGAACTCTTGGAGGTCTGGGGCGATGCCTACCACGCAGTTCCCGAGAGTGACATCTCTGCGCTTGCTGGCGCTATTCTGTCGCTCCTAGACGACGAACTGCGCTGTCGCGAGCTTGTGCAGCTGGGATTGAAGCGCGTGACGAGCCTTGACTGGTCTGCGATTGCCGCGCATGAACTGCAATGGCTGATGGGAGACCTCGGAGATGGAGACTCGGTCGATTCCGACCCGCGCCTCGTGGCGTCGACGGAGCGACATTCGGCGGCTGACCCGCCGCCGTCCTGTCCGCCAACAGTTGCGGGCGACTAGGTGAATGCTCGCGACGACGTTGGTTGCGAACTCCTTTAGCACGGCGCACTTCTGAGCGAACCGACTCCCGGGATCCAACAGGCCGCGGCGACACCCGGGCGCGGTAACTCGAGTGCCGACGCTCACCGCATGACCGACCACCAGGCATCCGCCCGGCCGCACGCCGGATCGTCGGCGGTGCGCGTGGTCGCGCGCGACACCGTGGTCCTCGGCGCCCTCAACCTCGGCGCCAGTCTGTCCTCGTTTGGGTTCCAGTGGGCCATGGCGCGCATGTTGGAACCGGCCGACTACGCCGACCTGTTTGCGGTGCTCGCGCTCTTTGCCGTGCTGTCTGTTCCGTCGCAGCTGCTGCTGCCAATTGGCACGCGCATGACAAGCCTTGCCGTGGTTGCGCATGGGCGCTTCGCCGCCATTGACGTGCTGCGGCGTGCGCTCATCCGTGGCGGGCTTGTCGGAGTGGCGGCCTGGATCGTCGTCGTTGCGATGAGCGGCGCAATTGAGCTGCTGATTGGGACGGACAACCGCGCCTCAATAATCTGGCTTGGCGGCGCGGTAGCCGTTGCTTTCTTAGCACCATTCACCAAAGCGCTGTTGACAGGCCTGCGCACTTTCCTGTTGCTCGGTGCCTCGAACCTGGTGGATGGCGCGCTCCGCGCGTCATTTGGCGTTGGGTTGGTGGCGCTTGGGTTTGGGGTAGCCGGGGGAATAGCCGCATCCGCGCTGTCTGGTCTGTTCGGGGTCCTGATCGTGGTGTTAGCGGCACCCTATATCGTGCGCGCAACCACTGAAACGCCAGCCGAGTCCAAGGAGGCTGAAGGCGAAAGGTCGTCCCATGTGCTGGTCGGGCTGCTCAGCCTGTCGCTGGCAATTCTCATGAATGTTGACATCCTGGTCGTGCGCCACTTCTTCGACGACGGCAGCGCCTCGCTGTACGCAGCGTCGGCGCTGGTGGGGCGCATCGTCCTCTTCGCATCGGCTCCAGCAGCGTTGGTGGTGCTCCCACACATTATTCGGCACGTCGCCGCCGGCGAGCCGCTTACTCGAACCTTGGCGGTGACCGGAGCGTTCACCATTCTCATCAGTGGCGGAACTGCGCTGATCATCGTCATCGCGCCGTCGCTGGTCTTCCAGATTATCTTCGCGGACCGCTACGCTCCGATCCCATCCCTGGTGTGGGCCTATACCCTCGCCGGGTCGCTGCTGGCGGTGTTGACCCTGCTGACGTACTTCCACATCGGGGCCGGTACCCTGCGCGTATGGGTGGTTCTCGTTCCGCTAAGCGTCGCATGCGCCGTCACATTGTGGCTTCGACACGACAGCCTGAGTTCCGTGGCATGGACGCTTGACGGTTTCTTGAGCGTCGGCGTGCTCGTCATGGTTGGGTGGGCCATCCGGGTCTTGCGGCGAGATCGTGCGGCCGCCGTGCCACAGCCGGCGGTGCTTGTTGCCAGTCGCGAGTGAGCAGCCACCTGTTATGTCTGGATTAGCTCGTGTCCTGCCATGGCGGGCGGCCGGCAGGCGACGCCTGACGGTCGGGACTTTCAACATGCCAGCATGACCACCAGCGCAGCGGTAGGCGCGGCGCGCCCCGGTCCCGCGGCGGCGCGAGCAACGCTGGATCGAGTCTCTCTGTGGGTCAGGCGCACGGTCGCTCGACACCCAGACGCGTCCGCCTACGTCGCAATTTTGGTGCTCGTGGTGATATGGCACCGCAGCTTGATTTTCGACCCCGGCTACCTGGGGCTGCGCGACGACTGGACCATCCCGCCGACCGCCTGGCAGAACACCGAATTCGCCCTCGATCGGCTATCGGCCTGGCAGACGAACTACTTCGGATCCTCCGAGGAAGAGCGGGCGATGAGCCAGTACCTCATGCTCCTATTGGGAGGCCTCACGCTGCTCCCGGGCGTGGACGGTTGGTTGACGTCGCGCATCTCCATCATCTTTCTGGCGATGGCCGGCATCTTCATGTACCAAGCGGCCAAGTGCCTGGGCTTGAGTAGGCTGGGCGCCTTCTCGGCGACGGTCGTCTACATGACAACGCCGTTCTTCTTGGATGCCTCTGTCGCCGGGTACTTTGGCCTGCTCCTGGGCGTGGCGTTTCTTCCCAAGGCGGTGCAGGTTACGCACGAGACCTTCGATCAGGCGCCCGGCGTGCGCGGCTTCGTTCGCAGAAGTCTCTGGATCGGGTTGGCCGCCAGTTCAATCCATATGACGTTCATCGTCACTGGCCTGGTCGCTGCGTACGCGCTTTTCCGGACGTTCACCGCGTCTGGCTCGAGGGTGCAGCGCCTGCGCCGACTGGGGCTGGTGGCTGCAATGGGCCTCAGCGTGATCCTGCTGCACCAGGCCATCGCCTTCATCTCCTGGCAACTCATCGTGGTGCCGTCGGCTAACCAAGTCATGTCGGCCTGGAGCATCGAAGCCGCCGCTCAATGGATCAAGGGCGCCGCGCCCTCGCTGGCCGAAGCGCTGACCCTGACCGGCGCTCCGTACAACTACTCGCAAGATGCGGTAGGGGCATTGGCTCCGGTCAGCGACGTCCGGCTCGTCGCCCGCGGCCTGCTGACAGGTCTGGCACTCACGGCCCCGGTCCTGCTGCGCGGGCGGGCCCGACAGCAGGCGGTGCTAGCTCTGCTCGGCTTTCTGACGCTCGTGCTCATTGGCAAAGGCTTCAACGAGCCGTTGTCGATCATCCAGGATGGGGTAGACGCCACGCTCATCGGCGCCATCTTCCGAAACATCCGCTACCTCACCGCCGGGGCCGGGCTGCTGCTGGCCTTGCTGGTGGGACAGACAATCACCCACCTCGTGTCCCGTCCACCGGATGGGCGTCGAACAGCGGCCAACGTCTTTGTGGGCGTGGTGATTGCTGGAAGCACCCTTCCGTTCTGGAGCGGGGACCTCGCGGGTCACCTACGGACTTACCGTTTCGATGCCGACACGGTAGCGGTGATCGACAACCTGCGCGCGCTGCCTCACAACGACCGCATGGTCCATCTGCCGCTGTTTTGGCCGAGCAGCTATGAAAGCCGCACAGGACGATACTCCAGCCAGGGAAATCCGCCGCCCGTCGTGCAGCCGCCCAAACGCTCGATCTGGGGCTCGGCCTCCTCCACGCTCAACGGTCCATACACCGCCACGCTCAATCTGGGACTCTACGGCCCCAGTCGGTATCCCGTCGACCGGCTGCTGGCATTCGGACGCTTTCGCAACGTCATGCTCGATCCGCACTGGGTCAGCGCGCACGCTGGCTTCATTCAGGCATCGGGCGAGCCGTGGCTGGCAGCACAAGAGCACCAGCCCCGCCCGCGGCTAGCGCTGGCGCAACAGCCCGGACTGCGGCGTCTCGACACATTGTCGGTGGGCGAGGTTGAGCTCTACGAGGTAACGCCGCCGCCGGCGCAGCGGCTGGGCCTCCCGACGCGGATTATCGTTGGGTCGCCTTCGCTGCGCCCCCTGGTCACGGCCTGGCACATGTTCGACGACGCAGGCGGGGTGACCACCGCCAGCGGCGAATTGGGCGTGGCCGGCATCGACGGGGCTCCGGGCGGCGCCGTCCGCGCCGCCTCCGAGATCTGGCTGGGTGCGGACCCCATGGATTTGACGGCCAACTATCTACCCCAGGGGGTACTGGTGAGTCCAGCGGATCAGGTCTGGCCCGAAGTCCCTGACGCCACGCTGGACTGGGTGGCCCCGTACAAGAACGCGTGGTGGTACGCGGACCCCGAGGTCGCGGACATGACCCGCGGGCTCCTTACCAAAGCCGACGATGTGGCATTTGCCGTCACCATCGACACGACCGGAGCGACGAGCGAGCTTTGGATCCGACACTTCGTGAGTCCGGAGGGCGGGGCGCTGGAGGTCATGCTGGACGGACAGTGGGTTGGGCGCATTCTGACGCGCGAGCCGGCGGGATATGGATATCGCTGGACCCGGATCGAGGCGCCGACCGGTCGAGCGGGCGCCCACGATGTGCAGGTGCGCGCGAAGGGTCCCGGGCTGAACGCCGTCTCCCAGCTGGGGCTGCTCACGTCGTCGGAGATCGAGACGGCCGAGCGGGAGGCTGAGCAGGCGCTGGCCAGGCTACCGGTCTTCACAGTGCTGCCGGACCTTGCTACGACCGACGGCGACCGCACGTTCCGGCTGGCACGTTCAGGGACGTACACGGTAAGACTCGCCGCTCAGCCGGGCCTGCAACCGACGCTCGACATTGATGGCGCCTCGGTTCCGCTTGAGCGCACCCGAACCGAAGCGGGCCTCGACATCCTTGAGGCAGTGATGGACCTCAACGCTGGACCGCACCGCCTGGCCCTGCGGGCCGGGCCGCGTCCTGACCCCATCGCCGTCGCCGTGACCCACCAACCCCTGGAGAAGGATGCGTTTCAGCCTTGCGACGCCAGCATCTGCGCGGGCGTCGTGCGCGTCGCAGCCACCGTGCCATCCGACGGGCGCACAGTTTCCTTTGTTGGTCAGGTCTCCACCGGCGTCGACGGCGTCCACTTGATCGGCTCTCAGCAGTATCCAAACATCGTCTACTCGATTCAGCGTGAGGAGGCCTACCAGCGCAACCGGCCGGTGCGAGTGGACGTGCCACTTGATCCCGGATCTAGCATCGCCACGCTTGACGTGGCGCACATTCGAAAAGGATTGCCTGGTCTGGAATTCGAGCTGCTTGACGTGGAGGTGTCACCGTTACCGCATGGCCTGACTTTGATCCTCGCGCAGGAGCGGCAAGCAACCACTCCAGGCAGTAGCTCGCTCGCTTTGACTGGCGACGAGCGCGGATGGGCCTCGGCCGCGTACGCCGGGGAGACGGGGGAGCGTCTGGTGCGTCTCGACGAGCGGTTTGACCCGCGCTGGGTTCTCCACGTCAACGGCCAGGAAGTGAGCGCTGACCGCCATGTCGTCCTGGATGGGCACTTCAACGGGTGGCTGGCCGACTTGGCGCCGGGCGACCAGTTGACGGTGACATTCACTCCGAATGCCGGCTACTTTGGGATCCTTATGGCCAATCTGGTGTTTCTCGTCGGCATGCTGGTGGTGGGCTGGGCGCCGATTCCACGACCGTGGTGGCGGCGGTGAGGTCTCGTCGCCGCCCGTTCGCCCCACTGGTGTGGGTGATCCTCACCGTACTCAGCGTCGCTACTGCCCTTGGCTGGCCCGCGGGGCCGCTGATCGTCGGCGGCGTGGTCGGCGAGCCGTTCGAGATCGGGCCACTACTGCCAGGGTGGAGCGTGCGACAGGTGGTGCGTCCCGAGCGGGGTCCGGAGCTCTTTGTTGGATTTCGGGCGCGCCCAACGGCGGGTGTCCAGTCGCCGCCAACGCTGGAGTTGCGACTTGAGCGCCACGAGACCGTGCTCTGGGCGGACCGACTGCATCTGACCGGTCAAGGCATGATCGAATATGTGGCCACGTTCCCCGTACCCACGGACGGGTCCGGCTACACCTTGGCCGTGCGAGTGCTTGAGGCGAGTGGAGGCGGCGTGATCCTGGGCGGCGTTGACATCGGCGAGCCAACCGCCACCACGCAGCTCACCCTCATGGGGCAGCCGCTGCGAGGATTCCTGGCGCTGGGGCACCGTATGTTTCAGCGCGTGCCGCCCGCGCAGCATCTAGAAGCGGTTGCGTCGGCGCTCGAGGGGTGGACGGTTGCGGTCACCGCGGGAATCGGCGTTCTAGGAGCGTTGATTGGCGCGTGGGCGGCGGTGCTGGTCCGGCGGGTGCATGGTCAAGTGGTGGCCGTCGTCACCGCAGTCGTCGGGGTAGCGGCGCTGACCGTCTGGCTCTTTGTGGCGGCGGTACACCTCAGCGTGCCGTCAGTTGCTGGCGTACACATCGGCGTGCTGCGGGGATTGACGCCAACGGGCATCGCGGCATTGCTTGCGTTTCCCGTGGTTGTGCTGGCAGGCGGTTTGGCCGTCGTTCTCGCCACGCCACGGGCTGCCGTCGGCAGCGCCGGAACCGTTATGCATAGCTTGCGGCATTCAGCCCTCGTCGGCCTTCGAAACTGGAATCTCGCTCCCATCCCGCTGGGGGGTGCGGCCGCGGCTGCGGTAACGCAGGACGCGACTGAGGTGGCGACAGCGTTGGCTATGGCTGCGATCGGCGTGGCGCTGTTGGGAATGATCGTGGCAACCGCACGTCTGCAACGTCAGTGATGGCAGCGGCAGACTCAACCAGCTCGCCAGCGCAGCCCATGGCTGGTGGACGAATAGACTCCAGCGTGGCTGCGTTGTGAAGTTTCACACCGTCGGCAGCTTGCTTCTGCTGTCCCTGCGCCGCGCGGCGGCGCCAAAGGCCGCACGATATCGTGCCCACCCAACGAGCCCAATGGCATTTCGAATGCGCGCACCTGGTAGTTCTATCGCGGCGAGACCTAGACTTCGAAGCGCCGATTGCCAACCTTGCGTCCCCGGACACCAAGCGCACACATCCATGAGCAGGGGTTCTTGATTGTGCTGAACCACATTGTCCGTTGGGCTATGCCCCATCGGACTTGGATCGTTCGTCACCGAATCTTGCGGTGGGTGATTCGTCGCATCCTCATGATCCATCGTGAAGGAAGCGTGACAGAGGTATGCGTCGGACAGGCGAGGGGCTTGCGCTGGCGCCGCTCCAAGCGCAGTGTCGTGGCCGAGTACTGGCTGGGGACGTTCGAGCCACTGGTCCAGGAAACGATTGCCGAAGGACTCTCGTGCGGCGATACGTTCTTTGACATTGGCTCGCACAGTGGCTTCCACACAATTGTCGGCGCCCGTGCGGTTGGGGCAGCGGGACTAGTGGTGGCGATTGAGCCGGATCCTGACAATGCCGCCGAAGTCGAGTGCCAGGCCGCTCTCAATGGCTTCGACCACATCACGGTCGTCCGCAAGGCTGTCAGTGCGGACCTATCGGAACCGTCGTTGCTAGTCAATGGCGATGCCGTCACTCCAACGACGATTGACCAGCTCGCCCACGAATTTGGACCGCCGGCGCTGATCAAGATTGACGTGGAGGGGCTCGAACTTGAGGTTCTGCGGGGAGCAACGACCACCCTCCGCGAGCATCGGCCGACCGTGGTGGTCGAAGCCCACTCGAGCGAGTTGGCTGGCGCCACCAATACACGGCTGGCGGCGCTTGGTTACCACAGCCGGACGTTTCCGGCGCCGTACGGCCCGGAATTCCACATCGTGGCGAAGCCCAGGTAAGCGAGCCGAAGCAGACGGGGCCGCGATGGACGCGATTTGCGGGACCCGGAAACCTCCGACTTCTCTGCCACGTCCTTGCCCACTCCTGGAGGACGCATGATGACGTGGTGGCGCGTACTGATGCAGCGTGAGCGCTAGCCCCCATACCCGTCGTTCGCACGTGGGCCTTTCGCGGTTACAGGACTCTTCGCGTCGGGTCCTGGCGTGGGCTAGGCGACACATCGTGCGGCATCCGGACGCATTCGCCTACGCGGCCATTCTGCTGTTGGTCGTGATTTGGCACCGCGGCTTGATTTTCGACCCTGGCTACCTGGGCCTGCGCGACGACTGGACCACGCCGCCGACCGCCTGGCAAAACACCGACTTCGCTCTCGATCGGCTCTCGGCGTGGCAAACGAACTATTTCGGGCAGTCCGAGGAAGAACGGGCCATGAGTCAGTACCTTCAGCTTTCCTTGGGAGTTCTGACGCTGCTCCCTGGCGTGGATGGCTGGGTGACGTCGCGCGTTTCGATCGTCCTGCTCGCGCTGGCCGGCGTCTTTATGTACCAGGCGGCCAAGCGCTTGGGCCTGGGCCGGTGCGGAGGCTTCGCGGCTGCGGTGGTGTACATGACGACGCCGTTCTTCCTCGATGCCTTCGTCGCTGGGTACACGGCCATGCTCATCGGCGTCGCCCTGCTCCCGAAGGCAGTGCAAGTTGCGCACGACACCTTCGACCGCGCGCCGGGTCTTCGTGGCTTTGTGCGCGGCAGCCTCTGGATCGGACTCGCCGCCAGTTCAATCCACATGACATTCATCGTCACAGGCCTGGTGGCTGTCTACGCCTGCTTCCGGACGTTTACCGCTTCCGGCCCACTTGACCAACGCCTGCGGCGCCTGGGGCTGGTGGCCGCGATGGGGCTCAGCGTGGTCCTGCTACATCAAGCGATCGCCTTCATCGCCTGGCAGTTGATCGTGGTGCCCTCGGCCAGCCAGGTCATGTCCGCCTGGAGCATTGAAGCCGCCGCCCAATGGATCAAGGGCGCCGCGCCGACACTGGCCGAAGCGCTGACGTTGACCGGCGCGCCCTACAACTACTCGCAAAACCCGGTCGGACCACTGGCTCCAGTCAGCGGCATCCGGCTCGTCGCCCGCGGCCTGCTGGCCGGCCTCGCACTGGCGGCCCCTGTATTGCTGAGCGGGCGCGCCCGCCAACAGGCAGTGCTAGGCCTGCTCGGATTCCTTGCACTGGTGCTGATCGGCAAGGGATTCAACGAACCCTTTTCAATCATTCAGGACACCATTGACAGCACGCTGGTTGGCGCCATTTTCAGGAATGTCCGCTACCTCACTGTTGCGGCGGGACTGCTGCTGGCGTTGCTGGTGGGGCAGACCGTCGCACATCTCGCGGGCGGGTCGCCAGCCGCGTGGCGGAGCGCGGCCACTGCGCTGGTTGGCGCTGTCGTCGTCGTGGGCACGCTTCCGTTTTGGAGTGGAGACCTCGCCGGCCATCTGCGTCCATACGCAGTTGACGCCGATACATTCGCGGTGCTGGACAACCTTCGCGAGCTCCCCCATAACGACCGCATGCTTCACCTGCCGATGTCTTGGCCGAGCACCTACGAGAGCCGCACCGGCCGCGTTTCTACCCGTGGGAATCCTTGGTCGGTCGTGCAGCCGCCGAAGCGCTCGATCTGGGGTTCGGCGTCCTCCACGCTCAACGGTCCCTACACCGCCGCGCTCAATCAGGCTTTCTACGGCCCCAGCAGGTATCCCGTCGACCGGCTGCTGGCCTTCGGGCGCTTTCGAAATGTCATGCTCGACCCGCACTGGGTAAGCGCTCCCGCCGGCTTGATCCTGGCGACGGGCGAGCCGTGGCTGGCGGCGCAAGAACGTCGACCACGCCCACGGCTGGCGCTGAGGCAACAGCCCGGCCTGCATCGACTCGAAGAGTTATCAGTTGGCGAAGTTGCCCTGTACGAGGTCGAAACGCCACCGGCGCAGCGGCTGGGGCTTCCCACGCGTGTCATCGTTGGATCGCCAACCCTGCGTCCGCTCGTTACCGCCTGGCATATGTTCGACGACCCGGGAACCGTCACCTTTGCCAGTGGCGACGTGGGCGTTCGCGGGATCAACGGGGCCCCGGGCGGCGCCGTGCGCGCTGCTTCGGAAATCTGGCTGGGGGCGGATCCGACGGACCTCACGGTCAACTATCTTCCGAGAGCGCTCCTGGTGAGCCCGGCGGACCAGGTCTGGCCGCAAACCCCGGACGCCACGCTGGCCTGGGTGGCCCCGTACAAGAATGCCTGGTGGTACGCGGACCCCGAGATTTCGGATATGACGCGCGGGCTCCTGACCAGCGCTGACGGGGCGGCCTTCACTCTCACAATCGAGACCAGCAGCGCGACCAGGGAGCTATGGATACGCCACTTTGTAAGCCCGGAGAGCAGTGCGCTGGTGATTCGACTGAATGGTCGGACCGTTGCACGCATTTCGACGGACGAGTCGGCGGGCTACGGCTACCGCTGGACACGGATCGATGCGCCGCTCAATGCGGCGGGGGAGCACGTTGTCGAGGTACGCGTCGATGGTCCGGGGCTCAACGCGGTGTCACAGCTGGGACTGCTGCCGGCAGCGGCGATCGCGGCAGCCGATCGCGAGGCCGGGCAGGCGCTAGCCGACCTGCCCACATTCACCGTTCTACCGGACCTTGGCACAACCGACGGCGATCGCAGCTTCAAGCTGGCGCGCTCCGGCACGTACACCGTGCGGCTCGCCGCGCCGCCAAGCCTGCAGCCTGCGCTCAACATTGATGGGGCGCCTGTGCCCTTGCAGCGAACGATCACCGCCGCGGGCTACGACATCCTCGTCGGCGTCGTGGAGTTGGAAGCCGGACCCCACCGCCTGACCCTGCGGGCGCCGCCACCGCTGGAGCCCGAAGTGACGGTTACTCACCGGCTTCCGGAGGCCAACACTTTTCGACGCTGCGATAGCCGCGTATGCGCGGGCGCCGTCCGTGTGGAAGCTACGGTACCGTCCGACGGGCGAACAGTCGCCTTTGTTGGCCGAGTCACGGCTGGCGCTGACGCAGCCCATGCGGTCGGCGCCCAGACGTTTCCAGCCATCACGCAGGTGCGCCACCGTGTCGAGGCCAATCAGCGCAGCAAGCTCGTGCGGGTCGCCGTACCGCTGGATCCGGGATCAAGCGTCGCCACGCTTGACGTCGAGCACATAAACGAAGGACTGCCCGGCCTGGAGTTCGATTTGCTTGATGTGGCGGTGTCGCCGTTACCGCATGGGCTGTCCATCGTCCTGGCGCACCAGCGGCCCCCACCCACAAGAGTTAACGGTACGCTCACCCTGACGGGCGACGAGCGCGGCTGGGCCGCGGCTGCGTACGCGGGGGAGCCAGGGAAACGCCTGGTGCGTCTCGACGAACGATTCGACCCGCGCTGGGCGCTGCACGTCAACGACCAGCCAGTGAGCGCTCACCAGCACGTCGTCCTGGACGGTCACTTCAACGGGTGGCTGGTGGACCTGTCACCGGACGACACGCTGACCGTGACGTTTATCCCGAACCACGGCTACTTCTGGATTATGGTCGTGAATCTGCTGTTTCTAATCGGCATGCTTGTCGTCGCCTGGTCGCCGGCCCGCGCTGAAGGTGGCGGCAGCGCTGGCGTGACTTCGCGTTGAGATTGGCCTCAACGCGAAGTCACGACTCGCCACTGCGCGGAACGTTCTCGTAGAGTGGTCGCGTGGTCGGCAGCTTCGTCATCTCGACGGTGCTATTACAACTCTCATGCGCGTCGTGCATCAGTCGCATCCCCTCGAAGCCTACCGTCTCGCAATCCGAATAAACCGGGCGCCGTCTGTTCTCCCTAGATGCCTCCGTGGCAGCAATGCCGTTGCCGGTCACGCCCATACAGTAACTCTGCAAAGCGTTTAGTCATCTCGCCTGTAGTAGCAGGGCAGAACGCTTGCTATATTAAGGACAGTCCATTGTTCCGAATCGCTCTCCGGATACTGCCAACAAGTGTAAGAAGGATACACACTATGTCGACGAACTATATTCCATCAACTATTCCAAATGAAGATGAAATGGAACCGGCTAAGGACATCAGCTTTGTCACCCATCCACAGACGTGGGACCTGATTCGTGAACGGCTACGCTCAGGCGACTGCGTCCTGGACGTGGGATGCGGAAACGGAGCATTCCTATGGAATGTCAAACAGCAGACATCTGCGAGAGGATACGGCCTGGACCTTTCGTCTTCAAGAACACGGATGGCGGCCGCCACTGTTCCTAGCGGGAGAATTGTGAAAGCCGACGGAGCGAGGGCTCCCTTCCCACCAAAGTCGTTCGATGTAATCGCGTGCTTTCAGGTGATAGAGCACATTATTGACCGCCGAGGTTTTGTCGCTGGACTATATGAGATGCTGAAGCCAGGAGGCATGCTAGTCTTGACATCTGTACGGCGCGGGAGGCACCGCTGGTACTATCTGTGAAATGACAAAGGCGAAGTTGTCCTAGATGAAGGTCATGTTCACGAGTTTGATTCGCTCGATGAGTTCGGGATTATACGCTTCGCTTGACAAGCCGCTGCAAAGCCGGTAGACTTTCTTATCAGTTGAGTCGAGGGCCGCGAAATGGCCGGACCGGGCAGGCATCACCGCGAGACGATTAGCTTCTTTCAGTTGACTGAGCGGTTTCCAGAC
>DAOUIX010000218.1:0-2762 GCA_034423235.1 Chloroflexota bacterium | reverse complement strand
AACCCCCGGTCCTCCCAGTACTTCACGCCCCGGCACACCTCCGCGCCACATTCCGCCACGCTGCACATCGTGCACATCCAACAGCAAGTGCGGCGAATCAGACCCCATCACCCGCGCCTCGCCGCTAGGCACTCAATTGACCTCCCGCAGCGTCACCGGCGGTGTCGCCTAACCATAACCCGCCGGCGACGTCCTGCTATCCCGTTGGGCGCGTCCTGTGGGTGCCCTCGTCATTGCCGAAATCCACTCCTGCTAGCGTGACCCAATGCCTGAACCTGAATCGGTCGCCGCCGTGCCCAACGACCTCCATGTCGGCCCGGCCTCGGACACTCCGAGAACCCAACCGACCGTCGTCGCCTACAACCCCACCTGGCCCCAAACCTTCCAATCCGCCAAAGCCCAAATCCTCCTTGCTGTCGCCCCCCACATCCAAACCGTCCACCACGTCGGCAGCACCTCCGTCCCCGGCCTCCCCGCCAAGCCCATCGTCGACATCCTCGTCGGCGTCCACGACTGGGAGAAGGCCCGCGTCACCATCCCCCTGCTCCAACGCATCGGCGGGGAATTCCGCGGCCCACGCGGCATCCCCCGCCGCCACTACTTCGTCATACGCCTTCCCGATGGCCGCCGTACCCATCACCTCCACATGCTCGAGCTCACCTCCACCCACTACAACGACATGCTCGCCTTCCGCAACCACCTCCGAACCCACCCCACTGCCGCCACCCAATACGCCACCCTCAAACGCCGGCTGGCCACCCAACCCAGCACCTACCAGCATTCCAAGGCTCCCTTCATCCACCGCGTCCTCTGCGAACTCCGAAGCTAGGCGCCTTCGATTCCTAAGAATCAAGCTTCTTAGTGCTCCGTGATACGCTCGCCATGCTGATCGAATCCGAGCCTGAGTGCCGCTGACGCTGTTCGGTGCACTCTCTTCTGGACCGGAAAGCAGGGGAACCTCGACTATGAGTACCGCATCAAGCGTCATGACCCGACGGCGACTGCTTCGTGCTGGAGGCGGACTCGGTCTCGGCGCGGCTGGAGCCGCCGTGCTCGCCGCCTGCGGCGAAACGCAGATCGTCGAAGTCGAAAAGATCGTCACTCAGGTAGTTACGGTCGACAAGGTCGTCACCCAGGAAGTCCCCGTCGACCGAGTCGTCGAGAAAATCGTGACCCAGCAGGTCGCAGTCGAGGTCGAGAAAGTCGTCGAGGTCGAGAAGGTCGTCGAGAAGGTCGTCGAAAAAGTCGTCGAGGTCGAAGCTGCGCCGCAGCCGGTGTCTCAGACCTTCGCCTTCGGCACCGACCACACCTCCGGCCCCCGTGGAGCCGCCATGCAGTGGGCCCTTGACCGTTTTGAACAGGTCTCGCCCCACCTCAACGTCAAGTTCGTGGCTGCGCCTACCGGCACCGACGAGGTCTACGGCGTCCAGTTCGCCTCCGGCAGTCAGCCCGAGGTCGCCCTGATGACCGGCTGGTTCGCCGCCGGCTGGTACGCCGCGGGCGCCTTCGTCCAGGTCGACGACTTGCTCACCAAGCGCGACGACTTCAGTCCGGACGACTTCTTCTACTACCCCGACACGGCCACGCCCAACTTCCAGCACACGCGGCATGACCCTCGATCCGGGATGCGCGGGCCGTCCTTCGGCATGAACTTCCAGGGCAATATCGAAACCCTGGCCATCAACCTCGACATGGCCGAGTCCCTGGGCATCCCCCAGCCGACCCCTGGCAGCTTTGGCGCCTTCGCCGAGTTCCAGGACGCTCTCCGCATGGCCACCGATCCCGAAACCAACACCTTTGGGATCCGGCCAACCGGGTACTGGTTCAGCCTCTTCGCCTCCATCGGCTTTTCCCACGCCACGGATCCCCAACTCATGTGGTACAGCCAGGACGCGACCCGGTCCACCTTCGCCGACGCCGGCGCCGACATCGGCATGCGTACGCTGGCCGACTGGCAGTTGATCGACAAGGTCATCCAGCCTGCCGAAATGAACAAGGAACTCTCCGGCGAGTTCGGGGACCCCTTCTCCTCCGGCAAGAACCTGTTTCGGCAGGGCAATGGCCCGTTCGGGTCGCAGGTTGGGCGCATCAAGGACCGCTTCAAATGGTCCCTGTCGCCCCTTCCGGAGGGACCGGACGGCCAGCCCGTGCTGCAACAGTTCAGCGATCAGCCGCACTTGATCACCGCCACCGCCGAGACCCGTGGCAACACTGAAGGCGCCGTGGAGTGGCTCGCGTTTCTCTCGGGCACCGAGGTCCAGACGCGCATCGCCGTCGACCGCGGCTCCGTGGTTGTCCGCAAGGACGCCGCCGCGTCCGCCGAAATGGCGGCCGGGCCACCCGAAAACCACGCGCTGTTCAACGAGTGGCTCAACGTCTCTTCGGCCATCCATCCCCAGTTCATGTTCCCCAGCTACATCGAGTGGCACGTCAACAGCCACAGCTCCGCGATCGCCAACAAGATCTGGCTCGGCGAGCTGTCGGTCGACGAGGCCATCCCCTTGATGTACGAGGCTGGCGACGCCATCCTGGCTGAGAACGCCGAGCGCTACGCCGAACTCCAGGCCTACGTGAACGCCCGCCCGAACCCCCTATAGGGGATCTGGCACGCAGCGTCCTCGCCAGGACCCACCCCGGCGAGACCCAACCAGCGGGCGAGGGCTCACCCCCTCGCCCGCTGTTGGCGTCCGCAACCAGACGCAACATTCACCGCCCCGCACCCGCCAATCGGTCCCTGTTTTCGTGGGGGCGGGTCCCCGACC
>DAOUIX010000217.1:0-2346 GCA_034423235.1 Chloroflexota bacterium | reverse complement strand
CCGCCGGCGACGACGCTGCCGACGCCCGCTGGTTCCCCCTCACCACCCTCCCCACCAACCTCGCCTTCGACCACGCCGCCATCCTCGCTCACGTCCTCGCGCGACTCGTGGATTGAACGCGCCAGACTTCAAGAAGGCACGATTGACCCGAACCCGCCTGAGGACTACCTTGGTCTCTATCTACTCCCCGCCCGCTGGACGGCGGCTTCAGCTCCGTCCCTGGGCGGGTGTTTTGTGTCATGCGCACGATCGTATTTGTTGACGGCCAAAACCTCTTTCATTTGGCACGCAGGGCATGGGCGTCCAACAATCCCGTCGCCTCGTCGCCATACGCGTGGCCAAGTTACGACGTCGAAAAGCTCGCGCACGCCCTGGTAGCCAAGTCGCCTGGTCGGTCACTCGATGAGATTCGCTTCTACACAGGCGTGCCGGATCGAGGTGCCGGCTCTTCGCAGAGGCGCTGGCACGGTTTCTGGTCCAACAAGCTCCGATTCTTGCGAAGCAGGAACATCTACGTGTATCGAGGAAGGGTAGGCGGTGGTGGCCAGGAAAAGGGTGTCGATGTCAGCCTGGCTTTGGACCTGGTTCGCGCTACCTACGAGCGCCGGTACGAAAGCGCGATCATCGTTAGCCAGGACTGGGACTTCGGACCTCCGGTGCGCTTGGCGAAGCTGATCGCCCAGTCTCAGAATCGCAGCCTCACCTTCGAGTCCGCATTTCCGGTCGGTCCCGGTAGCTCCTCACGCAGAGGTGTTCCCGGAACGATCTGGGTTCCGATAGATCAGGTGACCTACGACGCCTGTCACGATCCAACGGACTACCGTCCGCGGCGATAGCCAGCGGCTTGGTGGTCGATACAGCCGACGGTCTCGGATAGCCAACGGACTGGCGCACGTCTGTGGCTCAAGCGAATTAGGCGGTCGTGACCGCAACGGATAGCAGAAGCTCGACGCAGGTTGCCAGCGTCGCGGGTGCGCCGTAGCGTGCCTAATGTCATGGCCGTTACAGCCAATACGCCCACTACATCCTCCGCCGCCCTGCTGGCCGACTTGCAGCGCATCGTCGGCCACGCTTGGGTCCTCTCCGACCCCGACGACCTGCTCCTCTACGAATACGACGGCTCCGTCGACCGCGCCCTGCCCGACGCCGTGGTATTCCCCGACACCACCGCCCAAGTCCAGGCCGTCGTCCAGGCGGGGCTCCGCCACGGCGTGCCGGTGGTGGCGCGCGGCGCGGGCACCGGCCTCAGCGGCGGAGCCATCGCCCGCTGCGGCGGAATCGTGGTCGCTACCTCCCGCATGAACCGCATCCTCGAAGTCGACACCCGCAACCGCCGCGCCGTCGTGGAACCGGGCGTGGTCAACGCCGACCTCAGCGCCCACACCCACCGCTTCGGCTTCCACTACGCCCCCGACCCATCCAGCCAGTACGCCTGCACCATCGGCGGCAACATCGCCACCAACGCCGGTGGCCCCCACACCCTCCTCTACGGCGTCACCACCAACCACGTCTTGGGCATCGAGTTCGTCACCATGGACGGTCGCGTGGTCACCACCAGCGGGTTGCCGGACAGCCCCGGCTACGACCTGACCGGCCTCTTCTGCGGCAGCGAGGGCACCTTCGGCATCGTCACCCAGGCCGTCGTGCAATTGGTCCACACGCCCGCCGGGGTGCGCACGTTGCTGGCCTCATTCGACTCCGTGGCCGCCTGCAGCGCCGCCGTATCCGGCATCGTTGCGGCCGGCATCGTCCCGGCAGCCGTCGAGATGATGGACCAACTCGCCCTCAAAGCCGTGTCCCAGTTCATCCCGCGAGCCAACCTGCCGGTGGACGCCGCCGCCGTCCTGCTACTTGATGTCGACGGCGTGCCCGCTGAACTGAAGGACCGCGAGGCCGAGATCCGTGTCGTGCTCCTCGCCAACGAGGCCCGCGACATCCGCGTCGCCCAGAACGACGCCGAACGCAACCTCTTCTGGCTCGGCCGCAAGAGCGCCTTCGGCGCCATGGGCCGCATCTCGCCCGACTACTACGTGCAGGACGGCGTCATCCCCCGCACCACCATCGCCCACGTGTTGGACGAGATTCGGCGCATCAGCCGCTCCTTCGACCTGCCCATCGCCAACGTCTTCCACGCCGGCGACGGCAACCTGCACCCCCTCTTGCTCTTCGACAACCGCGTGCCCGGCGAGCTGGACCGGGTGCTCGACGCCGGCACCGCCATCCTCCAGGTCTGCGTGGACGTCGGCGGCATGCTCAGCGGCGAACACGGCATCGGCATGGAAAAACAGGCCGCCATGCCCCTGGTCTACTGCCCCCACGACTTGGACGCCATGCGCTGCGTCCACC
>DAOUIX010000216.1:0-1740 GCA_034423235.1 Chloroflexota bacterium | reverse complement strand
TGTTTGTGGCGGAGGGTGTCGGTGGGTGGGACGGGTTCGAGGAAGTTGCGGAGGATGAGGTTGGCGGAGAGGTAGGCCTGCATGTAGGCGCTGAGGGGGCGGTGCCAGTTGACGACCTGGTGGCCGCGCCAGTTGAGGGTGATGGGGCGCTCGTCGACATATTGGTCGACGGGGCGGAAGAGGCGGCGGCCGTCGGCGTCGCGTTCCCAGCCGGGGGAGGCGGTGATGAAGCCGAGGTTGGCGGCGACGAGATGTCCGCCGGGCTTGAGGACGCGGGCGGCTTCGGCGATAGCCAAGCGAAAGTCAGGAATGTCGACCCAGACGACGTAGCTGACGACCGTGTCGACGGTGGATGAGGCGATGGGTAGCGCGGTGGCCGGGGACCTGACGATGGAGGCCTTACCGGCGGATCGGTGTCGGGCGGCCTGGACCATGGGCCAGTAGAGGTCGAGGGCGATGGTGCGGGCGCCACGCTCGGCGAGCATGCGGCTGAATCGTCCTTCGCCGGCGCCGATGTCGAGGATGAGCTGTCCGTCGACGTTCCCGCACTCCGCCAGCATGACGTCGTCCAGGAGCATGGTCCGGCTGGAGTCGCCTTCGTCGACGAAGCGGATGTATTCGGCGGCGAAGGCTTGCCAGCCGCTTGGGTCGTCTTCGTCGGGCATCGCATTCTGCTTGGCGAAAAAGGGCGGCCATTATGCACGAGCGACGTACGTTGGCGACCTGTGGTCTGGCGAGAGGCGTGAGCAGGTGCCGAGGCATACGGATCGGATTTCGTCCTTAGGTCACGGGTTCCGGCTAGAGTTGCCTTATGAAGAGGGTCAGCGTGAACGAGGCGAAGAGTGGCCTGACTGCGCTGCTTGATGAGGTTCGGCGCGGGGAGACCGTGGTGATCACTCATGACGGCGAACCGGTGGCGCGGCTTGAGCCGTACGGGGTGTCGGGATTGGTGGCTGACGAGGCTGTCGCGGCACTGGTGAGGCGAGGTGTTGTTCGTCCGCCGAGGACCAGACTCGACGTGGATAGATTTCTGGCCAGACCCCTCCCGCGGATTGGCGAGGGTTTGAGCGCCAGCGAGATCGTTGTTGAGGAGCGGGACGACAGATTCTGACTGCTGGGACACTTCGCCGCTGATCGCTTCTCAGCTGGAGAGCTGGTGAACTCGTGTCCGCAGCGCACGCCAGTCGGGGTGGGTAGGGTCCGAACTTAGCGTTCCGTGAGGTAAGGGCCTAGGCTCACTGTGTTCCGACTTGTCAGTAGCGCCGAGTGGGAAGCCGATGCCTGCATTTCCTGTCGTTGATGCCGCCGGGTCGCCGTATGAGGTGGGGCGGGTGCATGGGGCGGCGGTGGCGGGGATGGTTCGGGCGGAGGTTGAGGCGCGGCTTGGCGGACAGGATCGGGATGTGGCGTTTCGGTATGTGGCGGATGTTCAAACGTTTGTGAAGGGTTGGGCCCCGCATCTGCTGGATGAGGTGCGCGGGATTGCGGACGGGGCGGGGATCGATCAGCGGGCGGCGCTGTGGTTGCAGTGGGGGATGGCGGCACCGACCGACCCTCACCCTGGCAAAGACACTTTCCTAACCCGGGCACGGTTGCCCGGAAGACCCTCACCCCAACCCTCTCCCAGAGGAGACCTTTGCAAAACCCCGCCTCGACCTCGAAAGCGTGGCCGTTCTTTCTCCCTCTCCCACAGGAGACCTTTGCGTAACCGCGGGATGCGTCGCCGAGGGGGTGCGATCG
>DAOUIX010000215.1:0-8100 GCA_034423235.1 Chloroflexota bacterium | reverse complement strand
ACTTCGTCCTCCTCGACGGCCGCACGGAGTTGCCGTCGGACCTGCGCGATGTCGCCCGCGCCATCGGCGACCGCCACACGGGCGTCGGCTTCGACCAGCTCCTCGTCGTCCGCGACGGCGCATCCCACCCCTACCACATGGAAATCTGGAACTCCGACGGCTCCCTCGCCCAGATGTGCGGCAACGGCATCCGCTGCTTCGCCAAGTGGCTCTACGACCACGGCGAACTCTCCGTCGGCCCCGTCACCGTCGAAACCGCCGGCGGCCCTCGCCCCCTCCAGGTTTCCGGCTACGTCAACGGCGCCTTCCACGCCTCCGTCGGCATGGGCGTCCCGGACTTCGACCCACCCAACATCCCCATGCGCACCAACGGCCCCGGCAGCCGCATCACCCTCAACCCGAACGGCATGCAACTCACCCTCACGGGCGTCTCCATGGGCAACCCCCACGCCGTCTCCTTCCAGGACTCGGTCGACGACTACCCGCTCGAACACATCGGCCCCCTCGTCGAACACGACCCCGCCTTCCCCGAGCGCGTCAACTTCGAGATCGTCCAGGTCCTCGCCCCTGGACACCTGAAGGTGCGCGTCTGGGAACGCGGCGCCGGCATCACCCTGGCCTGCGGCACCGGCGCCTCGGCCTCCGTGGCTGTGGCCGTGCTCGAGGGCCGCATCGATCCCGGCGAGGTCGACTTGGACATGCCGGGCGGTAGGCTGCGGGTCGTTTGGGACGGTCCGGGCCACGAACTGATCCTGCGTGGACCGGCGGCCACCGTCTTCGAAGGCGCGTGGCCCACTAGCAACGCTGCGGAGGCCCTCTGACGTGAGCATCCAGTTCGCCGACCGAATCTCCAACCTTCCGCCCTACCTCTTCGCCGAGCTCGACAAGCTCCGCGACGCCAGGCGGGCCGAAGGCGTCGATGTCATCAGCCTGGGCATCGGCGACCCTGATCTCCCCACGCCCGATCCCATCCTCGATGCCCTGGACCGCGCCGCTCGCGACCCCGTCAACCACCGTTACCCCGAGTACTACGGCCTGGACGAGCTCCGCGAAGCCATCGCCGCCTGGTACGCCCGCCGCTTCCAGGTTGACCTGGATCCGGCCACCGAAATCGTCCCGCTCATCGGCTCCAAGGAGGGCATTGCCCACCTGCCGCTGGCCCTCGTCAACCCCGGCGACACGGTCTTGATGACCGACCCCGGTTATCCCGTCTACGCCATCGGAACCATGCTGGCCGGCGGCGTCTCCTACTCACTGCCCCTCACCTCCGAACGCGGCTGGATTCCCGACCTGAACGACGTGCCGGCCAACGCGCTCGCCAACGCCCGCCTGCTCTGGCTCTGCTACCCCGGCAACCCCACCGCGGCCGTGGCCCCCTTCGAGTTCTTCGAAGAAGCCGTCGAGTTCGCCCGCGCCAACAACGTCGTCCTGGCCCAGGACGCCGCCTACTCGGAGGTCGTCTTCGACGGCTACCGCTGCCGCAGCATCCTCGAGATCCCCGAAGCCCGCGACGTCGCGGTCGAGTTCCACTCCCTCTCCAAGACCTACAACATGACCGGCTGGCGGATCGGCTGGATGGCCGGTAACGCCGAGGTGGTCGAAGCCCTTGGCCGCGTCAAGACCAACGTCGACTCCGGCATCTTCCAGGCCGTCCAGCACGCCGGTATCGCGGCTCTCGATGTCGATCAGGACTGGATCGACGCCCGCAACGCCCACCTCCAGAACCGCCGCGACCGCGTCGTCAGCGCCCTGCGCAACGTGGGCGTGGCGCCCGAAGTCCCAAAGGCCAGCCTCTATCTCTGGAGCCCCACCCCCGGCGGCATGTCCTCCGTCGACTTCGCAACCCGCCTGATCGACGAGGTCGGCGTGATCGTTACTCCTGGCGTCGGCTTCGGGACCTACGGCGAAGGCCATTTCCGCATCTCGCTCACCACTCCCGACGACCGGCTCGACGAAGCGCTGGAGCGCATTGCCACTGTCAGCTTCTAACGGCCGTCCGCTGACCGGGCCGTCCGATACCGATGTCACTGGACGGCTGCTCGACGCGCGTCCGGAACGCGCCTTCCTGGTCGGCCTCGAAGGCCTCCCCGAACTCGGCGACTGGCCAGCCGACGCCTCCCTCGACGAGTTGGCCGAGCTGGTTGAAACGGCCGGCGCCGACGTCGTCGCGCGCACCCTGCTCCGCATCCGCCGGCCCGTGGCCGCAACCCTCATGGGCAGCGGCCAACTCGACGACGCCATCGCGCTGGCCCGCACCCACGACGCTGACGTTCTGGTCATCGATGCCGACCTCAGGCCCCGGCAGCAGCGCAACCTCGAAAACGCCTTCAAGGGCAAGGTCCTCGACCGCACCGGCGTCATCCTCGATATCTTCGCGGCCCGCGCCCGCACCGTGGAGGGACACCTCCAGGTCGAACGCGCCCAACTGGAATACCTCTTGCCCCGGCTGTCGGAACTTTGGGTCCAATTCTCCCGGCAGCGCGGCGGTGTCGGACCCTTCCGCGGCCCCGGCGAAACCCAGATCGAAACCGACCGCCGCCTCTACCGAGGCCGCATGGCCATGCTGGACAAGCGGCTGGACGCTGTACGAGCTCGTCGCGCCAGGGGCCGCGCCCGCCGGCGCGAGTCCGGCTTCCTCACCGCTGCCCTGGTCGGCTACACCAACGCCGGCAAGAGTAGCCTCCTCAACGCCCTCACCGGCGCCGGCGTCCTCACCGAAGACCGACTCTTCGCCACGCTGGACCCCACCACCCGCAGCGTCGACCTGCCGGGTGGCGGCGCGATCCTGGTCACCGATACGGTCGGATTCATCCAGCGCCTGCCCACCCGCCTGGTCCAGGCCTTTCGTGGCACGCTCGAAGAGGCGCTCGAAGCCGACGTCCTGATTCACGTCGTCGATCTCGCAAACCCCGCGTTCGACCGCCAGATCGAGGTCGTCCACGACACGCTCCGCGACATCGGGGTCGGTCGCCGCCCGATCGTCACGGCGCTCAACAAGGTCGATATCGCGCTGGCGCCTGACCTTGCCGAGTACCCCAACGCCGTGGCCGTATCGGCGACCACCGGCGAGGGAGTCGACGATCTCCTCCAGCGGCTGGCCGATATCCACAAGGTCAGCACAGTCGAAATCGAGGTCGAAATCCCTTACGACGACAGCCGTCTCGTGGCCCTCTTCCACGAGCACGGAAACGTCCAGGATGAGTTCTTCGGCCAGACCGGAACCCGCCTTCGTGGCGCCATGCCTGCCGCCCTGGCCGGGCGCTTCGATTCCTACCGGGTTGAATCGGCGCCGTCCCCGTGACCGGCAAGCTCCAGGTCGGCTTCGCCCGCCGCGACATCACCCCGCCACCCGGCATCGACCTCAGCGGCTTCGGCTTCCGCTTCGGCGCCAGCCTCGGCTCCCTTGAACCGCTGAAGGTCGACGTCCTCGCCGCCACCGACGGCGATCAGACGCTGCTGCTGTTTAGCTTCGACCTAATCGGCTTCACCATCGAGCATTTGGCCGATCTGCGAGCACGAACGGCCGCGGCCACCGGCGTGCCCGGCGAAAACCAGATGTGGACCTGCACTCACACCCACGGCGGTCCCGAAACCGGGGTGCTCCCCGGAATGGGCGAGAAGAATCCCGACTACCTGGACTCCGTCGAAGCAGCCGCGGTTGACGCCGCCGTCGAAGCGCTGGACTGCCTGGTGGTAGCCGACCTGTGGCTGGCCCGGGGCGAGTCCTACGTTGGCGCCAACCGCCGCTCCGCCGCCTTCCGTCCTGGTGGACCCGAGGACGGCCACATTGACGACATCGATGCTGCCGTCGTCGTGGCTGAGTTTCGTGGAGCCGACGGTAGCCCCGTCGTCACCCTCGTCAACTACAGCTGCCACCCAACGGGCTCACGCGAATCCGTCAGCACCTCCGACTACCCCGGCCACATGCGACGCACCGTCAGCGAGGTCACCGGTGCGCCCTGCCTGTACGTCAATGGCGCCGGCGGCGACGTCAATCAGCGCTTCGACGGCGCCGGTTACCGCAGCGTCTCCAACGCCCGCCACCACGGCGTCGCCCTGGGCCGCACGGTCCTTGATCTCCGTTCGCAGTTGTGCCGATCCTCCACAACGCCCGCCGGCAGTACGACTACGCCAGCCAACCTCCAATACGCCGAACCGATCAGCCGGGCAGAAGCCCGTCGAATCCTCGCCGAGGGTCAGCAGGCCCTCGAGTCCACAACCGGAACCGCGCAACGCCTGCGCATCCAATGGCACCAGGTCGACTTCGCCCGCCGCGTCCTCGACTGGCAGCCATCCGACGGCCCGGATCTCGCCGTCGACATCCAGGCCCTGCGAATCGGCGACATGGCGCTTGTCGCCATCCCCTCGGAGTTCTTTTCGGAGGACGGCCGTGCCCTACGGACGCAGACCCCGTCGCCGGAGCTAATGATCGCCGGCTGGAGCAACGGCCTCGTCGGCTACACGCCCACCCGCCGCGCCATGGCCACCGGCGGCTACGAAGTCGACGACGCCCATCGTTGGTATGGCCACCACGCCGCCTGGGATCCCATTAGTGGCGACAACCTCCGCGCGGCCGCGCTGAACTCGATAGGCCAACTGTTCGGCGACGGCTAATCGCGGCTCAACGCCCGCCTCATCCACGCAACCACCAGGGCTGCCATACAGCCCAGCACCCAGACCGCAATGGCCGGAAGCACCCACGGCCCGCTGATCACCGCTCCCCAGGCATTCAGCACCACCACACCAAGCGCCCCGCTGCCGACAGCCGTCAGCAGAAACACAATCGAACGAAAAGCCCGTGTCTTCATCCACGCGCGCCGCGCCGGACGCTCCGCGCCGCATAAGCGGCACACTTGCCACCCTCGCGCGTTCGTCCGGTGACACGCCCGGCACAGCCAGGTCGCCTCCGGCGACACCTGGGCCGTCGCGGTCAGGCCGCTGACATGCCGCTGATGCTCGGTGGCCATCGCGGCTTACCGTGACCCCGCCAGCGAGCGGCCCTTGCGCGCCGCCGCCGCGGCCTCTTCCACGGACGGGCTGTATCGATCGAACGCCTCGCGCAGCCTGGCCGTCTCGTAGTGCGCGTATATGCGCTTGGTCGTATCCGGCGAGGCATGCCCCAGGATGTCCTGGACCTCCGACAGGTTCGCGCCACGATTCAGCAGCGATGTCGCCTTCAGATGGCGGAAGTCGTGCGTCGTAGCCGGCACGCCTACGGCCGCGGCATAGGTCTTCACGATCTTCCAGATTGACTGCGGCGATAGGCGCAGCCGCTCGCCGGCGCGGCCCGGGTGCTTCGGCTTTCCGTGGTGCCGAATGAACAGCGGCGCATACGCGTCGTGCCGTGCCTCCACGTAGGCGCGAATCGCCTCACGCGTGTCGTCATCGAAGAAAACCACCCGCTCCCGATCACCCTTCCCCGTAATCAACGCCTGCTGCGCCCACCCGTCATCTACGTCTCTCCGGTCCAGCCGAGCCGCCTCACGCCGCCGCATGCCGGTGGTAAACAGCAGCAGCAGCAAGGCTCGATCCCGATAGACCCGGAGCCGGGCATCTTTCGAAGCTGAATCGGCAATCAGGCCCGGCAACTCGTTCTTGACATAATCGACAATCAGCGCCAGCCCATTCTCAACCCGCGGCGTCCGGTATCCGGGCTTGTCGCGAACCGCACGCAATCGCTCAACCGCCCGTTCGAGTTCCACGCCATCCAATACGCCGGAACGCAGGCAATGCCGCAGAAAGGCGCGAACCGCCGCCAGGTATGTCGATATCGTCGCCTGCCGCTCGCGTCCAAACTCATCCACCAGCTCCAGGTAGAACCGCTCGAGTACGCCGTCGTCTAGCTTATCCAGCGACGTCTCGGTACCCCGCCAGGCCACAAAGCGCCGCAAACCCGTCCCGTACGTGGCTCTCGTGCTCGGCGACTTGGCGCGCATGGCGCCCAGAAAATCCGCCGTTGCGGCCTGCAAGGTCTGGCTCATGGACTCCTACCTGGAATCACCTATGCACCATACGTACCCCCACGACACAGTGGGAGCTTTGAATCTAGCGCGCCTCGTCAACTCTGTCACGAGACTTTTCGAACCTGTACGACCCCTCGGTACCTCGCGGCGTTTCGCGAATTCGCTCGCAATTCAGGCTCCTCGGCCTTCAGGAAGCCACAGACGACGCATGGACCATCTCGAGGGTGCAAGCCGGACAAGGGACTCGTGTGTCACAGGCCCTTGTCCGATCTCTGGTCACGCAGTCCTTACCGTGGTGCCGACGACCCGCCGTGTCCACGGTGGTCTGGAGAGCGACGACACACGCCGTGCACGCCAACGCTCCAGAGGCTTGCCGGGACCTCCTCGCCCTGCGCCGCCCCCTGGGCGCCCCAAGGTCGATTAGTAGAACTAATACACATTAGCTCTACGAATGAGCTCAACGTCCAGCCACTCCGGGCGGCGACGAGCTCTGGCCGGCTGTGTGTCTTCCAGCCGTCGCGCTTCCGGGTCCGGCTCTCGATGCTGATCTGGAACTGGGCGCGAGCTCCGGCCGCACCCGGAGCTCCGCACAGGCGGCTACGTCATCGCGCCTCGGCGCCCCCGCCTGGATTGCAAGGAATGTCGCCGGCAACAGGCGGCGACGGCATCGGATCCTCTGGCGCGGATCAAGTCGGGGACGTGCCAACCGCCACCGCTATCAACGCTCTTGTATTTGCGTCCCCTCACAGCGCCGTGGACGCGGCTGCCCGGTCGCACTCCGGTGCCCCGCTCATCCGTCGAAGGCGTGCCTAGCCTCCGATCCTACGCCTTGTGTGTTATGTAAAGAACTGGATGGAAGAGTGATTATGTCAGATGAAACTTGAAATAGTTTGTCAATCTTATTAAGATACGTAAGATATAATCAATAAAATCAATCCATTGCCACATCAGCTTCCCTCCGCCTGCCCGCTGTGTGCGGAACCTCCGGTCGTGACTCGTATCGAGTGTCCGTCCTGCGCCATCGCCATAGAGGGGCGATTTGTGCCGGGCGGTCTGGCGGAGCTCGACGCCCAACAGCTGGCTTTCGTTGAGGTCTTTGTCCGTAACCGCGGTGTCATACGCGACGTGGAAGCCGAACTGGGCGTCTCCTATCCCACCGTCCGCGGACGGCTGGACGCCGTTGCCGAAGCCCTGGCTCGTCAGCGGTCAGGCGACCCGCAAGACCGCAGGCGCACCCTCGAAGCGCTTCGGCGCGGCGAGATCGACATCGACGAAGCGGCCCGCCATGTATAGGCCGGCAGGCCTGGGTACGAACGCGCCGAGACAGCCGGCGCACATGGCGCCTGAAGACCGACCGATGGCGGCGCTCGCCACAAGCGAGGAGTTCTGATGGACAGCGTGCAGTTCGATGGAACCGGAACAATCATTCTCAAGGGCGCGCGTTGGCCGCTTGAGGTCCGAGGCTCTCCACGATCCCAAAGGCGGACGCCTCGAACTCGGTGATGTCAATGGGCCGCTGCGCCTGCAAGGCATTGAGCGCGATCTCCTGCTCAGCGCCGTCAACGGTCCGCTGCAGACGCGAGACGTGGCTGGTGATATTGACCTGACCGGGCCGGTCAATGGCCCGTTAAGCGCCCAAGGGGCGCGGAGGCTCTCCGCCACCGGCGGCTCACCGCTCCGCGGGGATGTGAAGCTTGCCGACCTTGCGGAAGTGGACATTGCGAAGGTCAACGGCAACCTCGTCATCCGGCAAGTGTCGGGTGCAGTCCGGTTAGGCGAAGTGAATGGCCACGTCCGCGTCGCCAACCTGACCGGAGGGTTTTGCGCCACGTCAGTCCAGGGAAACCTGGTGCTGGAGGGGAAACTCACGGACGACCACGTGTGGGAGGCTCAGGTCGAAGGCCGGGTCAGGCTCCGCCTCCACCCCGAGTCCTCGGTGCGGTTAGAGCTTGAGTCCGAGAACCATCCGCCTTCGCTGGACTCAAGTTTCCAGATCGTCGAACGCTCCAACCGGCGCGTCGTTGCAACGCTGGGTTCAGGCCAGGGGCGCATGTGCATTCACGCGGAGGGACCGATTACCGCAAAGGTTGGCACGTCCTGGGACACACACGAAGAATTCGACGACGCCTTTGCCAAG
>DAOUIX010000214.1:0-26847 GCA_034423235.1 Chloroflexota bacterium | reverse complement strand
CGGGTCGTGGGTGACCAGCCGGGTCACGTTCGACACGACGCGTCCGAACGGGTTGCTGTTTTCGCTGGACCACTCGGTGCTGTTCGTGGCGCAGAGCGGGCGGCGTGAGGACGAGCACCGGCAGCTGCGGTCGTACCCGGTCAACGAGGACGGCTCGCTGGGCGAGATGACGGTGCTGCACGACTTTGGCGCGCACCGCGGAATCGACGGCATGGTCCTGGACACCGACGGTTACATCATCGCGACGGCCGGCTGGGACCAGGGTGGACCGGGTTCGTCGGTGTATGTGTTCGCGCCGGATGGCGAGGTGATCGAGCGGCACCCGGTGCCGGTAGCCAACCCGACCAACTGCACGTTTGGCGGGGATGACCTGTCGACCCTGTACGTGACCAGCATCGGCGGGTACCTGCTGCGGGTGGAGACGGAGCGGCAGGGGCGATTGCACTACCCGCCGGTAGGGTAGCGGGCATAGGCGCCGAGAGCGGCAACGCGGGTGTTGATTCCGGGATAGGGCCGAGCCGGTGAGCGTCGGAAACCTGCGGCGGATCGTGCTGGTGGTCGCCGCCGGCGTGGTGGCGCTCAGTGCCTGCGGAGAAGGGGGCGCGCGGACGACCGCGACGCCCACGCCGCCGGTCGCCGTCGAGTCGACGCCGACGCCCGAGCCGACGCCCGTCGAGGCGCCGCCAGCTACCCCGGACGCGACGCCGGGTCCGGCGCTGCCGCCGCTGCCCGGCGCCGGGGCCGACGGGCAGCCGATCAAGACCGAGGCGTACTCGCTCGAGGACTACGCGACGGACGTGGGCAAGGACGGGAGCCGTACGCGGCGCGGGCAGGGTTCTGAGAGTTCGATTGTCTCGTTGCCGCCGGGTGAGAGCTTCTATGTGACGTTCAGCGTGACGCTCAACTTTGGGATTGTGCAGATTGCGTGGAGCTCGGTTGACGGCGATTCGAGGGATGGGACGCCTGCCGCCGGGCAGACGCCGTCCGGTGAGCCTGAGACAGTCGCCAGCGGAACCGCGCAGATCGCGTTGGACGACGGGACCGCCTTGATCGGTCCGGTCAGAACCGCAATTGCGCTCCAGATTCAGTCGAGTGACACCGGGTCGCGGTGGACGCTGAGGTTTGCCCAAGTCGAGCGTCAATAGGGGTGCTGAGAATGAGAATGCGACGGCTGTGAGGTGCTTCAGCCGTCTTCGCCATGGAGCCAGCGCAGGCCGTCGGGCCAGTTGGCGGATGACTGGGTCAGGATGGACAGGTAGTAGGCGTTGGTCCTGGACTCGGTGAAGTCGCAGGTGGACGCCAGCATGGGGTTGACAGCCGTCGAGGATCGATGGCCTGGCTGGCCTCAGACTGGTCTGAGCGTAACCGTCCACTCGCCCGTGGCTACCACGTCCAAATAGAAGTGCTGCCGATCTCTGACCGTCGTTGTCGTCTGCCAGTTTCCGGATGTGGTAACGGCTTCCACCAGGACTGACGGGTGTCCGAGTGCCGCCGTGAAGAGCGTGACAATGAAGCTTTGAGCTGTCCCATGCTGATCGCTATTCCCGCTGACGTTGATTGTGGCCCCGTACTTTCCGGGTTCCAGAAGGAAGTTATCCGAGACAAATTCACCGCGGCCTTCCACGGTAAACGGCATCTCGGGCGGTGCAGACCCGGTGGATCCGGTTGACGAGTCGCCCGACGAAGTCTCGCAGGCACCGAGTGCGACGAAGGCAACTACGAGTACGACGGCAATGTACGTAAGCGGAGGGCGGGTTCGCGGCTTTTCTGCGCTGGGAAGTCGGGCTCTACCGCAGGTTGTACTCATGGGATCCTTGATATGTGCTCCTGGCTTAGTGAGGGTCTTTCTAGCGACGTTAGTCACGCTTGCCCCTGGGGAGGCCTGGCACTTCGGGGATGGGTGTCCTGATGAGCCCTGCGGCGACGCGGCCGAAGTCGTTCCAATACGGCTCCCGCCAGCTTGAGAGGCGCCGGATCATATCGGGGCACCGGGGGACGTCGGATCGGCCGGGCGCTCGGCAGATCGGTCATCCGCCTGAGGTTGCGCGTTGCCGCGCGTCCGACGTAGCCGGTGAGACGAACGGGATCGACGGCAGTTGGGACAAAGCGGCGGAGTCGCTGTCTTCGAAGGAAGGTCTGGCCTCCGACCAGCCAGCGCTTGAGCCACAGCATCCAGAGGGTGACGAGGAAACCAGCGAGCGTCAGAGCCCAAACAATGTGATAGCCCCACGGAAACTCGGTTCCGGGCATGGATTGGAAGTTCATTCCAAAGATGCCGGCAATTAATCCCAGCGGCATGAAAATCGTGGCGACTATCGACAGGACCTTCATGATCTCGTTCTGGCGGTTTGAGATTGCCGAGAGATAGGTAGCTAGCGCCGTGTCGGCGCGCTCCCTGATTGCGTCATTGGCGGCCTGAACACGCAAGAGGTCGTCGAACAGATCGCGGAAGTAGAGATCGACGCCACTGCCGATCAGCTCAAACTCCCGCCGACCCAATCGATTCAGTACGTCCCGCTGCGGCAGCAACGCGCGGTTCAAGCCGAGACTCGACCGCTTGAGCGCCATGAGCGTTGCGAGTGCCGAGTCGTCGGGGCTGGTGAGGATCTGCTCTTCGATGGCATCCGCGCGATCGCTCATGCGCTCCAGGGTCGGCAGAATTGCCTGGATCAGGGCGTCGAAATGGGCGTGAGCCAAAAAAGCCGGTCCCTTAGCAAGGGGTCGTCCGTCGACTTCCACGAGCCCGAGAATGGCTTCGACGCTGGGCATCGCGACATTGTGAATCGTGACAACATAGTTGGAGCCAATAAACATGCTGAGATTCGTTGTCTGAAGTACGTCAGTCTCGAGCGTGTAGTCGATGCTGCGAGCGTTGACGAAAACATAGCGTCCGAAGTCTTCCACACGAGCTGCGCTTGGTTCGACGTCCAGGCTGGTGTCGACAAGCAGGGGATGAAAGTCAAATTCGTCGAGCAAGAGCGACTGGTCGCTTTGCTCCGGACTGTCGATGTCAATCCAGAGCACGCCCGTGCTTCCCTTGAGGGTTAGCTCAATACGATCATGCTCGAGGTCACGATGTAGTTCGTTGTTGGAGTCTAGATAATAGGAAGTGTATGGCATGATCTACTCTAAGATGATTCAGCAGCAAGCGACGGGTAATGGTTGGGATTGGTTGCTGCTAAAGATTGTGCCGGCCAATTTGTCAAACTCGGACAAACTAGACTCTTCACTTTAGCATGTTCAAGACGATTTCTCGCTCGAGTATTTCCAGGCCGGATCGGGATGCACTTTGAGATGGCGAGTCTAGATTCCACGTGCGGCTGCTTGAACGGCTAGGACTTGGGGGTACCTGGCAGAATGGCTTCCAGCGCGGCGTTCCTAACGCGGGTTCTTGAGTCCTCGGAGAGGTCGGCGGAGGCCTCTACGGCAACCTCAGCGGCATAGGCGACGGCATCCTGCTCTGAGAGGCCCAGTTGGGGTGCGGCGGCACGCGTTGCTTCGATGGCGTCGGTGGTGACGGCATCCATCGACAGGCCGACGTCGCTGCCGCTGCGGATGGCGCCCTGAATCGCGCCTCGCAGAATCGTGCGGGGATCGTCGACAGCCTCGGCCGTCGCGTCCAGGACTCCGGAAATCGATTCGTGGACCAGGCGCCGGGCGCCGATTCCGGATTCCGCGGCGACCTGGACGGCACCCTGAACGGCTCCAAACGCCAGCGCAGCGCCTTGCTGCCGGACGTTGTCGCTTTCCTGGACGGCGCGAGCGATCGTCTGGTTCACCCGCGACTGCAACTGCCTTGCCGTTGCGCCGCTTTGTGCGGCGGTTGTGGCGACCGATTGGATGGAGGCGGCCAGTTGGTAGGCGGTGACGCCCGCGGCCACGTCCAAGCCCGCGACGGCCGGCACGAACCGCCCCCTGCCGAGCGGCAGGCTGCCGACCAGGTTCATCCCGGGGACGGAGTTCAAGACTCGCAGGTTTTCGCGGGTCTGCGCGGCCAGTTCGCTCATGACGGCTTCGCGGTTCGACTCGCCTTCTTCCTGCACTCGTCCAAGGACGGTCAGGGTGATCAGGCCGAAGAGAAAAGCCAGGGCGAACAGGAAGTCGTAGCCCGTGAGAAAGACCGCGGAAAACTCCACTGTTCGGGCGGGGTCGACCCACTCGATGGCAATTTCGAAGCGGCGCACGCTGAAGAAGTCCACAAAGGCGCCGCCGAGGATCGGGCCGATGCCCGCGCCAAGACTGGCGGCCAGGGATGCGCCCGTCAGATAGGAAGTTGACTGGGCCTGCGGCGCCATCTTCATGCGGATTGTCGTCGACGCCAGGTTGATGCCCGCGCTGGCGATGCCGATGAGGAAGTGAAGCACGACGAGCAACGGAACGGTGAGCGCGTGCTGGTCGGGCGTGGTTGTGAAGGTCCAACCGAAAATTACAAGGAGATAGAGCGACGAGCTGATCGAGAGAACGACCTTGCTGCCGAATCGGTCGACGTAGCCGCCCCAGACATTGACGAAGAGCACGCTGGTGGCCTGGCTGAGCACGGCAAGTCCGACGACGGCCGACAAGGGCATCTCGAGCTTGGTGAGCATGTAGACGGAGAAGAACGGAACGGCCAGCTGCGAGGCCAGGCTCCAAACCATCAGGAAGCTCATGAGCTGCCGGTAGTTGGCGTCCCGCAGCGGCGCCGCCAGCATCTGCAGGATCGTCGGCCGCTGGCCCTCCGGCGCGACCATGCGCGGCTCGGGCATACGCGCCATGAACCCGACCGCGCCAAACCCGAGCAAGATGCTCCCGAACAGCATGGCGTAGGAGTAGCCGTAGATCTTCTCGGGCTCGGGCACGCGGCCGGCCCACCAGTCGATGTAGAAGGCCCCGACCAACCCGGCCACGGCGGCGGCGATCGTGGCGATGCGCATGCGCTGGGAGAAGAAACTGCCCATGACGTCCTGCGGGACGATGTCGCGGATCCAGCCGATCCAACTTGGATTGAGAAACGCCTGCGCTACACCGCGAAGCGCGACGAAGACGAGCAGCAGCGTCACAGCGCCGGCATTCGGAATCTCTAGAACGAATGGAATCAGAGCAACCGGAATCCAGGCCGCGTACGCGATGAAGTAGCTCACTACCGCGAAGGGCTTGCGCATACGTGTCCGCTCGATCAGCACCACGGCGAGCAACTGCACGGGCTGCAAGATTGGCGGCAACGCGGTGAGGATGCCGATGTGGACGTTTGAGGCGCCCAGCAGCAAGGCGAAGGCGGCCAGGAATCCCCCGGATATAAGGCCGTCGGCGCCCGACGCGGCGATGGCCTGGTAGTTCATGGCGTGCAGGCCCGCCCGCCGCTGTTCGTCTGTCAGCGCGTCCCGCGGAGTAAAAACCGCTGCCAGCACGCCTGCTACGCGAGTCGTCAACTCATAGAACCGGCACAGGTGCCTCGATTCAACATATCACCGACCTGCCGCAGGCCGACTCCAGACCCGACACGTCTCCCGGGCTGTGACGCTGCCTAACGGCGATGTTCCGTAATTCGGCACCTTTTGCGAACCCCAGATCTGCGTCTGGATTCGCGAATTGAATACCTGCGATCAGCCTTGCGTAGGACGACTACGGTGAGGCAGGCAGCCCCACTTCGGAATACCGCCCCAATGGCCCGCCGCGTATTTCCCGCGAATGCGCAAGGTGGGCCAGCACGACCTCGTGGATCGTGATGCCCAGGGACCGGGTTGCCGCCGCCTGGCGGAGAACTCCAAAACCGGCGTTACCTCCAGCAAGGAAATCGGATGTCGCGACCGTGTAAGTGCGACGAGGTCGCAGCGGCTCGTCGCCAATCACGACCCGGGTAATCCTGCGACCGCGCGGACGTGTCAGATCGGCCGTCACAGTCATGCCCGAAAAGGCAAGGTTGTTGTACGAACGTTCAACGCTGAATTCCAGAGCCGCACGAATTTGGCTGCCGCGTAAGTTCAGTACCCACAGGTCTTCGTCATACGGGATGATCTCGCGCAGCTTTGACCGACGCACAGGCCCGGGCGCCAAATTGTGGTGAATGCCCCAGGCCTTTTGAATGGCGACCTGGCTTCCCGCGGCCGCTCGAATAGTGTCCAGCAGCCAGTTCCCCAGGCGAGTCTCGGACCTCAAGTTCACATTGTGGCCATCAATGTCGAGCCAATACTGATCCGGCCGGAAGTCCGAGGCGGCTACCGCAATCACCTCCGAATCAGGGTCAGCGTCGGAGGCTTCGGCGATCGAGGCATCCACTGCCGCGTGCGTGGGGCGTGACGGCGTGATGGTGCGATGGCGTCCGTGCCAGGACCGAATCTGGCCGTCTTCGATATCGAGTTCCAGGCGACCCAGCGAGCGCACGTTGCTGTGAGCTTGGCCAACGATCGTTGAACCGACCTCGCCATACCCGGCGACCAGGTGGTCGTGTCCACTGATCACCACGTCAATCTCCGGAAACGCCCTAACGAACCGCTCGCGATCAGGCAGCCAGCCATGAAATAGCGCAATCAGGAGGTCGACGCGTCGCCTTGCACGTCCGATCCATTCGCCGCCGGCGTCTACCGGATCCGTGACTCCGACGCTAGGCGGGTAGCGCTTACTCAGGTAGAAGCCGCTGTCGGTATTCGTGAAGCCAACGACGCCAACTCGCAGACCGCCGCGGCGCATCTCCCGAATCCGTCGGCACCACGGCGGCTGCTTAGACGTCGCTGAACCGGGCAGACACAAATTGACGTTGGTGCCCACAAATCGGAGTGATTCGGATGCCGCCGTCAGCCAAGGCAGGGCGCCGGCAACCAGGTCCTCGTTCCCCAGCGCGACTGCGTCGTATGGAATGTGGCGCATGAGGTGGAAGTACTGAAACCCATCGCCTGCGTCCAGCACGACACAGGGCGCCTTGGCTTCACGCCGCTCCTCGGCGACCAAGGCGGCCAGCCGGGACACCGCGTCGGGCGTCGCGTCCTGAATGTCATTGGTGTGGAGAATGACGAGGCGCATCAGTCCGTTGCCGTCGCGGGCGGGCGTGGGCAGTGTGAGGCGCCTCCTTGGCCGCAACTATTCACACTTGCTCTGACCTTCGCGAGAATCCATCTGTTAAGGACGACGCCAAGCTCGGCGAGACGAGGGACGGAGGCTCGGTCGGCTAAGCGACCACGAAGCTCCGGCGCGCCGAATGAATACGTTCGGTGTAGGGGCTACTCATCGCGACGTCCCAGCTTCTCCGTCCAACCATCGATCAGTCGCCGGGCGGTCTCACGTCCGCCGATACCGAAGGCGATAGCCGCCGCGATGGCAATCGACCCGAACAAGACGCCAAAGGCGAGCACGATAACCTCGTCCGCAATCCCCATCTGAAGCAGCGCCATAGCCCCAGCGAGAATCAGGATTGAACTGCGAGCCACGGTGGCCAGGACCGTCGCGTTGCCGACGCCCGATCCGCCCACCGCGCGCGCCGCGAGGTTTGAGAGGTACAAGCCAATTGCGAAGATCAGGAGCCCGAACAGGATCTGAGCGCCGAACACGGTGAATCGAGAAATCAAGCTAGCCAGTTCCGAGAATCCGAGCAGTCGCGAACCCTCGATTGCGGCGAACAGCATGACTGTCACAACCACGAGCGAGGCCACGATGCGCGACGGCGGCCACGTCACCGGCGCCTGCTCCGCACGGATTCCCAACCACGCCGGCAACTGGTCAAACCCGACACCTGCCAGCAGGCGCTCCACGAGTCCGGCAACCAGCCGTCCAACCACAAAGGCGATAGCCACCACCAGGGCCGCCGCAAAGATGTTTGGCACCGCCGCAAGAATGGCGTTGAGCATGTTGCTGGTGGGAGCGGTGACGGCTTCAAGTTGAAGCGCGTTGAGCGTTCCGATCAGCACCGGGATCAGGATCAGGACGTAGACGAGCAGCCCGAGCAGCTCCGACAGGCGCGGAGTCTGGCCGCCGTCGCCGAAGCCAACGCGATCGCCAAGGCGATCCGCGCCAACGCTGGCCAGAAATCCGGTGGCGGCGCGGCGAACGATTCGCGCAACCAGCCAGCCAACGATCAGAACCAGGGCGGCCGCAAGGACGTTTGGCAGGAAGTTCAACACGGCCCCGACCATTCCCTGGGCGGGACCGAGCAATCCGTCGAGGTTGAGGGTTCCGAGAATCGCCGGAAGGAAGAGCAACAGCGTCAACCAATAGGCGCCGTCGCCGATGCCGGCGGCGATCTGACCGCCCGGCGCGTCCCCGCTGTCGTCGGGATCGAAGAGTCGCTCGCCGATGCGGCTGACGTCCACCGCGCGGCGCGCCACCACGCGAACGATGCTGGCGGTGATCCAGGCCACAAGCAGGAGGACCGCCGCGCCGAGCAACTGGGGACTAAAGGCGAATACCTCGCCCACAAACCTGTTGAGGGGCTGCGTAAGCGCGCTGACCCCGAGGATCTGGAAGAAGCCCATGAGGGCAACGACCATGACCACCCAGAACACGACGCGGGCGAGCCCGCGCTCAAGGTCAATTGGCGCGTCGGAATCGCCCATCCAGCGATTAATGCGTTCGCCTATGCGCAGCCGGTTCAGGCCTCGTCGAATCGCACTGGAGAGAATCTTGGCGACAATCCAACCGCCGAACAGGACAGCAAAGGCCGCCAACAGATAGGGCAGGAACCCGCCGACGCTGTCCCCGATCAGCTGGAGAATCTTGGCGAAGCTGAAGTCGTCTGCCACGTTTCGCCCCCCTTGACGAGGAGCCCGGGACAGGAAGCCCGGGACAGGAAGCCCGGGACAGGAAGCCCGGGACAGGAAGCCCGGGACAGGAAGCCCGGGACAGGAAGCCCGGGACAGGAAGCCCGGGACAGGAAGCCCGGGACAGGAAGCAACCTTATTTTACATAAAGATTGTCACGATCGACTCGTGACTCCCGTGAATTGGCTCCATTCTTCGAGGCTCTCGGCACTCGGCGAGATCAGCTCGACTCGTCAGGCTCAGGCGTCGGGCTCAGGACTTGCGGGTGACGTGTACCTGGCCGTGGGGGGGGCCGTTCCAGCGGGGGGAGTGGCGGAGGTGGTCGAGGATTTCGGCGAGTTCGTCGATGGAGGATTCGATGAGGCGTTCGCCGGCTTCGCGGGCGCCTTTGCGGGCGTCGCCCAGGGCGCCGGCGGGGGCGTGGGCGTTGAAGGCGTTGGGCCAGACGAGTTCCAACTCCTGGAGCGGCTTCAGCATGGCCTTGAAGGCTTCGTCCACGGCGCCGGGGGCCAGGGCGTCCTGGCGGATGAGGTCGGGGGCCAGGTAGTAGGCGTGGGAGCTTTCCATCTCGCAGGCATGGCCGCCGGGGATTTCGCCGGCGATGTCTTCGAGGACCGAGTCGTCGCCCAGGGTGTAGTGGCCCACGCAGCCCAGGAAGTCGATGTCCAGCCGGAAGCCGATGTCCTGCACCGCCGCTGACATCAGCCACTGGTTGCCGCCGTGGCCGTTGACGATCAGGAAGCGGCGGAAGCCGTGGTGGCGCATGGAGACGATGATGTCCTCGAGCAGGTCCAGGAAGGTTTCGGGGCGCAGGGTCATGGTGCCGGGGAAGTTCATGTGGTGGTCGGAGATGCCCCAGGGGATGGCGGGCAGGGCCAGCAGGCGCGGGGCCAGGCGTTCGGCGGCGCGCTCGCAGTAGGCGTGGGCGATCAGGTGGTCCTGGCCCAGGCCCAGGTGCGGGCCGTGCTGTTCGGTGGAGCCGATGGGGATGAGGACGAGATCCACAGTTTCGGCGGCCTCGGCCACCTCCGGCCAGGACATCTTGTGCAGGGCGTAGGTGGGCAGGTTGCTCATCGGATGGCCCATTCGTGCCGCCGGAGACCGTTGCGTAACCCCAGGCTGGTTGCCCGGAAGACCCTCACTCCAACCCTCTCCCACGGGGAGAGGGAGCAAGAGCGGTCCCGCATGCGAGAGCCAGGGGAGTTTTGCCAAGGTCTCCGCCGGGGGACGAGATTCCTCGCTGCGCTCGGAATCACAGTAATGGGCTTGCTCATGGGGTGTGCAGCGCGTGGCGCCAGCCGGGCATGCGGCCGCGGGCCAGCAGGTCGTCGGGCGAGTCGAGCAGGGTGGTGATGAGCTTGTCGGCGCGTTCCTCGATGACGTCGATCATGCGCCAGCCGTCCTCGGCGGTGGCCAGGGTGGCGTCGCCGACGGCGCCGTTGGCGGAGAAGTCGGAGAAGTCGTGGTTGCGGCGGATGGAGCGTCGCCAGAAGCGCTGGCGCAGACGGCTGCCGCGCGGGCTGAGGTCGCCGGGGGCGAGGTTGTCGTACTTGACGCGGTCGGGACGGAGCGCCATGAGCTCGGCGGTTTCCAGTTCGCAGGCGTGGCCGGAGGTGGGGGACTTGACGATCTCGTCCTCCAGGTCGTCGTCCTCCAGGTCGTAGAGCGAAAGGGACGCCAGGAAGTCCAGGGGCAGGCGCGTGGGCAGGGATTGCAGGGCCAGGGTCATGACGGAGGTGTTGCCGCTGTGCCAGTTGGTGAGCAGGAAGCGCGTGAAGCCGTGGTGCAGCAGCGAGGCCAGGCAGTCTTCCAGCACGTGCAGGAAGGTCTGGGGGCGCAGGGTGATCGAGCCGGGGAAGCCCATGTGATAGGTGGACATGCCGTAGGGCATGGTGGGAGCCACCAGCAGACGGGGGTGGAAGCGTTCGGCCAGGCGAAGGGTGAGGTCCTCGCAGATGACCAGGTCGGTATCGAGCGAGGTGTTGGGCCCGTGCTGCTCGATGGAACCGATGGGAATCATGACCAGTTCCACCCCGTCGCGAGCGCGGGCGACCTCGGGCGAGGTCATGTGGGTGAGGCGGAGCGGGGACGGCAGTTGGGCCAAAGGTTGCGTGTCCGGGGCTGGTTCGGCGATATGATAAGCGGCGACGGCTGGGCGAGCAGATTTCATGGTTCTAGTCGTCGATGTCGGGAATACCGACACCAAATTCGGCGTGTTCGACGGCGAGGCGTTGGGCGCACGCTGGGCGGTGCATAGCGACCTGAACCGCAGCGCGGCGGAGCATGAGGCGCTGTTGCGCGCCATGCTGGCGCATCACGGCCTGACCGGGATCGAAGCGGCCGTAATCGGATCCGTGGTGCCGGTTCTTACCGAGCGGATGGCCGCGGCGGTGCGGGCCGCGGCGGGCTGCGAGCCGCTGATCGCCCGCTCGCAGGATGTGCGGGTGATCGACCTGGCGGTGGATCGGCCCGCGCAGGTGGGCATCGACCGGGTGGCCAACGCCCTGGCGGCGCGAGAGTTCTACCAGGCGCCGGCCATCGTGGTGGACCTGGGCAGCGTGACCACGTTCGACATCGTCAACGGTGCGGGCAGCCTGGCGGGGGTGATCATTACGCTGGGCATGCAGAACACGGCGCGGGCGCTGACGGCGGCGGGCGCGCAATTGCCGTCAATCGACCTGGCGCGGCCGGCGCGGCTGGTGGGAACCGAGACCACGGGGTCCATGCAATCCGGGGTGTACTGGGGGTATGTGCGGATGGTGCGCGGGTTGCTTGAGCAGTTGCAGTCCGAGCTGGGCGCCGACTACCGGGCGATCGCTACGGGCGGTCAGGCTCCGGTTGTGGTGGAGGACGTGGGGCTGTTCGAAATTGTGGACCTGGATTTGACGTTGCGCGGGCTGTGGCTGATCCAGCAGGCGGAGGCGGCGGCATGAGCGTGCTGCAAGGCGCGCGGGTGGTGCTGTATGTCACCGGCGGTATCGCTGCCTACAAGGCCTCGGACCTGGCCAGCAAGCTGACGCAGGCGGGCACGGAAGTGGATGTGGTGCTGTCGCGGGCGGCTGAGGACTTCGTGGGTCCGTTGACATTCCAGGCGCTGACGCAGCGCACGGTCTACCGGGCCGACGACGCCATGACTGCCGAGAACGAGATTGCGCATGTGCGGCTGGCCGCGGTCGCGGACGTGCTGCTGGTTGCGCCGGCGACGGCCAACGCGATTGCGCGGCTGGCGCACGGGCAGGCCGACGACCTGGGGTCGGCCGTCGCGCTGTCGACGCAGGCGCCCATCGTGGTCGCGCCGGCCATGGAGCCGGGGATGTATGCCAATCCGGCCACGCAGGACAACCTGGAAACGCTGCGGCGCCGCGACGTGCGAGTGATCGAGCCGGAGACTGGCCGAATGGCCTCGGGCGCGGAGGGCCAGGGGCGGCTGCCGGAGACGCCGGTGCTGCTGGATGTCATTCGCGCCACGCTGGGGCGTGGCGGGCCGCTGAAGGACCGGGTGCTGGTGGTGTCGGCCGGCGGCACGCGGGAGTACATGGACCCGGTTCGGTTCATTGGCAACCCGGCGAGCGGCCGCCAGGGCATTGAGTTGGCGCGGGCGGCCATCGAGCGCGGGGCCACAACGCGGCTGGTGTTGGGATCCGGGACGGTGGCGCCGCCGGCGGGCGTCGAGACGGTGCGTGTCGAGTCCGCCGAGGAGATGCTGGCGGCGCTGCAGACGGCCGTGCAGGGCTGCGACGCGCTGATCATGAACGCCGCCGTGGGCGATTACCGTCCGGCCAGTACTTCCGACGTGAAGCTGAAGCGCGGCGGTGAGCCGGCGGGCATTGACCTGATCGAAAACCCAGACCTCCTGAAGTCGCTAAAGGGTGATTTCCTCCGAGTTGGGTTCGCGGCGGAGACCAACGACCATCTCGCGAACGCGCGGAGCAAGCTGCTGGGCAAGGAGCTTGATGCGCTGGTCGTCAACGACGTGGCCGGATCGGATACGGGTTTCGCCGCGGAGACCAACGCCGTCACGATCCTCCGGCCGGAGCATCCGGACCTGGAGATCCCGTTGACCAGCAAGTCCGGCGTGGCGTCCGCCGTGCTGGACGTGGTGGTTGACATGATCGGCGGGCGCTGACGACTTCGACGGGGCCGCGGCTGGCGGGCTGGCCGGCGGACCGGACGGCGGGATCCATGGCCTTTCACGCGCTGCAGGCGGCGCTGGCGGCCATGGGGATCGAGTGGTCGCTGGAATCGCTGGTTACGCGTTCAGGCGAGGCGTTCTGGGTGCCGTGGAGCGAGACGGCCGACGCCGAGACGATGCGGCATCCGCGCCTGCTGTCCACTCTATTTCGCGCCACCGACCTTGCACGCGTGAGGCTGGATGTCGGGGCCGAAGATGAGCCGGACGCCGCCGTGGCCGAGGTGCGCAACGCGACGGCCGCGGGGCGGCTGGTCCTCGCGCCCGTGTTCAGCCACGCCCGGTTTGGCGTGATCCAGTCCGTCGACTCCGAAGGCATAGCCCGGGCCGTTGGCCCGGATCAATTGGAACCGGGCGAGATTGACCTGAGGCGCGGCTGGAGCGGCGCGTTTCCCGCTCTCAGCGCCCACAAGGGCATTTTGGGGGTAGTCCGGCGCGACCGACCGTTGAAACCGAATCCGATTCCGGTGCGAGACCTGGCGGGAATCCTCTTCGTGCCGCTTGGCGGTGGGGACGGTCCCTACGGCGTCGTGTTCGGCATCGACGCCGTGCGCGGGGCGACCGAGGCTGTCCGCTCCGGGGCGCCACTGCGCGACACGGCGGCGCTGGAGCGCCTGCTGGTGACGCTTGAACAGGCGGAGTTCGGCTTCGGCTGCGCTGAGCGCTGGCTGGCGTCGAGGGAGGCCGAGCACTTGTGGGACGCACCCGATCTGGCGCGCCTGGCGCGGAGTATGCGGGCGGCGTCCGGCGAACTGGCCGAACGTCTCTGGGACTCCACGGGTACGGCTTCGGCGCCCGCCCTGGGACGAGCCGTGAAGGGGAGAAAGTCCGCGGTGTTCGAATTGCCGGCTGGTCTAGACCGCGAGCCGCCCGGACGCGTGGTGGAGCTGTCGCGGGGCCGGGCCGTAATCGTGGACACGCGCAGCCGCCGCGCGGCGCTTTCCCGCCTGGCCGATGTGGTGGAGCGTGCGGCCATGGCGTTTGCGAGAGAGGTGGACAGCGTCGGGGCGCTGTCCGGGTAGGGCCTCAGCCGGCGGAGCGAAACGAGGCCGGTGGTAGCCTCAGCCATGCCTGACGCGAGCCGGTGGGCGCACGGATTTCAGGGCGGGGCGATGCCCGGCTTCAGGCTGTCTGCGGCCGCGTGTGCGGACGATTCCTCGGGAGCCGGCCGGCCGTGAGTCGCCAGAAGCAAGTTATCGAGCCGCTGTCGCCCAGCCCAGAGTCATTGCAACGGCAGGAGGGGCCCAGGGCGCCGCAGCCATCCGCCCCCGGCGGCAGCGCGATGTGGCTGCTGGTTGCCATCGTGATCGGGATTGCCGTAGGCGCCGCCGTTGGCGCGGGCGCCGGGCTGTACGTGTTTGGCTGGGTGGGCTAGAGCGCGGGCATCTCGCTCAGCGGCACGCGGCGGGAGTTCGAGGTCGCCGAGCGTTCGGCGGCGGCTACAACGCGAATCACGTCCACCATTTCCTCGTTGCCAATCGGCGGCTCGCCAGTCTTCAGCATGATCAGGAACTGCCTGATGACCTCCAGGTACATACGCGGGAAGCCGTCGATCGTGTCGGCCAGGTGCATGTCGGCGTGAGTCCAGCCGTTTTCGCCGAGGGCGACGCAGAGCATGCCCATCCAGGCCTCGCGCATTTGGTTAGCGATGCCGACCTGGCCGTCGGGCCAGCGGATGGTCACGACGTCGCCCAGCTCGTCGCGGATTGACGTGACGTCCTGCGCGCCGACGCCAAACACGGCGTGCATCACGTCCACGGCGTGGACGCCGTAGAGCTGCCAGTTCTGGGGCAGGGTGAACATGATCGAGCGCGTGCGGCCGAGGTCGGGCAGACGTTCGATTAGTTGGCGGACGGCACGGTCGTAGCGCACGGCTGACGCCGACAACAGCGGCACGCCGGCCGTGGCGGCCGCTCGGACCAAGGTGACGGCCTCCTGTGGGTCGTCGCAGAGCGGCTTGTCGACGAACAGGGGCAGTCCGCGTTCCACGGCTTGCATGGCGGGGGCGAAGTGGTCCGGGCCCCAGCGGTTGAGCACCAGCACGGCGTCCACGCCGTCCATGGCGTGTTCCGGCTTGTCGACGACCTCGTCAATGCCGGTTTCCAGGGCCTTGGCGCGGGCCTGGGCGGGGTTGGCGCCCCAGAGCCTGGTGACGCGCAGGCCGGGACCGGCCAGCCCGCGGTTGATGATGCCGGCGAAGTTCTCGGTGTGCGTGCTATCGGCGCCGATAATCGCGAGGTTCATGCAGCCGCTCCCAGCGCGGACGGTTCCACCGCAGCCTATCGCGCCCAGGGCCGCCGACTCGTTAGGCTGGCGCCGTGTCCGTCACCCGCCAAGATTCCACGCGCAGTCTCACCGGGGCGGTGTGGGACATTGCGCCGCGCGCCCCGGCGGCGTTGTTCGCCGCGCTCGACGAGCTTCCGCCGCTGGCGATCCAGGTCCTGCACAACCGCGGACACGACACGGCCGAAAAGCTGCAGGAGTTCATGCTCGGCCCACTGCCGCCGCACGATCCCTACCTGCTGGACGAAATGCACCTGGCAGTGGCGCGGATCGCGCAGGCGATGCACCAGCGCGAACGGGTGTGCATCTACGGCGACTACGACGTGGACGGCGTCAGCGCCACGGCGATGCTGCTGGAGACGGCGGAGGCGTTGGGGCTGGATGCCTTCCCGTACATCCCGGAGCGGCTGACCGAGGGCTACGGGCTGAACGCGGGCGCGATCGATGCCATTGCGAAGGAACGCGCACACCTGGTCGTGACGGCCGACTGCGGGGCGACGGCCCACGAGGAAATCGACCGGGCCGCCGCCGCGGGCCTGGACGTCGTCGTGACCGACCACCACCCAACGGACGCCCGACCGGCGCGGGCCGTTGCGCTGGTCAACCCCAACGCTCCGGGGTGCGGCTATCCGTTTGGCGGGCTATCCGGCGTGGGGGTGGCCTACAAGCTGGTGCAGGCGCTGGCCGACGAGTTTCCGGAGCAACTGCCCGACCCGGAACGCTTCCTGGACCTGGTGGCCCTGGGCACCGTGGCCGACGTGGCGCCGCTGCGGGACGAGAACCGGGCGTACGTGTTGGAAGGTCTGGAGTGGATGCGGGCTTCGCCGCGTCCCGGACTGCGAGCGTTGGCCGAGGCGGCCGGCCGAGCGCCGGAAGCCATCAAGTCGGACGACATCGGTTTCGCGCTGGCGCCGCGGCTCAACGCCGCCGGCCGGATTGCCAGCCCACAATTGGCCCTGGAATTGCTGCAGGCGAGGCATCCGGTGCGGGCCGCAGAACTCGCGGATGAACTCAACGAACTCAACGCCGAGCGGCGCCGGCTGACGCAGGACGTCGTGGACGCCGCGCGGGCGATGGTCGACGGCGGCCCGGTTGTTCTTGCCGCCGATCCGGGATTTGCGCCAGGCGTAGTTGGGCTGGCCGCCTCGCGCCTGAGCGAGGAGTTCGGCGCACCCGCGTTCATCGGCGCCGAGATCGACGGGCTGGTGCATGGCTCGGCGCGCGCGCCCGACGGATTCAACCTCCGCGAGCTGCTGAAGCCGCAAGCCGACTGGTTGGAAGGCTGGGGTGGTCACGCCGGCGCCGCGGGCTTCTCGGTGCTGCCGCACAACGTCGAAGCGCTGCGGCGCGGTCTGGCGCAAGCCCTGGCAAGCCTCAAGCTGCCCGAATTCACGGGGCCGCGCCTGCGCGCGGACGGCCGCGTGTATCCGGGCACGATTTCGTGGGAGACGTACCAGGCGCTCGAGCTACTCGGCCCCTGGGGGCAGGAGCATGAAGAGCCGCGCCTGGTCGTAGAGAATGTACGAATCCAAAACACCCGGCTGGTGGGTGAGGATCACATGGCGTTGCGGTTTGAGGAGTTGGCGCGCAATGTGGAAGCCATCTGGTTCCGGCACGGCGACCAGCAGGCCGCACTGGGCCGCGGGCGCTGCGTGGACGTGGCGTTCAGGCTGGGTCTGCGCAGCTTTCGCGGCGAGACTCGGTTGCAGATGCTGGTGGACGACATCCGGCTGCGGTCGGTGTAGCGGCGGACAGGGGAGTTAGGGTGCCCTCATCGGTTACCGCCACGCTGGCGCCCATGGTTGGCGCGGGCCGGGCGGAAACCACGCTGGACGACCTGCTTGACGCGGTTCGGTCCTATACGCCGGCCGACGACGCACCGGCCGCCGAGCGCCTGATCCGCAAAGCCACGGCGCTGGCGGAGCGCGCGCACGAGGGCCAGCGCCGCCTGACCGGCGAGCCGTTCGTGCAGCATCCGATGAGCGTGGCGCTGATGCTCGCAAACCTGCACCTGGATCCCGACACCATTGCCGCCGCGCTGCTGCACGACTGCGTGGAAGACACCAACGTCGATATCGGGACGATCCGATCCAGGTTCGGCTCCAGCGTGGCGGAACTGGTGGACGGCGTGACCAAGCTGGACGACATCACGGTCGTGAGCCTGGACGACCGCCAGGCCCAGAACCTGCGCAAGGTGTTCCTGGCCATGGCGCGGGACATTCGGGTCGTGCTGATCAAGCTGGCGGATCGCCTGCACAACCTGCAGACCGCGCACGTCTATCGACCCGACAAGCGGGCGCGGTACGCCAGCGACACGCTGGAGATCTTTGCGCCGCTGGCCGGACGCTTGGGCATTGAGGAGTGGCGCTGGCAGCTGGAGGACTACGCGTTCAGGCTGCTCGAGCCCGAGCGTTACCGCGAGATCGCCGGCTGGTTGCTGGCAGAACGAGCGGCCCGCGAGGACGTGGTGCAGGCGGTTACCGGCGCGCTGCGCCAGGCCCTGGACAGCGCGGGCACGGACGCGATGATCCAGAGCCGCATCAAGCACGTCTACAGCATCGAGCTAAAGACACGGCGCAAGAACGTGCCGCTGGACGAGGTCTACGACATCCTGGCGGTGCGGGTGATCGTGGACGACGTGCACGACTGCTACACCGCACTGGGCGTGGTGCATGGCGCGTGGCGGCACATCCCGGCGGAGTTCGACGACTACATCTCGGCGCCCAAGGAGAACGGCTACCGTTCGCTGCACACGGCCGTGCTTGGGCCGGACGCCCGGCCGATTGAAATCCAGATCCGCACGCAGGAGATGCACGCGGCCGCCGAGTACGGCGTGGCGGCGCACTGGCGATATAAGGCCGGCGATCTGGACGGCGAGGAGAACTTCTCGGAGAAGCTGGCCTGGGTGCGGCAGATCCTGACGTGGCAGGCCGACGAGGAGACGGCCGGCTCCTTCGTCGATGCCGTCAAGACCGACTTCTTCAGCGACACGGTGTTTGTGTTCACGCCGCGCGGCGAGATCAAGGACTTCCCGGCCGGCAGCACGCCGCTGGACTTCGCCTACCGCATCCACACGGACATTGGGCATACGTGCATTGGCGCCAAGGTGAACGGTCGCCTGGTACCGCTGGAATACCAGATGCAGAACGGCGACGTGCTGGAAATCCTCACCAGCAGCAACAGCCAGGGACCCAGCCGCAACTGGGTGTCGATGGTGCACACGGCGCATGCGCGGGACAAGATTCGCCAGTGGTTCAAGCGTCGCCAGCGCGCCGAGAACATCGAGTCCGGCCGAGAGCTGCTGGAGCGGGAACTGCGTCGCCTTGGCCAGGGCCGCATCTCGCAGCTCCCGGGCGAGGGTCTGGAACCGGTGGCTGCCGCGCTGGGCTACCGAGACGTCGAGAGCCTGCTGGCCGGAATCGGCTACGGGGCGACCACGGTTCCGCAGGTCATCAACCGGCTGAAGCTGACCGAGGAGGTGGACGAGGCCGACGTCGAACCGCTGCCGGCAGACGGACCGGCCGTGCGCGACGTGCAGCCGCTGGTGCGCGTGTTGGGGGTTGGCAATCTGCTGACGCGCGTCGCCTCGTGCTGCAATCCGCTGCCGGGCGACGACATCGTCGGTTTCATAACCCGCGGCCACGGGATCAGCGTGCATCGGATGAATTGCCTCAACGTGCAAAACGTCCGCGAGCCCGAGCGCCTGGTGGAGGTGGAGTGGGGCGGCCAGTTGGTTGGCGCGGATCTGGATCTGCCGATTCGGCTGGGCGCCTGCTGCAAGCCGAGACCGGGGATGAAAATCAACGGCATCGCGGCGGACTCGAGCGTCGAGGTGCATCGACCTCGTTGCCGCACCGGCGCGCGGCTGCCCGGCGCGCGCGTTCGGGTTTGGTGGATTGATGAGACCAGCCAATTGCTGCCCGTGCAGATCCTGGTCCAGGCCGACGACCGGGAGGGCCTTGCCCACGACGTGACCGGCGTGATTCGTGATGAGGGCTTGAACATCACGTCGGCCAACGTGCACACGAACCGACAACGCCAGGCGACCATGCGCATCACGGTGGGGATGGGCAGTGTGGCCCAGATGGCGCGGCTGATGCGGCGCCTGCAAACGATTCCCAGCGTGTATTCGGTCGCCCGCGACACCGCAGGCGCGCGACGTAGTCGGGAGACGTCCTCGCGGCGGAACGGCCAATGACCACCCTGCTCGTTCTGCTGCTGGCCTACCTGATCGGGTCCGTGCCGTTTGCGTACCTGGCCGGCCGGTTGGCGGGGCGCGATCTGCTGGCGGAAGGTTCAGGCGGCGTCAGCGGGTCCGCGGCCATCGAGCGGATTGGCAAGGTGCCCGGCGCGATCGCCGGGCTGGCCGACGCGTTGAAGCCGGCGCTGGCCATCTTCATTGCGCAGCGTCTGGCCACCTACGACGTGTCGGCCGTGGCGGGGGTGGTGGCGGTGGCCGGGCACGTGTGGCCGGTTACGCTGCGATTTCGGGGAGGCCGCGGCATCGGGCCGGCCGGCGGCGCCCTGGCGGCGCTTGGCTCCTGGCATATGGCGCTGGCCTTTGCGGGGCTGGTGCTGGGCAAGGCGATCATCAAGGACTCGGCCCCGGGGGCGCTGATCGGCTTCTTTGCCACGGCCATCCTGCTGAGCCTCACGGGCGCGGCCGTGACACTGAGCCTCACCGGCTGGACCCTGCTTGGCCTTCTGATCACCGCCCGCCTGGTCGGCTTTCGCAAGGCGGACTCGCCGGACGACGTGTCCACGGCCACGCTGCTCTGGCGGAGGTTCCTGCTTGACCGCGATCGGCCGTGACCGTGCGCGGCGCGTCCGGCTGATCACCGACTCGAGCGCCTGTCTCCCACCGCAGGAAGTCAAGGTGCAGGGCATTGGCATCGTCCCAACGGTGCTGGTGTGGAACGGTGAGGAGCTGCGGGACGGGGTTGACATAACGACCGAGGCGTTCTGGAAGCGCCTGGCCACGGATCCCAACCTGCCGACGACCAGCGCCACGTCGCCCACGGCCTACGCGGCCGAGTTCGCGAAGGCGCACGAGGCCGGGCTCGATGTCGTGTGCGCCACGATCCCCCGGCGCATCTCCGCGATGACCGAGGTGGCGGAGATGGCGGCGGGCGACTTCACCGGCCCGCCGTTCGTGCGCGTGGTTCCCACCGGCGCGGCGACGATGGCCCATGGATTTCCAGTGCTGCTGGGAGCCCGCGCGGCCAGTGCGGGGGCCGATCTCGACACGGTCGAGCAGACGGTGCGGCAGGCCGCGGACGATAGCGGTGTGGTCGCCTTGCTGGGTTCGCTTGAGTACCTGGCGCGTGGGGGGCGTGTGCCCTGGGTGGTTGCGCGAGTGGCCGACGCTCTGCCGTCGACGCCTATCTTTGGCATGCGACGTGGGCGCATTCGCTTTCGCGCCGCGTTCGGTTCCAGGGAGCGGGCGCTGGGCGCGCTGGTTCGACATGTGCAGCGGGCGGCGCGAGGTGCAAGCTATCTGGGCGTGACCGTTCACCACGCGGCCGCCGTGGACGAGGCGCAGCAGGTGGCCGAGCAGGTTCGGCTGGAGCTTGCGCCGGACGACCTGTACGTCACCAGTTTCACGCCCGTGATGGGGGCGCACGTCGGTCCCGACCTTGTCGGTCTGGCCTATTGCGCGCGTTCGTCGTGAGGCGCTGCCTACACTGGTTGGATGGTTGACCGGGACGAGGCCGTCGTCCATGCGGGCTGAGGCGATGCGCGCCACGATCATGGCGATAGGTCGGGCGGCTATTGCCGCCGTGGATCCGGCGACAGCCGTGCGCGAGACCGTCACGCGAACCGACGGCGGCATTCAGATCGGCAATCTGCAGGTCCCCGACGTCGAAGCCCGGCGCGTTCTGGTGCTGGGCGCCGGCAAGGCCAGCCCGCGTATGGCGGGGGCCCTGGCGGACATTCTGGGCGACCGTATCGAGGGCGGTTTGGTCATCACGAAGGACGGTTACGCATCTCCGGCGGGGCGGGTCGACGTGGTGGAGGCGGGCCATCCGGTGCCCGATGCGCGCGGTCAGGCGGCGACCCGCCAGTTGCTTGAGACCGCCAGCGCCGCCGGCGAAGGCGACCTGGTGCTTTGTGTCATTTCCGGGGGCGGATCGGCGCTCACGCCATGTCCGCCGGAGGGCATCTCCCTTTCGGAGTTGCAGGAGGTGACGGATCAGTTGCTGCGCTCGGGGGCCACGATCAACCAGATGAACGCTATTCGGAAGCACCTCTCCGAGTTTCACGGCGGGCTGCTGGCCGCGGCCGCCGCTCCGGCGCGCGTGGTCGGGCTGCTGGTCAGCGACGTGGTGGGCAATCCGGTTGACGTGATCGCGTCCGGTCCCGCGTCGCCCGATCCGACGACGTACGCCGATGCGCTGGCGGCGCTGGACGCGTTTGACCTGCGCGCTGCGGCGCCGGCATCGGTCCGCGAGCGCCTGGAACTTGGTGCGCGCGGCGGCCTGCCGGAGACGCCGAAGCCGGACGATCCCCTGTTCGAACGCGTAGCGAACCTGGTGATTGCGGACAACGCCCGCGCAGGGCTGGCCGCCGTCGCGGCGGCGCGGGACGCCGGACTGCACGCGCAGTTTCTGACGTCGCGGGTACAGGGCGAAGCGCGAGAAATTGCCAAGCTGGTGGCCGGCGCCGCGATTGACATTGCCCGCAGCGGGCGGCCCGTGCGGCGGCCGGGGTGCGCGATCTTCGGCGGCGAGACCACCGTGACGGTGCGGGGGCGCGGACTTGGGGGACGGAGCCAGGAACTTGCGGTTGCCGCGGCCCAGGCGCTGGCGGGCGAGCCCAACACGGCCGTTTTCGCCCTGGCCACCGATGGAACCGACGGTCCGACGGATGCCTGCGGGGGGTTGATTGACTGGACGACGCTCGATCGAGCGCGTGCCGTGGGCGGCGACTGCGCCAGCGCCCTGGCGGACAATGATTCCTACAGCTACCTGGAGTGTTGCGGCGACCTGGTTCGATTGGGACCGACCGGCACCAATGTCAACGATCTATACATGGCGTTCGGATGGTGAGCGATGGCCAGACAGGTCCACCCGTGCAGCCGGAGTTGCGCTGGGCCAAGGTCACCGGACCGGATGCCCTGCGGCCCCTGGATCGGCACTGGGTCCGGTACGTCCGGTTGGCTCTGTTGCTGGCCGCGGTTCTGATTGCCTGGCGGATCCTGGCCTGGCAGGAGGATGGCTACAAGGCGGCGGCTTCCGCGGCCGGAAGCGAGGCGGTCTTGCAGTCGCTGCCAACCTCGTCGTCGCTCGGCGAGTTGACGCCCACACCAGAGGCCGGGCAGGTCAGGGTTCCGATTGTGGTGCTGTCGCCCACGCCCACGGCCACGCCCACGCCCATACCGACGCCCACGCCGACCCCCGAGCCCACGCCGGCGACGCACGTGGTGCGACCCGGCGAAACGCTGACGCGGATTTCCGAGCTTTATGACGTGCCCGTCAGCGTGATCGTGGAGCTCAATGACATCCCCGATCCCAACAACGTGGAGGTGGGCCAGCGGTTGCGGCTGCCTGAGGGCACGGTGGTGCCAGAGCGGGGGGACGAACCTTCGCCCTACCTAGTCCAGCAAGGCGATACGCTCAGCACAATCGCGGTGCGCTACAGCGTGACCATCGACGATTTGATGGCGGCCAACGGCATCAGTGACCCGAACAGCATCTTCGCTGGCCAGGAACTTCGGATTCCGGGGTGATCGAAATATCCCGTATGGTTGTTGCACGCTATCGTCACTGCGTACACTGCGGATAGCCCCGATGGTCGCGTATTGCCCCATCGCGGGCCTTATGCTGCGGCTGTCCTTCCGAGCAGGTGTTGACACACCGGGGCGCCGGCGGCGTACTCCATATCGTCAATCCGCGAGTCCGGAGGCTCTAACGCATGGTTGAAGTCGAAACCCTCGACCCGGCCGTCAATCGCTGGCAACGCGTCGGCGGCCAAGAGGGCGGTACGGTGACATCAATCGCGATGGCCTCGCATGCCGAAGGCCGTCGCATTTTCATTGGCACCATGTCCGGTGTCTTTCTGTCTGACGACGACGGCCAGACCTGGCGCATTTCCAACGCCCAGCTCACCAGTCCGTACATCCAGGCCGTGGCCGTTTCGCCGGACTACAACCGCGACAACAACGCCTTTGCCGGCGCGGTGCAAGGCGGCGTGTTCAAGTCGTTCGACGGGGGCGAGACGTGGAACCGCCTGTCGTTCTGGGGCGCGATTCCCAACGTCGTGGCGCTGGGGCTTTCCCCCTCGTATGCCACCGACCGCATCGCGCTGCTGGGTACGGACGGCGACGGCGTGTACCGCACGACGAACGGCGGCCGCAGTTGGAACCCGTCCAACGTGGGACTGTCCGGACTTTCCGTCCAAACCATGGCGGTTTCATCCAGTTTCCGCACCGACCAGATGGTCTTTGCGGGGCTCGTCAACGGCGGCGTCTGCCGCTCCAGCGACGGCGGCCGCACCTGGGAACAGTTGGGCGGCGACGACTTTGGTACGGCGACGGTACAGACGCTGGCGCTGGCGCCGAACTTCGCCGACGACCGCACTATTGTGGCAGGCACCGAAGAGCACGGTCTGTGGATTTCGAAAGATGGCGGCCGGGCCTGGGCGCAGGCGGCCGAGGTCGGCGACGGCGCCGTTAATGCCGTGTGTGTCTCGCCGGCGTTCGCCGACGATCAGACCATTGTCGCCGGTACCGGCGACCAGGGTGTGGTGGTAAGCACCGACGGCGGCGAAACCTGGGAAACCAAGCCGCTGGATGAGGCCTACGGATCGATACTGACGCTCGCGCTGCTGCCCACGGATAACGCCGTGCTGCTTTGGGCGGGCACGTTTCACACCGGGCTGCTGTGTTCGACTGACCTGGGCGCGACCTGGGAGCCCCGCAACGCCGGAATCACCAGCCAGAACTGGGTCACGCTGGCCATTTCCCCCGATTTCGGGACCGACCGGACGATGTTCGCCGGTGGTTCAGGCAGCGGCATCCACGTTTCAACCGACGGTGGCGAGACTTGGGAAGCGCGCGGCGAGGACATGCACGACCTGGACATCGCCGGCATTGGCGCCTCGCCGGAGTTTGCGAGCGACGGCGTTGCGCTGGTTGCCACGCACGCCGGACTCTTCCGCAGCGCCGACCACGGACTCAACTGGGATGAGGTCGTGCAGGGCTTCGATCTCGACGACGTGCGGGCGGTTGCGTTTTCGTCCACTTTCGCTAGCGACCAGACCGTGTTGGCGGGCGGCGCGCTGGGTCTGACCTATCGCAGCGCCGACGGCGGGGAGACCTGGGAGCGGCTGCCGCACGACTTCGACGGTGAAACCGTTGTGGCCCTGGCCACCGGCCCGAACTTCGAGGTGGACCGCGCGGTCTTTGCCGGCACCGTCGGCCAGGGCGCCGCGGCCGTGCACGTCAGCTACGACGGCGGAGACTCGTTCGAGCGGTTCGTCGAGCACGAGACCAATACGCCCTGGGTGTCGCTGGCTATCCCCCCGACCTACACCGACAACAACCGGTCGTGGCTGTTTGCGACGGCCAGCCAGGTATTCCGTCCGACGACCCGATTTGAAGACGTGTGGTCCGGGACCTATCCGGGCGACGCCGAGACGGCGGTGCTCTGGATTGACGCCACGCCTACTTTTGCCGACGACACGACGCTCTACGCCGCAACCAGCCGCGGTGTCTTCAAGTCGTCGAACGGCGGCGCCGGATGGTCGGAGTTCAACCCCAACCTGCGTAACCGGGCGGTCCTGCGGGTAGCTGTCTCGCCTAACTACGCGGAAGACCGCACGGTCTTCGCTATGGCGCTGGGCGGCGAGATCTGGCGGCTGGTTGACGATCCGGCGACTCTGCGCGGCGAAGAACTGCGGCCGACCGACATCATCTAGCGGCTGGCTGATGCTCGTGCGCCTCGGGCAGGTCGGCGTGCGGTCGTGCGGCCTGGGCTAGGGAACGACGGAGTACAGCCACGTCCCCAGCACGAGCGACGCCGACGCCAGCGTAAGGACGACGACGAGGGTGCGGACGGTAACGCGGGCTCGGCTTGGGCGTCGCAGCATGGGGGCTCGCACGGTAGCGCGCGGACCCGGCGGCCCGTCGCGAGGCAAGCCTAGAGCCGGTCGCCGCCCCTTCGCAACACAACCGGCCACAAGGTGACCGGTTGGGCTGGATTGGCACGTGGCCTTTGCTAGACTTCCAGCGGCGAGTACGTGAACGTTTTCACAAAGTCGTGAGGTCTGCGTGGCCCGGTGGGTGCGCTACGGTCTGCGGCGCTTGCGCTCGAATTTGGATTCATCGTGGGTGCGTTCATGGTCGCCGGCATCCTGGGAGGACGCTGGATCGATGACCAGTTGGGCACCGCGCCCTTCGTGTTGCTCGGAGGGATTCTGCTTGCGCTGGCGTCCAGTGTGTACGTGATGTACCTGATCTTCAGCTGGCAGCGCGGGGGGGCTCGCTAGGGATGGCCGCCGAGCCGGGACAGAGTCTGGCCCCCCACGTCAGCGCCGCGGCCGAGCCGCTGGCTGGCCCATGGGAGACACCCCTGGGGCCGTTCACCGTGACCAACTCCATGTTCACCATGTGGCTCACGATGGCCGGCATCCTGGCGCTGGCCTGGTTTGCCACCCGTCGCATCCGTCAAGATCCCGATGCCGCCCTGGTGCCGCAGGGCCTCCAGAATGTCGCGGAGACGATCACCGAGTTCCTCATGGAACTGGTGGAGTCCACGGTGGGCCGGCGTTACGCCGGCCGGGTTTTTGCCTTCGGCGCCACGTTTTTCGTGTTTATCACGATTTCCAACTGGTCCAGCCTGCTGCCGGGAATCGGGACGATCTGGACGCCGTCGGAGGTTTATCACGACGGTCATCTGGAGACCATCGCCGCGCCGATCTTTCGTCCGGCCACGGCCGACATCAACATGACCATCGCGCTGGCGCTGACGGCGTTTGTGGTTATCCACGCGTCCGGCATCGCGTCGCACGGCCCACTGGGACATCTGAAGGAAATGACGCAGGTGGCCTTCCTGGCGCCGGTGTTCATCATCATTGAGCTCTTTGTCATCATTTCGCTGTCGTTCCGACTCTTTGGCAACCTGTTCGCGGGCGAAGTGCTGCTCAATGGACCTATCCTGGGCGCCTTCGCACTCGGGCACTTGCCGTTGATCGGAGCGGTGTTCCTGGTTCTGGAGATCCTTTTCGGACTCGTTCAAGCCGTGATCTTCTTCATGCTCAGCATGGTGTTCACGGGCCAGTCGGTTGGGCCGGATACGGCCGAAGCGCACTAGTGCGCGCAGGAGGAGTGTGACCTCGTGGAACAAGCAATGGACCTCACGCCGCTGGGTGCGGGCCTCGCCATCGGGCTAGGCGCCATCGGGCCGGGCCTCGGGATCGGCTTCGGTGTTCAGGCCGCCATGAATGCCATTGGGCGCAACCCCGAAGCCTCGGGCGACATCCGCAACACGATGATCGTCGGCCTGGGCCTCGCTGAGGCCATCGGCATTTACGCGTTCATCATCGGGATCCTGCTGGCATTCGGATAACCCCGACGCGTCGGACGGCTACGGAGATCTGGGTATGAGTGAGCCTGCGCCGCTGGGCATCAGCTTCCCGAACATCCTGTTT
>DAOUIX010000213.1:0-18002 GCA_034423235.1 Chloroflexota bacterium | reverse complement strand
CCTCGTACTTCAGCGCCCCCGCCCCCACGTCTACCACGAAACCTGGGCATTTGACTCGGAGAACGTGATCCTGCGCGCGCCCTAGACCCATTCTGCTGGGTCCTGGAATAGACTGGACCATGATGAATCACGGCGGATATCGAGCCGCAATCAAGTACGACGCTGAAGCTGGTGTTTTCCATGGCGAGGTGATGGACACGCGAGACGTCATCACCTTCCAGAGCGCTTCGGCTGCGGAATTGGGCGGGGCTTTTGAGGACTCGGTCGACGAGTACCTCAAGGTCTGCGCCGAGCGAGGCCGCGATCCCGATAGCGAGGCGTTGCAACTCTAGCCGTACGGACTGCACACCCGGCGGGCGCCGGACGGACCGACCGCAGCTAACAGCAACCGTCGTCCACGTACGCGTCCGCCTCGATCTCCAGCACCGACTCACCGCCAACCAGGCTCGTGCAGCCAATAAAGGCCGACGCCGGCATCGCGTTCCCAAATGCCTCCAGGTGCGCCCGCCCCACCGCGTCGGCGTCGCGCTCGATATCGGTCAGGAACACCCGCGTGCGCACCACGTCGTCCAGCGTCGCGCCGGCCTCCGCCAACCCCTTCTCGATAATCCCGATTGCGTGCTTCGCCTGCGCATAGGCGTCCCCCGGCGAGTCGGGATGCTCGGGCGGCAGCGGACCGGTGGTCCCCGCCACCCAGATGTGCGGACCCACCCGCACGGCACGCGAATAGCCGATAACGGCCTCGGTCGGCTTGCCTGACGAAATGCACTGACGCTCCATGAGCGTGCTCCTGCTGGTTCCAGGTGCGTGCATCGTCGCGGCAACTGCCGCACGGACGCAATCCGCGACGGTCGAACGCGCTAGGTCAGCGTATAGGCGTGCAGCCGCGCGGCGCCGTGAATGTGGAATCTCAGGCGAGCCTGCCGCCGACCGCAGGCGCCGAGGTCCATGCCCTGCCAGGTAGCCCGTGCCCGCACGTTATCGACCGCCAGAGGCACGCACTCCTCGCGACTGAATCCCGGAATCACCTCGCCCGTCTCCGCGTCCAGCACATCCACGTCCACCCAGCTCCGCCGCGCAATCACGTCCGCCACGTTCGCGTTCAACCGCGTGTCCGGCGCTATCGCCAGCGGCGTCGTCTCCAGCGACCCCGAGATCTCCCGGTCCACCGTCTGCATGCACGTGAACCCGTCCAGCCGCAGCGTCGCCAGGCCCAGCTGCGTCAGTCGAACGGACCCACTCTTCCCGCCCCCGAACTCCTTGGGATAGTTGCCCGGCGGCCAGAGACTCCAGTCCTCGCCCTGCCCGCTGTAGTAGATGTAGATGGTGTCGTCTTTGACGATGATGCGGTCGCCAATCACAAGGAATCCGGCGTCCCACGCGCCCCGCTCGCCCCGCGGAATCACCTTGTCGGTCAGGCAGATGCGCGAGAAGTGCTCGCCGTCCTTGCTCACGGCCAGCCGCAAGTCCGCCGCGTACTGTCCGAACACCCCGAGCCCGTTGGGCACGTACCAGCCGAACTCGTACACCGAAATCCAGCCCGTGCCATAACGGTCCAGCGTCAGGAAGTGATTCTCCTGCTCCAGCCCATCCTTGGGATCGAGGAACGGATTGTCGGGACTGGCCGTAAACTTCTCGACGCTCGGCCCGTAGGCGATGAACTTGCCGCGGACCGTTGCCGGCCCTGGCTTGGCGGCCGGCACACGTTCTTGCCAGATCAGGATGTATCGACGATCCGGGTCCGTGGCCTCCTCGTCCAGCGCCAGGACCACAATGTCCGGTCCGTGCGCCAGCGCCGGCAGGTCGACGGCCGGACCCACCGTCCAGTTAATCCCATTGGGTGAGTACGCGGCACGCGCCGGCCCACTCCCTACCAGATCTTTCGTGACCATCTTGAACCGGCGGGCCGGGTCGGGCTCCGTCGGATCGCGAATTACCGCGCCCAGCATGTCCAGGCAGATGTTGTTGTCCTTGGACCCGTTGAACTCGAAGAGCCCCAGCTTCGGCTTGATCCAGTGGATGCCGTCCTCGCTGTAGGCGTAGCCCATGCGCCGCCAGCGCAGGCGCTCCTGGTCCGCGCCGGTGTACCAGCACTTGAACAGACGGTCGTCCGGGTCGTACAGCACCGTCCGCACCGACCACACGCTCGCCCGAACCGCGTCCCACTCGTCCAACCGCCCCACCGGCAGCACCGGATTCGCCGGATGCTTCGTCGCCTCGCACACCCGCTGCTCCACGTTATGCGTGGCCGCAACCTCGTCCAGGTCTAGAAACAGGTGTTTTGCCATGGGTCCGGGCTTTCGAATCGGAATAGTTCGCTCACCGCGTATCGTCGCCGGATACCCGCCGGCGCGCAAACCGGCCGAGGCCAAAGGAAGCCGCGAGCGTTCTGCTTACGGCATGCCGGCAAACAGAATCCGCCGCCGCCGCTGACTCTCGCGGACTTTCCGGTCGATCTCCTCCGGAGACCAATCCGCCAGTACCAGGTCGATGAGATCGTCGCGAACGTCGGCGTATTCGGGATCCGACCCAAGGTTGGCCGTTTCGTGCGGGTCCGTGTTTAAATCGAATAGCTCCAGCGGTTCTCCGTGGTAGTAGTTCAGCTTGTAGCGTCCACGCCGGACCATGCGGCCGGGGCGGTCCGTCCCATGCGCCTCGAACTCCGCGAACACGGCCCGGTCGCCATCAAGCCCCGATTCCAGCAGGTCGTCGCCGACGATCCCCTCGGCTTCGGCGCCCGCCGCTTCCACGATGGTGCGCGTCAGGTCCAGCAGCGACACCGGCGTAGCCACCCGCGAACCGTGCTCGATGCGGCCCGGCCACGCCGCGATCAGCGGCACCCGCACCGACGGCTCGTAGAACGAACTCTTCCACCACAGCCCGTGCTCGCCGATCATCTCGCCATGGTCCGACGTGTAAACCACCAGCGTGTTGTCGCCTGCCCCGCTGGCCTCCAGCGCTTCCAGGACCCGGCCAACCTGTGCGTCCGTGAATGAAACCATGCCGTAGTAGGCCGCCCGTGACCGTCCAATCTGGGCTTCAGTCAATCCCTCCGCGCCCAGATACTCTCGAAACCGTCGGCTCTGGGGATGCACCATGTCGATCGGCTGGGCAGCCGCGCTTGGCTGATCCGCGTGGTCCGGGTAGTACATATCGAAGTATTCAGCCCGTACCGTCAGCGGCGTGTGCGGCAGAAACCAGCCCACCACGGCCGCCCAAGGCCCATCCTTGCGTGCCGGATCCGACAGGTACGCCACCGCCGAGTCAGTCACGCTCTCGTCGTACCGTTGTTGCCAGGTATCGCCGGTGCCCGCAGTCTCAAGCCGCTCGCGAGTTCCGGTATGCGCGCGAATCGGCGCCTCCCAATCCGGAAAGCTGGAGCCCATCACGCCCGGCCGCATCTCGTCGTGGATGCGCCGGGCGAACCCGTGCATCTGATTCGGCCCGCCAATGCTCATCCGCCCGCACACCGTGGTCTCGTAGCCCACAGCGTTCAGCCGGTGCGCCCACGTCGGCTCGGTAACCGGCAGCGGGCACGAGTTGTCCCAGGCGCCGACTTGGTGGACCGGCAATCCCGTCAGAAAAGCCGATCGCGACGGCACGCAAAGCGGCGACGGACAGTAGGCGTTCTCGAACGTTACCCCCTGATCGGCCAGGCTCTGGATCGTCGGGGTCTGGACAAAGGAATGCCCGTACGGCGAGCTCACCAGCGGGTTGTGCTGGTCGCTCATCAGCACCAGCACATTTGGTCGCGCCGCTGCGCTCAAGCCGGCTTTCGTCCCATCAGCACACCCACGGCTCGCCGTCTATGGGGCTGCGGTGGGCGTGGGCGTCGCCTGGTATCCGGCGCAGCTCACGGAACTCACCCCACCGCAACGTTCCGGCGCAATCACCGAGTAATAGTCCTGCCGCACCAGCTTCTCGTCTCCGCCGCAGGCCGCGATAGCCAGCCCAACCAGCACCGCGGCAATCGTCAGGCTCACGCGCCGACGGCTCCAGCGTGTCGACCGATAAGCAGTCATTGATTGCTTGTCCCGCAGCGTGCGCTGCTTGCGTGAACCTAGCACGGGCTGCGTCGAGCTTTGCAGCCCGGCTCCTATAGCCGATGCCGGCAAGTACCGCTTTCGCATGCGAAGATCGTCAGTGAACCAGCGCCCGGACGAATCGCGAATGACCTCAACCGCACCTGAACTGAACGTCGTTGGAACCAACCCAATCCGCCACGACGGCGTCGATAAGGTGACCGGGCACGCGGTCTTCGGCGTGGACGTCAGCATTCCCGGCATGCTCCACGCCCAGGTGCTGCGCAGCCCGCACGCCCACGCGCGCATCGCCCGCATCGACACCTCGCGCGCCGAGGCCTTGCCTGGCGTCCTGGCCACCATGACGTCGGCCGACATTCCATTGCCGCCGCTGGACGGTCCCCACGCCTTCGGCAACGCCATCCACCTCAAGGCCATGAACGTCATGGCGCGCGACAAGGCCCTCTACCACGGCCACGCCGTGGTCGCCGTCGCCGCGACTTCACTCCACGTCGCCGCCGAGGCCCTCCGCCTGATCGACGTCGAATACGAGGTTCTCGACGCTGTTCTCGACGCCAAATCCGCCAGCGCCCCCGGCGCGCCCATCCTGCACCCCCACCTGCGCATGGAAACCGCCGGCGCGTTCGCCGACGACCCCGGAAACATCGCCAAGCACATCGTCCTCGAAGAGGGAGACATCCGGTCCGGCTTCGCTGCCGCCGACCTGGTCCTGGAACGCGACTTCAGCACCTCCACCATCCACCAGGGCTACATCGAGCCCCACAACGCCACCGCCTTCTGGCGCGCCGACGGCACCCTGGAGATCCATTGCAGCACCCAGGGCCACTTCGGCGTCCGCAACGAGATCAGCCAGATGCTCGGCATCCCGATCTCGAACATCCGCGTCGTCCCCGCCGAGATCGGCGGCGGCTTCGGCGGCAAGCTCACCAACTATGTCGCCCCAATCGCGGTGGTCCTGGCCCGCAAGGCCGGTCGACCCGTCAAGATCACCATGGATCGCACCGAGACCCTGCTCGGCACCGGCCCCGCCCCCGCCGCCTTCATCCGCTGCAAGATCGGCGCAACGGCGGGCGGCGACCTCACCGCGGCGCAGCTCACGATGCACTTCGAAGCCGGCGCCTTTCCCGGCTCCTCCGTCGGCGGCGCCGCCAACTGCGGCTTTGCGCCCTACCGGCTCCAGAACTTCCGCGTCGACGGCTACGACGTCGTCGTCAACAAGCCCAAGTCTCAGGCCTTCCGCGCCCCCGGCGCCCCCCAGGCCGCCTTTGCCGTCGAGGGCGTGATCGACGAATTGGCCGAAGCCCTCGGCATCGACCCCCTCGAGTTCCGCCTCCGCAACGCCTCCGGCGAAGGCGACCTGCGTCCCAACGGCACCCGCTTCAACGACATCGGCAACTGCGAACAACTCCGTGTGGCCCAGGCCACCGATCACTGGCAATCCCCGGTCGCGCAGCAGAGCGGCCGCCTCTGCGGCCGCGGCGTCGCCAGCGGCTTCTGGGGCAACGGCGGCGGAACCTCATCCGCCACCGCCCGCCTCAACGGCGACGGCTCGGTCACCCTCTTGGAGTCCTCCCCCGACATCGGCGGCACCCGTACGTCCATCGCCATGCAACTGGCCGAGACTCTCGGCATCGGTTCGGACCGCGTCCATCCCCGAATCCCCGACACCGACGCCATCGCCGAAGGCGGAAACGCCGCCGGCAGCCGCACCACCTTCGCCACAGGCTGGGCCGCCATTGAGGCTGCCCGCGATCTCCAGAGCAAGATGCGCGACGCCCTGGCCGACATCTGGGACGTGGCCGAGTCGACGATCGACGTCTCGCTGGACGGCTTTGCCGCCAACGGTTATGTCGTCGACTTCGCCGAGGCCGCCCGCCTCATCGTCCGCGAGGGCGAGGCCCCCGTCGGCGTTGCCACCACCACGCCAACCCTCCCCGGCCCCTCCTTCGCCACCCACATCGTCGACGTGGCCGTCGATCCCGAAACCGGCAAGGTCGACGTCCTCCGCTACACCGCCGTCCAGGACGTAGGCAAGGCGGTCTACCCGCCCTACGCCAGCGGCCAGATCGAGGGCGGCGTCGCCCAGGGCATCGGCTGGGCCATCACCGAGGGCTACACCTACGACGACGCCGGCCGCATGACCAACACCTCGTTCCTCGATTACCGCATGCCCACCGCCCTGGACGTCCCGAACCTTGAAATCGTCATGGTCGAGTACCCGAACCCCGGCCATCCCTACGGCGTGCGCGGCGTAGGCGAGCTGCCCATCGTGCCGCCACTGGCCGCCCTCGCCAACGCCATCCACAGCGCCACCGGCGGCCGCATCCGCCACCTCCCCGCCTCGCCGGTCCGCGTACTGGAGGCCGTCAACAGTTCAGGCAGCGCCTAGCGCGCAGGCCATCCGCCACGGAGGACAACCAGATGTCAACCGACCTCCCCACCGCAACCCTCGGACGCACTGGACTTGACATAACGCGCCTCGGCCTCGGCGCCATGGAAATCCGCGGCGCCCTGCCCCCGGACACCTACGCCGAAGCCAAACGCCGCCTCGACCAGGCCGGCCAATCCCCCGCTCCCGCGGTCTGACCGAGGCGGACCCTGCCCTTGCTTCGGTGGATATCCCGTCCTTGCGTCTAAGTCCAAAACCGGCTGATCACCGACACGATGGTCCCGGTGAGCGCCGCCGCGGCCAACGCGGACCCGACCATCCACCTGATCAGGCGCGTCTCCAGCGCGCGCAAATCCGCCTTGGTTGCGACGGTGGCAACCAGTGCGTCAACCCTGGTCAACCGGCGTTCAATCTCGAGGGCGCGTAGCTCCGCCGTCATCGGCACCTCCGTGAACCTCGGTCCCGGATTCCCGTCATCCGGACGCTGCTTGGCCCACCACACCGCCCAGCAAGAGAGCCTGCAGAAACTCTAGCGCACGACCCTCGATTTGAACGCCAGAACCGGGGCTCAACTCGGCCTCAGGCGCACCCGTCCCTCGCGAGCCACCGCCGCCACGTTGGACCCGTTAATCGAACCGGGCCACGATGCCGGACAAACCAGTCCGGGACCGCGGCCCGTTCGTAAATCAGTCGAGCTAGCCGGAAATCGCCGCGCTTACCAACGGCAACACCTCGCCGTCCTCCGCATGACGCCCCAGCGCCTTCTTCGAGAACACCAAGTCGCCGTCGACGACCACCTCGAACACGCCGCCACCCGAAGGCATCAGCGTCATCTCGCCCACGTCGGTGCCATGCTCTCCCAGGATCTCTTCCGTCGCACGGACGGCTTTAGGGAGATAGTTTCATTGGCTGCAGTATTCGATCGAAACTCGGGCGCCGCGTCCCATGGTGCGCTCCCTCGTGCGGGTAGTGGTTGAGGCGTACGCTGCAATTGTCGCATGCGCGCCGCCTCGGCTCACCTTTGCTTACGAGCAACGAGCACGAAGCTGCCGAAAGCTAACGTCGATCTGGGGCCTGCGCAGCGTCGGGATTGCGCCGCCGGACCGCCCGCACTCGACAGGAGATGGTCAATATGGGAACCGACGTAGCTGACCTCGGCTCACGCAAACACCTCTTCATCGACCTCTCCCTGGCCGACCACACATCCAACGTGGCATTGAGCGTCAATCCCCCGTTCCCGGGCGGCATCGCCATCGGTCGCGACCGCGCCTGGGAGCACCACATCCACTTCCAGAACACGGTCCTCGACGACAACGGCCTGGGTCGCTGCTGGTACCTCGCGTCGATCATTCGCCAAGGCTTGGAATCCGCTCGGTTTGGCTATGCGGAGTCCGAGGACGGCCGCCACTGGCGCAAACCCAACCTCGGCCTGGTCGAGCTCAACGGCCGGCGCGACATGAACCTCATCCCGCCCAAACCCAAGCGCTCCAACGTCTTCATCGACCCGACCGCCCCGCCCTCCGAACGCTACAAGACCTTCGGCCTCAGCCTCGAGAACGACCCGGGCGACGACGGCTACGGCGTCTTTGCCTCGTCCGACGGCTACGTCTTCCGTGAACTCGGCTCCAACGGCATCCGGCTTGCCGGCGATACCCAGAACATGGCCTTCTGGGATGACCGCATCAAACGCTACGTCGCCTACCTCCGGGGCTTCTCCCACCATCCCGACGGCCGCCGCCGCCGCGCGGTCGCGCGCTGGGAAACCGACGACCTCACCAGCCGCGACGGCTGGGACCTGTCGAACGAGGAAAGCGACCGCCACGTCATCGACCAGCTGCCCATCGTCATCGCCTGCGACGACGACGACCCGCCCGACATGGACATCTACACCCCGTCCGTCGTCAAGTATCCGGGGGCCGACGACGTCTACCTCGCCACCATGTCCATGTACCACCACTTCACACCCGACGAGATGGACGACACAGACCCGCCCCGCAACGACGGCCTCATGGACATCCAGCTCGCCGTCAGTCGCGACGGAATCTCCTGGGACCGCCCCGACCGTCGCCCCTACGTCGGCATCGACGCCGAAGGCCCCGGCCAGCGCATGTGCTACGCGGTGCAGGGCCTCCTCGTCCGCGGCGACACCGTGCTCCAGTACCACACCGCCTACGACCAGTCCCACGGCCACAAGCGCCAGAACAACCCCGGCGGCGTCATTCGCTGGACCGAGCAGCGCCTGGATGGCTTCGTCAGTGCCAACTTCGCCTACACCGGCGGCGAACTCGTCACCCGGCCAATCACCGTCGACGGGTCCAAACTGATCCTAAACGTCGACGCCTCAGCCTCCGGCGAAGGCCGGGTCGAGATCCAGGACGCCCACGGCCGCCCAATCCCTGGCCGCACCCTCGCCGACTGCGACCGCATCCTCGGCAACTACCTCCGCCACCCCGTCACCTGGGGAGGCGACCCAGACCTCGGTGTACCCCCCAACACCCCCATCCGCCTCCGCCTCGCCCTCCGCAGCGCCCGCCTCTTTGCCCTGCAATTCGCCGGAGCAAGCGTGTAGCTGGCTGGTCCGGCTCGGCTGCGAATGGCCCGGCGCTGTCGCGCCGCGAGATCGAGTCAGTGACTCCGCGGCCCGGCTCGCTGAGCCAAGACGCTCCCCAGGGCTACTTGAACTCTGGACTTCTAGTAGTCAGCGCGGGGCGCACAAGATCGACATTGCGGCCTGCGACAGGAGTGTTCGCTTGGCACTGGCATTACGGGCGCCCAGGGCATTCAAACCGGTTCAGGATGACTTCCATCAGGGAACGGTCGGCCAGCACCTCGGCAAATCGTTCTCGGCCCTCGTCGCTGCGGTAGTCGGGCGGGGGAGAAGACCTGACCGAACCGTCCCGGTTCAAGTACAGGTGCGACCCGGAACGCAGGTCGGTCAGAATTACTGAGGCGACAAATTCGGCGGGAGGAACCGGCCGGCAATGCGGCGCGTGCCACACGTGGATGTCGCCATCGACCACCCGCGTGTTGTAGCCGAAGTCCGTCGGAGTCTGGACTCGTCGCTCTTCCAGGGTTGGTGTCGGCGGCGGTGGCGGACGAGGAGGTGGTGTCTCGCCACACCCACTGACCGTAACCAGCAAGAGGCTGGCGGCCAGCACGACAGCAATCCAGTGGCCTCTTCGCGACTTCATTGCCTTCCTTGCGACTGGCCTCCGCGCTTCGGAGAGTACTGCCGCCCTCTGGTACCAGCGGGACGCTGGTCGTGGTTGCGGAATCCCGCCCTAGTCGCTGTTCTACCGGCCTGGTTGCGCTTCGTCGACGTCCCGGCCGATGCGTCGCAAAAGCCGGCCCAGGAATCCTTCGAGCCATGGGTCCGTGGCGAGACGGAGGGCTTGGCCTGCTCTGAGCGAGGCTTCCTCTGGCTGCCCGGTCTTGTACAGGCTGCTCGCCAGCCAGGCCAGCGCTTCAGGCACCACGGCGGGATCGATGTCGAGCTCCAGGGCCTCGAGGTAGTGCGGAATCGCCTGCGCCTCCCGCCCGTTGTTGTCTTGGAAGGGACCGAGCCCGAATTGGGCAAGAGTGGTCTCGCCATGCGCTGCACACTCAACGCACTTACCCCGACTCGCTTGAGTTGCGTGGATGGGTCCAGAAGATTCGCTCTTTTGGATAGAGACTTGGCCGAGACTCTGACATCGAGCCCCACGTTGAATTCAGTTCGTGCGGACTAGGACTTTCAGCTACTCGCCATGCGGGCTACAGCTTCGGTTCCGCAGTCGGCGAGGGTCCCCGATATTGAGTGCTTCGCCAAAGTTGCCTAGTTCGCTGTCTAGGCAATCACGTGAAGCAGCGGCTTTGACGACGATCCGGTCGCTCGCCTGCAAACCTCGATCAATCAAGTCCCGACGCTAGGCGCCTTGTCCCACCGGCGATCGGGTATCGAGGCAGCTTGCCTCTGGCCTCACTCACGTCGGTTGCCCAGACTTCGTCAAAGTGACACGCTGCTGATGTGTACCTACTCCCGGTGCGAATTATGAAGACGCTTGGACAGAGGATCCGGGAACTGCGTGAGGAAAGGGACTTGTCGCTGCGCGAGCTGGCGACTCTCATCGGCGTGTCCGCAGCGTTCATGTCGGATGTCGAGCTAGACCGACGCTACCCATCCGATAAGCACATGAGCGCCGTAGCACAAGCGTTGCAGAGTTCGCTTGCGGACCTAAAGAAGAACGACACTCGTCCACCGCTTCGAGAATTCCGGAAAGCGACACACGCGAACCCAGAGTTCGGTTTCGCGTTCCGACAAGTCATGGAAAAGCAGGTCAGCCCGCAGGAACTCTTGGAATTCGTACAACGGCGGGACAACCGACCGGCGGAGAACCAGCGCGACGCGTGATGAGGCTCTCGAGAGCGCGGTCTGGGCCGTTCGTGGAGCGCATTTACCTCAAGGACGACGAAATCGAGTCGATGGCGACCAACGAACTGCGTGGCGTTGGGCTCCTTCCGACTGAGCCATCGCCGATTCGCGTGGACCGGTTCATCGAGAAGCGATTCGCCATCGTTCCCAGATTCGAGGAGCTTCCGCCAAGTCTGCTTGGATTCACAAGGTTTGGCCCTGCGGGCCCGACGGAGGTTGTAGTTGCCCGCGCCCTCTCGGAGGAGGGAAGCAGGGCTGCGGAGCGTCGGATCAGCAGCACTCTTGCTCACGAGGTTGGGCACATGCTCGTGCACGGTGAACTGTTCCGCCTTCAAAGGCGATCGGACTCGAAGGCGCTGTTCGAGGACGACATTGATTTTGGAAGACGGACCGTTCTTTGCCGGACCAGTACCGACGACAGCGCTGGCTTGCGGTCGCAGTCTCCTAGTTACGACGGCCGGTGGTGGGAGTTTCAGGCGAATAAGTTCATAGGCGCGCTGCTGCTTCCGCGAGTGTTGATTCGGGAGGCGCTCGGCTCCTTCCTGGTGTCGCGTGGACAGCTGGGTATTGCGATTCTTCCCAGAGACCGTCGCGGCGGAGCTGTTCAACGGCTAGCGGACGCCTTTGACGTCAACCCTGTCGTGGCTCGAATTCGCCTCGAGACGATGTTTCCGGCGGCGGACGAACAGCAGTTGACTCTTTAGGCCCCTTGACACAGCGTGTCAGCCATGTAAGCTGACATCAGAGGCACCGGTCCTGACAGTAAGGACTGGGCGGTAGTGCCAAGGAGGCAGCGATGAGCGAGCCGACGCTGATTGAGGTCAAGTTCGAGATCGATATTGAGGGAGAGTTGAAGCCCTGGGACCGGGACACGATCACGACCGAGGAAATCGCCGCTCTGGGCGGCTGGGACCCGTCGGTGGGCGTGATCTTGGTTGACCTGGACGACAACTCGGAGCGCACTCTCCAGCCCGGCGAGGAAGTGAAGCTCCAGCCCGGAATGGCCTTCGCCAAGAAAATCCGTTTCCAGCGCGGGTAACCGTGCTGGAGGAGCGCATCAAGGCGGAACTGGAGATGGTGCGGCAGCAGTTCCCAAGCGTGGTCTACCGACCCGAGGAGCGCTGGGTTTGCGTTTCAGCATATCCTCTTCCGGAGGGGTGGAGTCGGCCATCGACGGATGTCGCGTTTCAGATTCCTTCGGGCTATCCCTCGGCGCCTCCATACGGGATATATGTGCCACAAGGGCTGACCTTCAAGGGCAACGATCCCAGTGACTATACGAGCAACGCGGGTACGCAGCCGCCGTTCGGCGGGGTTTGGGGGTTCTTCTCCTGGGCCCCTGTCGGTGATGACTGGATACCGAGATCTGCGATTGAGCACGGACCGAATCTTCTTCACTGGGTGCGAGGCTTCGCGGAGAGGTTTGAAGATGGAGCATGATTCAGCGCGGGTACTTCTGAAGATGCCGGCAGACGTGCATGAGCAAGTCTGGGAGCATTTGCTTTGCGACGACATCAAGGCCGAGTCTGCAGCCTTTATGTTTGTCACCCATGAGAGTCGTGGTGAACTTCACACGTTCACGCATCTCGAGTGGTACCCGGTACCTGCGCATGGATATCGATCACGCACCAGCAAACACTTCGAGTTGGCCGACTTTGTCCGTGCTGATGTCATCAAGCGGGCACATGATCTAGGCGCTTCGATTGTCGAGTTTCACTCCCACCTAGGCATGCGACCAGCGGAATTCTCACGGTCAGATTACTTTGGCTTTCGGGAATTTGTACCGCATGTTTGGTGGCGACTACGGGGACGATCTTATCTGGCCATAGTCGTCACTCAAGCCGACTTTGATGGCCTTGCCTGGATTGATGGTCCAAGTGACCCATGGCACGTTGATGCCGTCTCCGTCGGCGAACTGTCTCTGTATCCCACCAAGATCTCTTCGCTGAATGGTCCCAGCTATGCACAGTAGCCGCTACGATCGAAGTATCCAGTTCTTCGGCCGGGCGGGGCAGGACAAGCTGGCAGACGCCGAAGTAGCGGTTGTCGGCATTGGTGGTCTCGGAACCCACGTCGTACAGCAGCTCTGCTTGCTGGGCGTCGCTCGACTGGCCTTGATCGACGACCAGACAATTGATGACACTAATCGCAATAGATACGTTGGTTTAAAGTCTGACGATACCGCGCATGAGACCCTAAAGGTTGCAATTGGAAGGCGTCTGGCAAAAGAAATCAATCCAGCCGTGAATACGGTGGTTGTGCAACACCCGCTCGCTAGCCGTGAAGCTTTCGACGCCATTTTAGACAGCAGTCATATATTTGGTTGTCTTGACAATGATCTTTCTCGTGTAGTTCTTAACGAACTATGCGCGGCTTATTCAAAGCCTTACATTGACCTATCTTCAGACATCTTCGATAGACAATACGGTGGGCGCATATGCGTGGCTTGGAACGGTGCAGGTTGTCTGTCGTGCTATGGCGAATTAGATTCAAGAGATATTCAAAGAGCAGGTATGAGTGCTGCGGCACGGGCTGATCAGCAGGCAATCTATGGTGTTCCAGTTCAAGACCTTAGAGGAGGCAGTGGTCCTTCGGTAGTTTCTATTAATGGAGTCGTTGCATCAGTTGGAGTTACGGAATTCATGCTTTTGGTGACGGGAGTCAAGTCGAAGCCTCGGCGCCTCCTCAAGTACCACGCTGATAGAGGGATTGTTAATGTGGTGTCAGATTCACCGGCCGAAGATTGCTACTACTGCTTTGGCATACGTGGGCAGGGTGACGCGTCGAGCGTGTGGCGGTATGTTGACAATTAGTGAGAGGCGCGAGATTCCTGCGATGGCGGTGCTTGTGAGTGCTGCGTTTCCGGGTTCCTGAATTCGCTGCTCGATTACGCCGGTCCAGACTCAACCGGATCTGCGCCCCGCCCCCTCAGCGGCACCTCCCGCAGAAAAGTCGTCACCACAAACGCGATCGCCAGCGCCACTGCCACCACCACAAACACCGCACTGATCGCCGACGCCAGCGTCTCCCGCAGCGCCGCCAGCAGCTGATCCAGGATCGCGGCCCCCTGCGGCCCGCGTTCGGCAAAACCCGCTCGCAGCGCCTCCAGCGCCTGCGGATTCACCAGCGCTTGCGGGTTCTCCTCCATCCGCGCCAGTTGGTCCGCCGGCACCGCCTGCCGGATCGCCGGCGGCAGCGATTCCTGGAGCCCCGCCGCAAACCGGTTCGCCATGAACGATCCCAGCACCGCCAGCCCCAGCGCGCCGCCGACCGACCGGTAAAACTGCGTGGCCGACGTCACCGCCCCCAGCTGGCCCATCGGTGCGGCGTTCTGCACGGCGATCGTGAAGCTCGGAAACGTCATCCCCAGCCCCAGCCCAGTCAACATGATGCTGGCCACCGCCTGTCCAAAGGACGTATCGGCCGTCATCCGCGAGGTCATCACCACTCCGCCCGTCATGATCCCGATCCCTATCAGCCCCTGCAGCCGGTAGTGCCCGCCCAGCCGCGACAGCGCCTGTCCCGACAGCGCCGCCGCCACCACCATGCTCATCATCATCGGGGTCATGAACGAGCCGCTGCTCGTGGCCGAAGCCCCCAGCACCCCCTGGAAAAACAGCGGAATGAAGATGATCGACCCAAACATCGCGAACCCCGTGATGAAGACGGCCACCAGGGAGGTGCTGACGACAGGGTTTGAGTAGATGCCCAGCGGCATGATCGGATCCGCCGCCCGCCGCTCCACCAGCACGAAGATCACCGTCATCACCGCCGCGAAGACCAGGATTCCCACGATCTGCAGCGACAGCCATTCGAATTGCACCCCGGCCAGCGACAGCCCGATTAGCAATGGCACAACCACCAGCACCAGCAGCCCCATCCCCGCGTAATCCAGCTGAAACGTTCGCTTCTCCGGCCGCGTGTTTGGGAAGAACCTGATAAACAGCGCGATCACCGGCAGCCCCAGCGGCACGTTGACATAAAACACCCAGTTCCACGACAGCGAGTCGGTTATGAGTCCGCCCAGCGTCGGACCAATCACCGACGACAGGCCGAACACGGCGGCAACAATGCCCTGGTACTTCCCGCGCTCGGCCGGCGGAAACAGGTCGCCGACGGTCGTGAACGACATCGCCATCATGGTCCCGCCGCCAATGCCCTGGATGGCGCGAAACGCGATGAGTTGATTCATCGACTGGCTCACGCCCGCCAATACCGATCCGACCAGGAAAACCACGATTCCACCCAGGAAAAACGCCTTCCGCCCATACAGGTCCGACAACCGCCCCGCGATTGGAACCGTCGTCGTCGACGCCACCAGGTAAGCCGTCGTCACCCACGTAAACCGGTCGAACCCGCCCAAATCCGCAATGATCCGCGGCATCGCCGTACTCACCACCGTCTGATCCAGCGACGCCAAAAACAACGCCAGCATCAGCCCGCCCAACGTCAACACCACCTGCCGCCGCGGCAGCGCCGCCTGCACCGCTGGGTTGCTGTCCATCAGGAGGTCTGCCCCGGCGGGCTGATCAGCATCGATTCACCATCGGCCGGCCAATTCCAATCGGGTGCACGAAGAGCGAGCGATGCAGCCCTCGGGTAGTTTCCCTGCCGGGCGGAGCGAGGGAAGCGGATGCTACCGGCCCCACGGCCGAGGCCGGGTATCCGAGGGCCTACGAACCTATGAGCCCTTCCTGGGGACGAACCCACGGGAGCTTCGGCAGGACGGCCATGAACTCGGCGCGCGGAAGCTGCAGATCGCCGACTGGAACGTCGATCACGACTGGCGCCTCGCACTCGAGCGCGCGCGGAAGCAACTCTTTCAGGTCCTGCGGATCGTCCGCCCGCATGCCGACCGCCCCGAACGACTCGGTGAATCCCACGAAGTCGGGGTTATGCAGGTCGGTCTCGTAGTCGCCGTCGAAAAACTCCTCCAGGTCGCGGGCGACATTTCCGTAGGCGTCGTCTCGAAAGACGATGCTGGTGACGTTGATCCCGTATCGCACGGCCGTCGCGAGTTCCACGGCGTTGAACAAAAACCCACCGTCGCCGTTGACCGATATCACTGGGCGCCCAGGATGGGCCACCTTGGCCCCCAGGGCCGTGGGAAACCCGAAACCGAGGTTGAACGAGTAGCCGGAGTCGATAAACGTCTTCGGCTCGTGTACCGGGTAGTGCGTACGCGCGTAGTAGCCGAACTGCGTAACGTCCCAGACGATGTGGGTGTCTTCCGGAATGCTGCCTTGGATGGTCTCCAGGATCGGGAAGTGCGGCTCCTTGAGTTGAATGTCCTGGTAGGCGATCAGCCGTCGAGCGGCCGCGACGGCCTCCTCGGGTGACGGCCGGTTCCCCGCGCCGGCTGCGTCGAGCAGGGGAAGCAGGGCCTCGATCGTGGCTTTGGCGTCGCCGTGCAGCGGGTGCGTGTTGGCCTGAACTCGCGTGACTTCCGCCTCGTCAATGTTGATATTGATCAGCGTGGAGGCCTCGCCCGCCGGGTTGCCCAGGGAAAAGCGCGTCCCGATGCCGATCACCAGGTCCGCCGCCTCCATCACCTCGAAGAGCTGATTCATCTGGTCGAACTCGCCGTGGTGCGCGAAGCACGAGCCGTACGCGAGCGGGTGCCGATCGGGAATGGTGCCCTTGCCGCCGCAGGAGGTAATGACCGGGATATTCGTCGCCTCGGCCAGGCTGATAAGTGCCGCCTCGGCGTCCGAGCGAGCCACCCCGCCGCCGGCGTAGATGACGGGGAGCTGGGACTCCGCAATCAGCCGCGCCGCTTCACGCAGCCGCTCGTGGCTCGGGACGATCTGCGGCACCGGCGCCGGGTCTTGCAACGTGACCTCGTCGCGCTCCACCCCGGCCTCCGGCGGGATCTCGATCAGTACCGGATACGGGCGGCCGCTACGCATCTGCCGAAAGGCCTCCGTCACGGCCGGGGAAATCTCCTGCGGCGTGTTGGCGGCGTGCCGCCACTTGGTCACGGCGCCCACGATGTCCGCCTGACCGAGGACCTCGTGATACGTGCCGAGGCCGCTGCCGATCTGCCCCCGCGGAATCTGTCCCGCAATCGCCAGGACCGGCGACGAACGGGCGTAGGCGGTCGCCAGGCCGCTGGCCGCGTTGTACACCCCCGCGCCCGGGACCACCAGCACCACCCCAGGCTTGCCGGACACCCGCGCATAGCCGTCGGCCATGTGCGCCGCCGCCTGCTCGTGCCGCGTCGTGATCATCCGGATGCCGGGATGGTCCCGCAGCGCCGCAATGATCCCGGACATGTGGATGCCCGGAATCCCGAAGACCACATCCACTCCCTCCCGCACGAGGGACTGAACCAGGGCTTCCCCGCCGCTCATCATGGTCATCGGACCCCGCCCTCAGCTGCTGAAATTCAACGCGTGCAGTCGCGCCGCGCCGCAGAAGTGAATCCGCAGCCGGACCGCAGCCGTTCCCAACTCGTCCCAACGCCGCTCCCGCCAGGTCACCGCTTCCCGCAACCCGTCGCGACCCAGCGGCCGGCAATCGTCGCGGCTGAACCCCGCCAGCGGCTCGTCGCCCTCCGCCGGCAGCACCTCCACCTCCACCCAGCTCCGCAGCGGCTGCCCGTCGCTGACGTTCAGCGAGAGCCGCGCTTCGCGCTCCTCGGCCGTGATCGCCCGCGTCACCGCGTACCCCGGCGTCTCCCGGTCCACCGTCTCCAGGCACGTAAACCGGTCCCGCCCCAGCGTCGCCAGCCCCATCTGTGACAGCCGCAGCGCCCCGGTGTTCCGCCAGTGCGAGTCATCCGGAATGTTCCCGCCCGGCCAGCTGGTCCAGTCCTCGCCATTGCCGCAGTAGTACAGGTACATCCGGTCGTTGTGCTCCACCAGCTTGTCCGCGATCACCAGCGACCCGCTGTCCCAGTCCCCGCGCACGCCCCGCCGGATCAGCGGCTGGTGCGTCTGCACCCGGCTGAAGTGCTCCCCGTCCCGGCTCACCGCCAGCCGGATGTCGGCGCAGTACATGCCGAACCGTCCGGTGCCGTTGGGTACGTACCAGCCGTATTCGTAGGGCATCACGTACTGCCCCGCGTAGGGCGCCAGCATCAGGTAGTGGTTCTCCTGCTCCGTGCTGTCGTTCGGATGCAGCACCGGGTTGTCCGCGCTCGCCGTCAGGTGCTCCA
>DAOUIX010000212.1:0-13694 GCA_034423235.1 Chloroflexota bacterium | reverse complement strand
GGCTTCGTCCCGTTCAGCACGCAATCTGCCATATGACGCAGCATCACGATCATCTCGCCCGCGTGACCGCGATGCGGCGGCAGCTCCGTTACGTACGCCCGCTGCGGCAGGTCGTCTTCGGCGTCCATGGTCTTCACGTTGTCCCGGATCGTCCCCTTCGTGCCGTACACCGTCAGGCCATTCGCCCGTTCCCCGTGCGGGTGAACCATCCCCAGCAGATTCGCCACCCGACCCACCATCCCGCTCGCGAACCGCACGTTGATGAAAAAGCAGTCCTCCTGCGGATACTCCGGCGCCACCCCGCTGCGCAGCCCCACGCAGTGCACCTCGGCGATATCCCCCATGAACCAGCGCAACAGGTCGATCGGATGACACGCCCCACCCAGGATCAAGTCCTGCGGCATGGAGGTCCGCCACGGCGTCGCCCGGTACACCGGCCGCAGGTCGTGCACGTAATGCGCCTCCGCCATGAACAACTCGCCGATCTCCCCCGCGTCGCACGCCCGCTTCGCATCCATGAAATCCAGCCGCCCCCGCAGCGACTGCGTCACCAGCAGCGTCAGCCCCGTACGGTCCACCGCTTCGACGACCCGCTCAACCTCCGCCATCGAATACACCATCGACTTCGTCACCATCACGTGCTTTCCGGCCTCCAGCGCCGCCAGGATCTGCTCGCAGTGCAGCGGCCCCGGCGTATAGATCCCGATGATGTCCAGATCGTCCCGCCCCACCAGCACCTCGTAGTCCGACGTCACGGTCTCCACCCCGTACTGGGCTGCCATCGACGCCATCAACTCGGTATTCGTTTCGCACACCGCCGTCACCCGCACCGGCAGTTCGTCAAACTCCGGCAGGTTCGCCTGCAGCAACGTCCGCCCATGCCCAAGCCCCGCCAACCCCAACCTAAGCGTCCGCATGTCCGTGCCTCTCCAGTTCGTGAAGGACCCCGGCCCACCGCCCCGGCATATCCTCCCGATTCATCACCGGCTCGAATCCCAGCGAGAGATACAGGTGAATCGCCGCCAGCCGCCAGTCATCAGTTAGCAGCGACACCATCGCGCAACCCTGCGCCACCAGGTAGCGCGACACCGCCGTACACGTAGCTCGACCCAGCCCTCGTCCCTGGTGATCCGGGTGCGTCGCCACGTAGTCCAGCACCCCTTCCCGCAGCGGCTCGCCCGGCATCCGCGTCACCGGGCTGACCCGATCGCACGACATCCGCGAGGCAAACGTCGAAGCCACGATCCGTCCCTCAAACGCCACCACCGCCGAACCCGCCCGCCGGTCCGCGTCTTCCAGGCACTCCAGCACCGCATCCCGGCCAAAACTGCTGAAGCCCACCGCCTGCAATGTCGGCGCCAGGCTCGCTTCATCGCCAGGCCGGTACGTCCGCAGCGCGTAACCCTCGGGCACCCGCGGATCGGGCAGCGTCCGAACACGGACCGCGTGTATCACCATGCACAACTGCTTCGCAGGCAACCCGCAGCCATCAGCCTCCACGACTCGATTTCCACCAAGCTTCACCCACCAACCGGCGCTATGCTGCCTCCAATTACGAGCCGCTGGCCACTGGCCGTTGGAGCAGTCCATGTACACCGCCGTCATCATTGGAGCAACGGGCGCGGGCAACTACGGACACGATCTGGACCTTGCGTGGCAGTTGGTGCCGGAGGTTGAGGTAGTGGCCGTGGCCGATGTGGACGAGGAGTCGGCTCGAGCGAAGGCGGACGAGTTGGGGGCGCCGCAAGCCTTTGGGGATTATCGCGAGGCTCTGTCCAGCGTGCAGCCGGACTTCGTGAACATCTGCAACCGCCAGCCCGACGTGCACGCGGAGATGATTCACGCGGCGATCGAGGCCGGGGCCAGGGGGATCTACTGCGAGAAGCCGCTGGTCCGCACGCCTGCGGAGGCGGACGCGGTGATTGCGGCGGCAAGTCGCAGTCACACCAAGATCCAGGTCGCCCATACCTGGCGGATTGATCCCGCCGTGATCCTCATGCGCGAGATGATTCGCGACGGGGAGATTGGTCGGTTGGTGGCCGTGAACGCCACCGGCAAGAACGACGACCGCCGCGGCGGAGCCGAGGACCTGTGGGTACTGGGCGTCCACCTGATGGACCTGATGCGCCAGATTGCCGGCGATCCACGCCAGATGAGCGGCGCGGTGTTTCAGTCGGGGCGCCCGGTGGGCCTACCGGACGTGCACGAGGGCAACGAAAAAATCGGACTGATCGCCGGCGATCAGCTCTTTGCCTCCTACATATTCGAACACGGCGTGGTTGGCACCATCTCATCGGTTCGCACCGGCCCCGGCATGCACCGGGCCTTCGGGATTGAGGTGGTCGGAACCGAGGGGATCATCTCAATGCGCAGCCACGGTAAGCGTGGCCGGGAACTGCTGATTAACCGGCGGCCCGGCGACGATCCAGGTGTCGACAGCACCTGGGAGGCCGTGCCGGTACCCGACCTGGATGCCGCCGCCATCGGTGACACCGAAGGCACGGCGCACGAACTACAGCTGCTGCAGACCAGTATGACCCTGGATCTGCTGCGCGCCGTGGAGGAAGGTCGCCGTCCCGTCTGTGACGCGATCGACGGCCGCTGGACGGTCGAGATGGTGCTGGCGGTTCACGAAGCCGGGCTGACGCAGGAGACCGTGCGGTTTCCGCTGCAGGTGCGAGACAATCCGTACGCGGCGCGGCGGCAGATGGCCCTGGCGGACGTCTAGGGGGCTGGAGCGAATGGCCGCTGACCCGGGGCCCGAAGGGTCGCAGGATCGGCTTCGCGAGCCCTCGCAGCCCCGCATGCCCTCACGCCCCGCCGGAACTATGCTTACGCCAACGCGCGTTGTGCTCAGCACGGAGCACGCTTGATGTATACCGCCGTCGTAATCGGAGCCACCGGCGCGGGCGACTACGGACATGACCTGGATCTCGCCTGGCAGTTGATCCCAGAGGTCGACGTGGTGGCCGTGGCGGACGTGGACGCGAAACTGGCCCGGGCCAAGGCCGACCAGCTGGGAGCGCAGGAGGCGTTCGGCGACTATCGCCAGATGCTGCGCACGGTGCAGGCGGACTTCGTGACCGTCTGCCTTCGGCGTCCGCACGAGCGCGCCGACATAATGCTTGCCGCCATTGAGGCCGGGGCCAAGGGCATCTATTGCGAGAAGCCCTTTGTGCGCACGCCGGCCGAGGCCGACGCCATCGTGTCCGCGGCTGAGCGCGGCGGAACGAAGATCCAGGTTGCTCATAACTGGCGAGTTGATCCCAAGGTGCTGCGCATGCGGGAAATGGTCCGCGCGGGTGAAATCGGGCGACTGGTGGCCATGCACGCCACCGGCAAGAACGACAGCCGGCGGGGCGGCGCCGAGGACCTGGCGGTGCTGGGTGTGCACCAACTGGGCCTGATGCGGCAGTTCGCGGGCGACCCGCGCCAGCTGAGCGCCAGCGTGATGCAGTCCGGCCGACCCGTGGGTCTGCCGGACGTGTACGAAGGCCGGGAGAACCTGGGGTTGATGGCCGGCGACCAGATATTCGCCACGCTGCTGTTTGAGCACGGGGTCGTCGGCACCTTTTCGTCGGTCCGCACAGGCCCCGGCATGCATCGCCAGATGGGTATCGAGCTGGTTGGAACCGCCGGACTGCTCTCGTTGCGCGGTGGCCCCACCACCGGCCAGCCGTTGCTGATCAACCGGCGGCCGGAGCTGGATCCGGGCGTGGAGAGCAATTGGGAGGCCGTCCCGGTGCCGCGGCTGAATGCCGAGGCTCTCGGTGACACGCACGGCACGGCTGACACGCGCCAGTTGCTGCACACCACCATGACGCGCGACCTGATCGAGGGCGTGGAACAGGACCGCCGTCCGGTGTGCGATGCCATTGACGGCCGCTGGATTGCCGAGATGGTGATGGCGGTGCACGAGGCGGGGCTTCATCAGCAGATCGTGACGTTTCCACTGCAAGTGCGCGAGAACCCGTATGCGGCGCGGAGGCAGATGGCGTTGGCGGACAACTAGGTCCGCTCCGCGCTCCGGTACCGATTAAGCGACGGGGACATTCAATGTTGATGTTCGCTGTTTGTTCGGTATGCTATTGGCGGGCAGGGGCCGTGGAAGGCTGCTGCCGTGCGATTGGATATTCGCGAGATCACCTGCCGCAACGCGCTAAACCGGGTGCGTGGCATGCCCTTCAAATGGAGCCTGAACCCGTATCGGGGCTGCAGCCACGCCTGCTGGTATTGCTACGCCCGCGAGACGCACACGTACTTTGACCTGAACGGAGGGCGAGACTTCGAGCGGGTGATCTTCGCCAAGGTCAATGTCGCCGAGCGGCTTCGCGTCCACTTGCGGTCGCCGCGATGGAAGCGTGAGACCGTGGCCGTCGGGGCCGCCACTGATCCGTACCAGCCGGTGGAGGGTCACCTGCGGCTGACCGAGGCCTGCCTGCGTGAGTTTCTGGCGGCTCGCTCGCCCATCGGACTCATTACCAAATCAACCCTCATCCGTCGCGACCGGCACTTGCTGCAGGGCCTGGCACGGGCGGCTGGGGTGAGTGTGACCGTTTCGATCCCCATCGCCGATCCGCACCTGGCGCGCCGGATCGAGCCGAGTGTCCCGCCGCCCGCGGAACGGTTTCGGGTGGTGCGGGAACTGGCGGACCTGAACCTGGACGTGGGCGTGAACATGGCCCCGGTGCTGCCCGGTCTGACCGACTCGGACGCGGCTATCGCCGAGCTGATGCGGCTGGCGCGCGAGCACGGAGCGCGGCGGGTCGGCACGCGAATGTTGCACCTAAAGCCGGAACCCAAGCGGTGGTTTCTCCACAACCTGCGCCGCTTCTTCCCGCACCTGGAACCGCTCTACGCCGATCTCTATCCCGGCTCCACCACCTATGTCGACAGCTCTGTCGACGACGACCTCGAAGCCCGCGCCAACGCCCTCCGCGACTTCATCGGCCAGGCAAAATCCGACACCCCACCGCTGGCTCCGCCGCCACCGCCGATCCAATTGCCGCTGGCCAGCGGCTTCTAGCCTGGGGTCGGCAGCGGGCCGGGTCAGCCCAGGTCGGCGCGAATCTCGTCGATGGTCACCGGCCGGCGGGTCGTCAGGCTCCGGGAGATGGCCTCCAGCGCCAGGAGGTTCTCGTAGCCGTCCCACAGCGTGGGCTTGCCGGGCTCGCCGCCGCGGACGGCGGCGGCGAAGGCCGCCAGCTGGTCCACGTAGCCGAAGGCTTTCTCGGCCGGATACTGGCGGGGCACCTGCCAAGTCTGCGCGGGCATGACCTCGTAGAAGATCCCAAACTCCGATTCGGCGGGTTCCACGCGCCGGTGGCCGGTGTCCTCGGGGCGTTGGAGATACGCGACCCGGTCCAGGTCAACCACGTCCACGCTGGTTCCGGCGCTGCCCGTGATGGTCGTGCGCATCTGGAAATAGGGCGTGGCGGTGTTCTGGTCAAGGACCGCCAGCGTGCCGTTCACGAACTCCAGCAGCGCGACGATCGGGCCGCCTGTGGGAACGCTGCCGCTCTGAACCTGGTAGGCCGTCACGGTCTCGATCTCGCCCAGGATGCTGCGCGACGTGTCGACCGGATGCACCGCCTGGTAGTAGAGCAGCCCGCGAACCAGCGGCTCCAGGCCCCAGAAGGGCTCGGTCGGGATCTCGCCGCAGTACTTCGTAAATACCGTCGTCGGTTCGCCGAATTCCGGCGATGCGGCCATGCGCCGTGCCGTCCGCATGGCCGGCGAGTGCCGCTGGTTATGACCGATCTGTCCGATCAGGCCCGCGGCGTCCGCCGCTTCGGCCAGGCGGCGGGCGTCGGCCGGACACAGCCCCGGCGGCTTGTCGACAAAGAGGTGGCAGCCATGCGCCAGGCACTCCAGGCCAACCGGGTTCTGCATGGCCGGCGGACCGATCACGATGACGGCCTCGGGCTGTTGCTCCGCCAGCATCCGCCCGGTCTGCGTGTAGACGGCGGGGACACCCAGGCGCCCGGCCGTGGATCTCGCTCGCGATTCGTCCAGGTCGCAGACCGCGACGACCTCAATCTGGGGCAGGTACGGCAGGCTGGGATGGATGCAGAAACTGGCGTGTCGGCCGCAGCCGATCAGGCCGACGCGCACCGGTGAGGGACCGGATTCAGCCACCAAGTCCTCGGCTTGCACTGGCGCCGGCCATCCCCTGCGTCTCGATTGGTGGTGGGATATCTTAGGCGACGGCGACTCGCTCCGCCGTGACACCGTCGGCTAGGGAAAAGTACGGATGAGACTCGGCGGCATCTACCCAATCTTCGAGCCAAATGTCGCCCTGCGCCGCGATCCGGCCTATAGGCCTGAGACGCCGCCCAACCTGCGCTTCGCGCGGCCGGACTCGATCGACGAGCTCGACGACATTGCGCTCCAACTCGACCGCTACGGGCTGTCGGCCATCGGCGCGCCCGGCGCTTTGTGGACCCGGAGCCGCGACGAATGCGCGGCCTTTGGCGCGCGCGCGAGAGAACTCGGGATCATGGTCGGCGAGGCCAACTTCAACGACAACCTGCTGGTGGCCGACCGGGAACTGGCGGAGCAGCGGATCAGCGACATCCGCCGCGGGCTTCTGAACGCCGACGCCATGCAGTGCCGCACCCTCCACATCCTGCCCGGCACCAAGAGCCCCGTCGGCGGCCTGCTCACCGCCCATCCCGAGATGTTCACCGACGACTACAAGGCCGAGCTGCGCGAGGTCGTACTCCGCGTGATGGACGGCCTGGACCTGCAACACACCCGCTTTCTGATCGAGCCCTTCAACCACAGCTTCTTCTACCAGCCGGAGGACATCCGCGAGTTCTACGACGCCGTCGATCATCCCCTCTTCGGGTTCCACATGGACGTCGTCAACATGATCGCGATGGACACGTACTTCGATACCACCTCCCTCATTCACCGCACCTTCGACCTGCTGGGCGAGTTCGTCTACTCCTCCCACGTCAAGGACCTCCAATGGGATCACGGGCACCTCACGCTCAAGTGGGACGAGGTGCTGATTGGCGAAGGCACGCTGGACCTTGAGACCTACCTGCAACGCCTGGATGAACTGGATCCCGACACCCCCTGCTACTGCGAACACCTGCCCGACGAGGCGTCCTACGCTCACAACTTTGCGAAAGTGCATGAGGTGGCGGAGCGAATCGGCGTCGACGTGAAGCGCCGGGTGGAACAGTTGGAACTGGGAGGCTGAGGCGATGGTCTACGAACTGCGCGTGTACGAAATCCTGCCGGGACGAATGCCCGCCATGCTGGCTCGACTGGAGCGGGCGTCCGATGTCTTCCGCCAGCACGGCTTCGACATCGCCGGCGTCTGGACCGAAGTCGTGGACGGCAACCCGCGGCTGATCTACATCAACGTCTACGAAAGCTTGGAGGCGCAGCAGCGCCAGTGGGAAGCGTTCGCCCAGGACCCCGCCTGGGCGGCCATCGAGGCCGATTCCGAACAGGACGGACCTATCGTGGCCGGAGTCACCAGCACCTTCATGGACCCCGCGTACTTCTCCCCGCTCAAGTAGGCAGAGTCCCAGGTGCGCCGTCCGACGACGAGCGGCTCTGACCTGAAGCTGAGGCGCCCGTGAGCAGCCGGAAGCTGGGCATCGGCATCATCGGCGCCGGCCAGATCGCCCGTCTGGCCCACATCGGCGGCTACCAGGCGATTCCCGACCAGTGCGAGATCGTCGCCGCGGCCGACGTCTCGCAGGACGCCCTTGCAGCCGTGCAGCGTGACTACGGTATCCCCCAGGTCTTTCGCGATTACCACGAGCTCCTCAGCCTGGATGCCGTCGACGCGGTCAGCGTCTGCGCCTCCAACCCAATCCATCACCCCGCCACCCTGGCCGCGCTGGCTGCTGGCAAGCACGTCTTCTGCGAGAAGCCGCTGGCCCTCAACGCGGCCGACGCGCGCGAGATGGTCGAGGCCGCCGAAGCCGCCAACCGCATCCTGGCCATCGACTTTCAAACCCGCTTCGTTCCCCAGGCCGTCGCCCTCAAGGAAATCATCCAGCGCGGCGACCTGGGCGAGATCTACTTCGTCCGTGCCGCCTGGAACCGCCGCCGGGGAATCGCGCCACGCACCAAGGGCGCCTTCCACTCCAAGGCCCTCAACGGCGGCGGCGCGCTCATCGACGTGGGCGTGCATGTCATCGACACGGCCCTTTGGCTCATGGGCGGACCGCAACCGGTGTCGGTGTCGGGCGCCACCTACCTCAAGATCGGCAACCAGGCCGACGGCGGTTACAACCCCTGGGGCCCCTGGAACCACGAGGAAATCGACGTCGACGACTTCGCCCTCGCCCTGATCCGCTGCGACAGCGGCGCCACGCTCTCGCTGGAATGTAGCTGGGCCCTGAACATCGTCGACGACGAGTACCACCGTATCTGGGTCGCCGGCGACCGGGCCGGAGCGGAGGTCATCCTGGGCCGCAGCGAAGAGTCAGCGACTCCGCTGCGAATCCTGACCGCCGAATCCGACTCCTGGGTCGACCGCGTTCACCGAGACTTCCCGCCGGTTCCCTGGCCCCACCACGCCGCCATCGCCGACTTCGTCCGCGCCGTTCGCACGGGCGGTGAACCCCGGGCGACCGGCCAGGACGGACTCCGCGTCCAGCAAGTGGTGGACGCGATCTATGCCTCGGCCGACACTGGTCGCGAGGTCAGGCTCGCCTAACCGACGCTAAAGATCGTGGAGCCTGGCGATGGCAATGCCGGCTTCGCCGGCCACGGAATACAATAGGTAGGTCTCGCCGTTCTCCTCAAAGATCCCCGGATCCCGTAGCTGCCGAACCCGAACCTCTGTCAGTCCCCGCTGCGACGGTTCGAGCGCCAGGTCCGCGCCCTCATAGTCCATCTCGGGCTCCAGCACCACCGACGGCGCGGATTCCCGCCAATCCATCCAGTCAGGTTTGAGGTTGATCTCGGACACCAGGATCCGCTCCGGGCAGTCTCCGGCGTTGGAATAGAAGACGCTCAGCCTGTCCCCCGCCAGTCTCACCGCGCAGTGACGCATGTTCTCGTCGAACAGCGTCGGCCCCTCGACAAATCCGGTCAGCCCGTCCCCTGACCTGTAGAACACCCCTGGCATGCCGACTGCATAACGATAGCCGCCGTACTGAAACACCCGGAAGTACGAACTCCCCAGCAATTCCTCGCGGGCCTCGAAGTCGATTCCGTCTTCGCTCAGCGCAACGCGCGAACGCTGCACGCCGCGCTCGACAACTCCGTGGTAGTACAACCGGATCTGCCGGTTCTCGTCGTCAATGTGAACGTCCGGCGACGCCACATGGCTTGAGAACTCCGGGCTCGCAAAGAACGAGTCCTCAAGGTCCAGCACCCCGGGCCCGTACGTCTCCCAGGGCCCCTCAAGGTCGTTGGCATAAGCCATACGGATGTACGTGCCCCTGTGGTGCGCAAAGTAGAGGTAGTAGGCGCCCAGCGGGTCATTGATCCAATCGGGCACGCGCACCAACGACGGTCCATTGATGTTGCTGCCGATTCGAGCGTCCATCTCCGGCCCGATGATCGGACCGTCTGCCAGCCGCTCGACTCGCATGGCTCCGGTCGCTCGACTCAGTCCGTGTCCGGCTCCGATGAACCGCCGGCCGCCTGCGACGTGAGTTGCGGTTCAAAGACCAGGTCCAGGTTCTCGCCTTCCAGTTCCGGCGAATCGTTGTAACGGAAGCAGGCGGCGGCGCGCGATGCGTGCTCGTGGTAAAGCGGCGGGCGCTGGCCGCGGCAGGGGTCGAAGGCCACCGGGCAACGATCCACGAACTTGCAGCCTGTGGCCGCGACCTCCATCGACTCCGGGTCGCCGGCGATCTCGGCTTCCGCGCCCCAGGGCAGCGACGGATCGGGCTGCGGAATCGACGAGACCAGTAGCTGGGTATACGGGTGCTGCGGATCTCGAATGACCTGCTCAACCGAGCCGGCCTCAACGACCGAACCCTTGTACATCACCAGGATGTTGTCGGCGATCTGGTAGGCAGTCGTCAGGTCGTGCGTGATGTAGACCACCGAGATCCCGAGCTCCTGCTTCATGCGCCGGATGCTCTCCAGGATCGTGGCCCGCAGCGAGGCGTCCACCATCGAGACCGGTTCGTCGGCCACGATCAAGCGCGGCCGCAGCAGCATCGCCCGCGCCACCATCACTCGCTGGCGCTGACCGCCGCTCAACTGGTGGGGAAACCGGCCCAGCGTCTCCGCCGGCTGCAGACCGACCATGTCCAGGGCTTCTTCGATGAGCCGTGTGGTTTCCTGCTTGGTCGCGGCTAGTTGAAACTTCTGGGCGGGCACGGTCAGGACGTGGTCCACCTTGTAGAACGGGTTGTAGGACTCGAACGGGTCCTGGAAGATCGGCTGAATCTCGCGCAGGTACGTGCGTCGCTGCTCGCGGGAGAGGTCGTCGACCGAATGCCCGCGGTAGATCACATCGCCCGACGACGGCGGAATCACGCCCAGCAGCAAGCGCGCAAGCGTCGTCTTGCCGCTGCCGCTCTCGCCGGCCACGGCCAGGATGGACGGCGACCCCTCGTCGATGGTCATCGTCACGTCGTCCACCGCCACGGTGTGCTGGCGCCGGATGATCCCGGCTGAGAACACCTTGCTGACGTTGGTCATCTCCAGGAAGGCGGTCATGCGGCCTCTCCGGGATACAGGTGACAGGACACCACGCGGCCGTTTTGCGAAATCGGCAACGGCACCTCCGAGTCGCACGGCTCGAATGCGCTGGGACAGCGTGGATGGAAGGGGCAGCCGGGCGGCACGTTGATCAGCGTGGGCGGCGCACCCGGAATGCTCGCCAGCGCGCGCTTGGCCATCAGCGTCGGCACGCTTTCGATCAAGAGCCTGGTGTAGGGATGCTGCGGGTTGGTGAACAGGTCGTGCACCGGCGCCAGTTCCACCAGCTTGCCGGCGTACATCACCCCCATGCGGTCGGCGATCTGCGCCATCAGCCCCATGTCGTGCCCGACGATCAACACCGAGGCGCCGATCTCTTCCTGCACCGAGCGCAGCGTTTCCATCACCTGCCGCTGCACGACCACGTCCAGCGCGCTGGTGGGTTCGTCGGCGATGATCACCGAGGGGCTCAGCGACGTGCCGATGGCGATGGCCACGCGCTGCTTCATGCCCCCGCTCAACTCGTGGGGGAATTTGCCGCCGACCTCGCCGTCCAGCCCAACGCGGGCCAGTTGGGCTTTGATTCGCTCCGCCAGAACCTCGCGAGTATCGCCGGGTTCGTGGGTCCGGATGCCGTCGGCCAGCTGATCCCGAACTCGCATCACCGGATTCAGAGAATTCATCGCGCCCTGCGGCACCAACGCCAGCCGGTCCAGGCGGATGCGCCGCAGGCCCTCGTCGTCGAGTTCCATCACGTTGCCCACGCCGTCCAGCAGGACCTCGCCGCCGGCGATACGGGCCGGCGGCTTGTGCATGCGCATCAGCGCCAGTGCCATGGTGCTCTTGCCCGAGCCGGATTCACCGACGAGACCCAGGCGTTCGCCTGGCCGGAGGTCGAAGCTGACGCCGTCCACGGCTTTGACTGTGCCCGCGGGCGTGTCGTAGTAGACCCGCAGGTCGTTGACCGTTAGAACCGCGCCGTTTTTCACGGTTGGTGTCACCTCTGTGGCGCCGGGTCAGGCACGTGCGCCCGCCGCCTCGGCTGAATCAGGACTGCTTCTGCCCTGGGATGGGCTGCGGCGTAGGCGTTGGGTAGCTCGGGTTGCGGCCGCCCTGCCGGAAGAAGTCCAGGGTCGGTGTCTTGGTGGGCTCAGTCGTAGATCCCGATGTCTCCGATGAATCCGACGAACCGCCGGAATCGGACGGGTCATTCGGCGTGGGCCCGCAGGCTACGCCGGCAACTCCAGCGACCAGGATCGCCGCCAACATCCGGCGGCGCGTGAACGTGCTGCGTGTCATAGGTTTGCGGCTCGCATCCTTTCCGTACGACAACTCAGCGTCCAGCCACCATTGAGGCAACCAGGCCGGAGTTGGCCCTTGACAGTTCGGACGAAGACTTCCTTGTCCGATGGTACCCGCGTGGGGGGCTTCCCACAGCCGGGAAGCCCCCCACGCCGACGAAGCCAACGCTACTGCGTGGGCTCGATCGTCAGGATGCTGTGGTAGAAGTTGCCCCACCACTGCGATGGCGCCTGGTAGTCGTTCGCGATGTCGGGCCAGTTGCTCCAGTACGTGTAGTTGTTGGGTGTTAACAACGCCGTCTGGACGATTGACACGATCGGCATCTCGCGGAGGATGATCTCCATCGAGTCGTAGAACAGGCTCTTCATCTCCGGGTCGCTGGTGGTCAACGCAGCCATCGCATCCACGATGGCGTCGAACTCGGCGTTCTCAAAGCGCGACCGCTGTCCGGTTGCAACCTCGCCGATCGGCGCCGAGTGGCTGCTGTGCAGCAGCCGCCAGGTACCCCAGGGGTCGGCCACGTTGACCGTGTTGCCGCCCACCAGCTGCATATTGGTGAGGATGTCGCCGCGGGCGATGCCGTCGAAGAAGGCGCCGGCCTCGGTGATCTTGAACGTGGAGTCGAACCCGGCAACCCGTAGCTGATCCGCCAGGATCGGCGCCACGCGCTGCTGGTCTTCCTCGCCGCCGCGCACGTGGATTTCCATTACCACGGTGTTGCCGTCCCCGTCGGCCCAGAGACCGTCGGAGTTCTTCGAGTAGCCCGCGGCCTCCATGCGTTCAGCACTCTTCTCGAGGTTGAACTCCTTGGCCGGGTACTTCTCAAAAAGGTCGGCGGCGTGCTGGTAGAAGACGTCCATGGCCGGCGTATGCGGGAAGAACACGTCGGTGACGGTGGTGATGCCCTCGTAGGCGAACTCCACGATCTTCTCGCGGTCAACGGCGTACGAGATCGCCCAGCGCACGTCCGCGTTGTCAAACGGCGGGGCCTTGAGGTTGAAAGCCAGGTGCCGCGGCGCCGGGTCGAAGTAGGCGTACGGCAAGTCGGGGAACCAGGCCCTGATGTTGGGATTCTCCTGGTTGACCTGCTCGTAGACGCTGCGCGGCATGTGCCAGAAGGTGTCCTGCTCGTTGGCAATGGCCTTGGCGGCCCGCTTCTCGGCGTTCTCCACGCCCACAAAGATCACCCGCTCCGGCTTCGGCAGGGCCAGCGGCGTCTTGCGGTCCACGCCGCCGATGGGCGGCGCCGCCTTGGCGCCCCACCAGTTGTCGTTCCGGTCCCAGACCGTCTCCAGCTCGGTGCTGGACGTCAGCGTGTATGGACCCGTAAACACCGGCCAGCCCTGGTCCGGGTCGTAGTTGGTAAACGTGGCCGGGTCCTTGCCTTCCCAGATGTGCTTGGGAACGATGTAGACCGACCAGTAGAGGGTCGCGAACATCTGCGACATGAACCGCGGATTGGGCTTGGTGAAGAGGATGTGGACGTGCTTGTCGTCCTCGGCGTGGACCGATTCGACCCACTCCTGAACGTCCACGGCCCAGCGCAGGTCGGCGGTGCCTTCGCGCAGCATGTTCAGCGTGAACTCGATGTCGTGGGCTGTGAACGGCGTGCCGTCCGACCACTCCACGCCGTCGCGCACGCTAATCTCGACGCCGTTGAACCCTTCGTCGTACTCGAACCCGTCGATCTGCCAGAGTTCTTCCTGGCCGGTCTGCAGGTTGATGTAGATGACGGATTCGATCGCCAGCTGCTGCGACCC
>DAOUIX010000211.1:0-5411 GCA_034423235.1 Chloroflexota bacterium | reverse complement strand
GTCCTGGAGGGTGTCGACGACGCCTTCGGTTTCGCATTGCTCGACGGTGGCGTTGTGGAGCTGCATGACGTCGATGCAGTCGGTCTTGAGGCGTCGCAGGCTTTGCTCAAGGCCACGGAACATGTTTTCTCGAGTCCAGACGTGTTCGCCGCCACCGGGGATGCAGCCGCACCTGGTGGCGAGGATGTATTCGTCGCGGCGGGAGCCGATGTAGCGTCCCATCAGCTCTTCGCTGCGGCCGTAGTCGTTGGACGTGTCGATGTAGGTGATGCCGGAGTCGAGGACGGCAGCCAGGATGCGGCGGGCGTCGTCGTCGCTGATGTCGCGGCCGCGGGGGGCGCCGCGGATTTCCATGGCGCCGTGGCCGAGGCGGGTTATGTCAAGTCCTGTGCGGCCGAGAGTGGCGGTGGGGAGGTCGGTTGGCATTGGCTGGTTCTCCGTGGCGGGTGGACGGGCGCTGCGCGCTAGGCGTTCTCGGATCCGTTGACGGCCGCCAGCACCCGAACCGGCGAGGCGGGGAGGTGGCGGATGCGGCCGCGGGTGGCGTCATGGATAGCGTTGGCGAGGGCGGCCAGGGGCGGGACGATCGGCAGTTCGCCGACGCCGCGCACGCCGTAAGGGTGGCCGGGGTTGGGGTACTCGACCATGACGATTTCCAGGTTCGGGACGTCCAACGCGGTGGGCATGCGGTAGTCGAGGAACGAGGTGTTGGTCATGCGGCCGGCGTCGTCGTAGGTGTAGCCCTCGGTGATGGCCCAGCCGATGCCCTGGGCGATGCCGCCCTCGATCTGGCCGCTGGCGTAGGGCGGATAGACGGCCTTGCCCACGTCCTGGATGGCGGTGTAGCGCAGGACGTCGACCTTGCCGGTTTCAGGATCGACGGCGACGTCGACGATGTGGGTGGCAAAGGAGGGGCCGGGGAGGGTTGGCGTGGTGGTGGCGACGCCGACGGGAGCCTCGCCTTCGCCGACGATCAGGCGGGCGGCCTCGGCGAAGTCGACTGAGTAGCCGTTGGCGGCGAAGCCGTTCAGCGAAACGTCGATCGACGACTCGGCCACATCCCAGATGTCGGCCAGGGCGTCGCGCATCTTGCTCTGCAGATCGCGGGCAGCCTCGATGGCGGCCCAGCCGGTGGCGAAGGTGGTGCGGCTGCCGGCGGCGTTGCCGCCTTCGGCGATGGCGTCGGTGTCGGGGATGCGGGGATGGACGCGGTCCGAACCGATGCCCAGGGTCTCGGCCAGTTGCATGGCGATGGACGTGCGGGTGCCGCCGATGTCGGGAGAGGACTCCAGGAGGGTGACGGAGCCGTCGCCGTTGAGGCGGGCGGTGGCGGATGAGGTTCCGCCGCCGTTGCCCCAGAAGCCGGAGGCGACGCCGCGTCCGCAGAGGCGGCCGTTCTGCTGCGCGACCGGGGATTGCCAGTGATCGGTTTCCCGGGCGACGCGGAGTTGCTCGCTGTTGCCGATGTCGTTGAAGCGGGTGCCATTGGGGCGCAGGTCGCCTTCGCCGGAAGCGTTGCGGAGACGGAACTCGAGGGGATCCATGCCCAGGGTCTCGGCCAATTCGTCGATGACGCCCTCGACGGCGAAGGCCGCCTGGGGGGCGCCGGGAGCGCGGAAGGCCTGGGACTTGGGCTTGTTGACGACGACGTCGTAGCCGTCGACGCGGAAATTCTCGAGCCGGTAGGGGGCAAAGCCGCAGTTGGCGGCGCCGCCGACGGAGGAGCCGGGAAAGGCGCCGGCCTCGAAGTACATCGTGAGCCGGGCGGCGGTGAGGTCGCCTTCCGACGTGGCGCCGAGCTTGCAGCGGATGAAGGCAGCGGGGGCGGGGCCGGTGCCGAGGAGGGTCTCGGTGCGGTCCATCGTGATCTTGACCGGTCGACCGGACTTGCGGGCGAGGACTACCGCGATCGGGGCGACGTAGTTGGTGAGCTTGCCGCCGAAGCCGCCGCCGATTTCGGCGGGGACGACGCGGATGTTCGAGATCGGGATACCGAGCATCTGGCTGATCTCGTTGCGGACGCCGAAGTGGCCCTGGGTGCTGCAGTGGACTTCGAGGGTGCCGTCGGCACGCCAGAAGGCGGTGGCGTTGTGGGGCTCGATGTAGCCCTGGTGGATGGTGGAGGTGCTGAAGTCGCGTTCCAGGACCAGGTCGGCGGCGGCGAAGCCGGCCTGGATGTCACCCTCTTCGAGGACGATGTGCTTGGCGATGTTCCCCGGGACGTCGGCGAACGCGCCGGCGGTTTCCATGCGCAGGTGGGGGTGCAGGATTGGCGCGCCGGGGGCACTGGCGGATTTAGCGTCGAGGACGGGGTCGAGTACCTCGTATTCGACGTCGATCAGGCGGAGGGCCTCGGAGGCGATATGGGGCGAGGTGGCGGCCACGGCGGCCACGGCGTGGCCGTGGTAGAGGGCCTTGTCGCGCGCCATGGCATTCATGGCCTTGAGGTGGATGGCGTTGCCGAAGGCCTGCGGGCCGTCCAGCGGCGGCAATGGAATGTCGGCCGACGTCATGGTGGCCAGGACGCCGGGGAGGGCCTCGGCCCGCGAGGTGTCGATGCGGGCGATGCGGGCGTGGGCGTGGGGGCTGCGGAGCACCTGGGCATGGAGCATGCCGGGGATGCTGACGTCCACGCCGAAGACCGCGTGCCCGGTGACCTTATCGACGCCGTCGTGGCGGATGGGGCTGGTTCCAACGACGTTGAGCTCAGGTGCTGTAAGGGCCATTGGGAATTCGTCCGGGCGCTGGTTCGCTGACGATCTTCGCATGCGAGAGCGGGGCTTGCCGGCGTCGGGTCCGACGTTCCCGGAGCCGAATCTCGACGTGGCCCGTGCTAGGTTCACCCAAGCAGCGCACGCCGCGGAACGAATGATGTATGACTGCTAGTCGGTCGACTGGCTGGAGCCGCCAGCACGTAGGACTGGCGATTGCTGCGGTGCTGATTGGCCTGACCGTCGCGGCCTGCGGCGGGGACGAGAAGCTGGTGCGCCAGGACTATTACTCCGTCATTGCGCCGGAGCGGTGTGGTGGGGTGAGTTCCGTGAGCTGCGCCGGATACCAGGCCACGCCCACGCCTACTCCGTAGGTGCACGGCGTGATCGCCTCTAGGAGGTCGGGTCGGATGGACAAGCACCTGTTTCTTGACCTGGACGAAGTTGCGGCCACGCATCACGTGGAGCAGCGGGTGTGCGCGGCGACGAAGCATCCGGCGAATCCGGTGCTGCCGGTGGGGCGGCTGGACGAGTGGGACGCGGTGCGGGCCAGTGTGTGGTCGGTGCGGACGGTGCTGTACGACCCGGACGACGGCTTGTTCAAGTGCTGGTACACGGGGGCCGACCAGGAGCGGCTGCGCTGGCGGCGCATGGGCTATGCATACAGCGAGGACGGCATCCGCTGGATCAAGCCGAAGCTGGGGCTCTTCGAGTTCAACGGGTCCAAGGACAACAACATCTGTTTGGACATGCTGGGGGCGGTGATTCGCGATCCGACGGAGCCCGACCCTGCGCGCCGGTTCAAGATGGTCACGAAAGACCTTGTAGGGAGCGGGCCGGCGCGTGCCGCGTACTCGCCGGACGGCATTCACTGGACCGTGGGCCCGGTCGTCGACTTGCCGGCGTTGTCGCACGGACCGGACATTGTGGTTTTGGCGCTGGACGAGCAGGCCACGGACCCGGATCGCCGGTACATCCTGATCTGGCAGGAGCGCGTGCCGGCGGCCAAGCCGGGGCCACGGACGGTCCGGGGCAAGTTCATCGCCTACGGGCCAAGCGTCGAGAAGTTCACGTCCAGTCCCGACAACCCGTTCCTGGATCCCAAGGATGGGCTGGAGCAGGAGAACCACTTCCTGACGCTGGACCGCTATGGCACGGGCTGGATTTCGGTGTACGAGTTCGGTTGGTACGTGCCCAACGGGCTCGGGGTGTTCGGACAGTACGCGGCGGACCTGCGGCTGGCCGTGAGCAAGGACGGCGAGCATTTCTCGCGCATCTGCCTGACCGACAAGGTGATCCCGCGGGGCGAGCGGGGCGCCTGGGACGCCGGATTCCTTGTGATTGGCGACCGCGTCATCGTCAAGGACGACACCATCTACATCTACTACAGCGGACAGGGCGAAGACTGGAGCCTCTGGCCGCCGGGCAACTATCCCGAGGAGTTCGGGGGCGGGAAGAGTGGGTCGGTTCGCCTGACGCAGCTGGGCCTGGCGACGCTGCGGTTGGACGGGTTCACGTGCATGCAGACGGTTGACCGCGAGATCTCGGGGTCGCTGGAGACGACGCCGCTGGAGATTGCGGCGGACACGCGGTTGAACGCGAACGTGGCGGAGGCGATTGCGCGGCGGAGTTGGGTGGACGTGGACGTGCTGGACGCGGACACCGGCGAAGTGATTCCGGGCTTCAGCCGCGAGGAGTGCGTGCCGCTGGCGGTCGATAACGTGCGGGCGCGGGCTACCTGGCAGGGCGCGGAACTGGGCGCCTGCGGTCGGCGGCAGGTTCGCCTGAGATTCCACATTCACGGCGCCGCGCGGCTGCACGCCTACACGCTGGCGTAGCGCGTTCGACCGTCGCGGATTGCGTCCGCGCGGCAGTTGCCGCGACGATGCACGCACCTGGAACCCTCAGGAGCACGTTCATGGAGCGTCAGTGCATCTCGTCAGGCAAGCCAACCGAAGCCGTGATCGGCTACTCGCGGGCGGTGCGGGTCGGTCCGCATATCTGGGTGGCGGGAACCACCGGTCCGCTGCCGCCCGAACATCCGGACTCGCCGGGAGACGCCTATGCGCAGGCCAAGCACGCGATCGGCATTATCGAGAAGGGGTTAGCGGAGGCCGGCGCGACGCTGGATGACGTCGTGCGAACGCGGGTGTTCCTGACCGACATCGATCGGGACGCGGACGCGGTGGGGCGGGCGCACCTGGAGGCATTTGGCAACGCGATGCCGGCGTCGGCCTTTATTGGCTGCACGAGCCTGGTTGGCGGCGAATCGGTGCTGGAGATCGAGGCGGACGCGTACGTGGACAGCGGTTGCTGTTAGCTCCGCTCGGTCGTCGTCGCGCCGGCCAGGTGCGCAGACCGAACGACTAGCGTGCCGACGCCGCCTGATCGGGATTGCGGCCTCGTTCGGCGCAGACCTTGAGGTACTCGTCGACCGAGGCCCTGAATGCCTGACGCAACTCCGCAACCGAGGCGCCCTGGAAGGTAATTACGTCGCGAGTGTCAATCACGTCGCCGTGGAAGACGCCAGCGCCATAGTCGTACTTTACTGCGGCTCGATATCCGCCATGAATCATCATGGTCCAGTCTATTCCCGGACCCAGCAGAATGGGGCTAGGGCGCGCGCAGGATCACGTTCTCGGACTCAAACGCCCAGGTTTCGTGGTAGACGTGGGGGCGGGGGCGCTGCAGTACGAGGGG
>DAOUIX010000210.1:0-11029 GCA_034423235.1 Chloroflexota bacterium | reverse complement strand
CGTGGGACCGCGCGGCTTTGTCCCGCTGTCGCAGCTGACCAGCTTGCGGCGCGGCCCGGCCGATGAAACCGAAGAGGAACTGAACGCGAAGCTGTCGGAATTGGTGGGCAAGATGATCTACGTGAAGATCATCGAGCTCGACCGCCGACGCAATCGCCTGATCCTGTCGGAGCGCGTGGCCGAGCGCGAGATGCGCGCGCAGCGGCGTGAAGTGCTGCTGGACGAGTTGCAGGTCGGGCAGGTCCGCAAGGGCCTCGTCAGCAACATCTGCAGTTTCGGCGCGTTTATCGACCTGGGCGGAGCCGACGGGCTGGCTCACATTTCAGAGCTTTCGTGGAGCCGCGTGGAGAGTCCCGAGGAAATCCTGCGGCCGGGCGAGGAGGTTGATGTCTACGTGCTGGCCCTGGACCGCGTGGACAAGAAGATTGCGCTGAGCATGCGGCGCGCCACCACCGACCCCTGGGCCGATTTGACGTCGCGATTCCAGGAACATGAGATCGTGCCGGGAACCGTCACAAAGCTGGCGCCGTTCGGGGCGTTCGTGCGGCTGGCGGACGGGGTTGAGGGCCTGGCGCACTCATCGGACCTGGGCAACGCCGCGCTGCACATGGTGAACGAAGGCGACATCGGGCAATTCCGCATCCTGAGCATCGACGCGCAGCGGCGCCGCATCCGGTTAACGCCGGTTGAGATCTACCCGCCGCCGGACGAGGACTACGGCGAGCCGGAGGTCGAAGGCGAGTTGGCCGCGGTGGCCGAGAGCCCCGATACGGATGTTGTTGAGGAGTCCGACGATCCGGATGCAGCAATCGCTACGAATTTCGACGACGTGGATGCCACAATAGAGGCGAGCGACGAGACCACGAGCGGTTCGTAAGCTCTGGGTCGCCGCTACCGGAGGTTGCCGTGAACGACAGGCTCGATAAGTTCACGGAGCGCGCCAAGAAGGTCCTGGTCTACGCGCAGGACGAGGCGACGCGCTTTAACCACAACTACATCGGCACCGAGCATCTCCTGCTGGGCCTGGTGCGCGAAGGTGAGGGCATCGCCGCCCAGGTCCTGAAGAATCTGGGTGTCGAATTGAACAAGGTTCGCAGCGCCGTCGAGTTCATCATCGGCCGCGGGGAACGGATGGTCGTCGGCGATATCACGCTGACGCCACGCGCCAAGCGGGTCATCGAGCTATCGATCGAGGAGGCCCGACGGCTGGGTCACAACTACATCGGCACCGAGCACCTGCTGCTGGGCCTGGTACGCGAAGGCGAAGGCATTGCCGCCGGCGTGCTGGAAAGCCTGGGCGTCAACCTGGAGAAGGTGCGCTCGCAGGTGGTGCAAGTCGTCAGCCAGAGCCAGAGCGAGCGCCCGCGCGAGGCCGCAACCACCGCCCCCTCCAAGCGGTCGTCCAAGACGCCGGTCGTGGACCAGATGGGCATTGACCTCACGGCCGCGGCGCGGGCCGACAAGCTGGACCCGGTGATCGGGCGGCACGACGAAGTCGAGCGGGTGATCCAGATCCTGAGCCGCCGCACCAAGAACAACCCGGCGCTGATTGGCGAACCGGGGGTGGGTAAGACAGCCATCGTGGAGGGCCTGGCCCAGCGCATCATCCAGGGCGAAGTGCCCGACTCGCTGCGCGACCGGCGCGTGCTGACGCTGGACATGGGCACGCTAGTGGCCGGCACCAAGTACCGCGGCGAGTTCGAGGAACGCCTGAAGAAGGTGATTGACGAGATCAAGGGCTCCAGCGACTCGGTGCTCTTCATCGACGAGTTGCACACGGTCGTGGGCGCGGGCGCCGCCGAAGGCGCGGTGGACGCCGCCAACATCCTGAAGCCGTCGCTGGCCCGCGGCGAGTTGCAGGTCATCGGCGCCACCACGCTGGATGAATACCGTAAGTACATTGAGCGCGACGCGGCCCTGGAACGCCGCTTCCAGCCGGTGATGGTGCAGGAACCGTCGATCGAGGAGACAGTCGACATCCTGCGCGGCGTGCGCAGCCGCTACGCCGACCACCACAACGTCGAGATCACCGACGACTCGCTGGTCGCCGCGGCCGAACTGGCGGGACGCTACGTCACCGACCGGTTCCTGCCGGACAAGGCCATCGACGTGATGGACGAGGCCGCGGCCCGCGTGAAGATCCGCTACGGAATGCCGCCCAAGGGGCTGCGCGAACTCGAATCACGCGCGGACGAGGTGGCGGCGGAGAAATCCAAGGCCATTGACGCGGAGGACTTTGAGGCCGCCAACCAGTTGCGGCAGGAAGAAGAGCAGTTACGCGGCAAGGCCAACGCCCTGCGCTCGAACTGGACCCGGGAGAACGAGGGCCAGACACCCCGCGTAACCGAGGAAGAAGTGGGACAGGTCGTGTCCATGTGGACCGGTATCCCGGTCACGCGCATCCGCGAGGAGGAGTCCGAGCGGCTGCTGCACATGGAAGACGAACTGGCGCGACGCGTCGTGAGCCAGAAGGAAGCCATTGAGTCCATCTCACGCGCCGTCCGCCGCGCGCGGGCCGGGCTGAAGGACCCCCAGCGCCCAATCGGCGCGTTCATGTTCCTGGGGCCCACCGGCGTCGGGAAGACGCTGCTGGCGCGGGCGCTGGCCGACTTCATGTTTGGCAGCGAGGACTCGCTGATCCGCATCGACATGTCCGAGTACATGGAGCGGCACGCGGTCTCGCGGCTGGTCGGCGCCCCGCCCGGCTACGTGGGCTACGAGGAGGGCGGGCAGCTGACGGAGGCCGTCCGCCGCCGCTCATACGCGGTGATCCTGCTGGACGAGATCGAGAAGGCCCACCCCGAGGTCTTCAACATCCTGCTGCAACTCATGGACGACGGCCGCCTGACCGACGCCAAGGGACGCGCGGTGGACTTCCGCAACACCATCGTCATCATGACCTCCAACGTGGGCGCCCAGCACATCAAGCGCAACGCCACGCTGGGCTTCCACAGCGATGACGCGTCCACCGAGGACACCTATTACCGGAACATGCGGTCCAAGGTGCTGAACGAGTTGAAGAAAGTGTTCCGGCCCGAGTTCCTCAACCGCGTCGACGCCAGCGTGGTCTTCCACGCGCTGACGCGGTCCGACGTGGCGGACATCGTGGACCTGGAACTGGCGCGCGTGCGGCTGCAGCTCAGCGAGCACGACCTGGAACTGGAAGTCACGGCGGACGCCAAAGGCCTGCTGGCCGAACAGGGCTACGACCCCGACTTCGGCGCCCGCCCCCTACGCCGCGTGATCCAGAACCTGATTGAGGACCCGCTGGCCGAAGAACTGCTGCGCGGCGCTTTCGAGCCAGGCGCCCAGGTCATCATCGACCGCGACGGCGACGACGTGGCCATCACCTCACGGTCGCCAGTCGAAGCGTAGGGATCCTCACCTCGTTCCGGCGCGCTCGCCGGACTCGCATCTAGAATCCAGAAGGCGGTATGCCCGGTATTTGGACGAAGGCCGGTAAGGACTGGAAACCGGCGACGCCGCGGAGCTTCCCAGACGAGGCGACGCTTCAAGAGATGGTCGCCGAGAATCCCCATCTCTTGCCCCTGGCAGGCTCGCCTCGGCTCATCGTCCTTGGTCGTGAAGTACGGCTCGGCAGTGGAAAGGTCGACGTTCTGGCAGTCGAGACGTCGGGCCGTCCGACCGTCATCGAAGTCAAGCTGGCCCGAAACCCTGAAGCTCGAAGGGCGGTTGTCGCGCAGGTTCTGGCCTACGCCGCGTCGCTGCACGGATTCGATCTTGAGAGTCTCGAGCGAGGCCCTTTTCAGGGACCCTTACAGAAGATCGGCTACGCATCGCTTGCGGAGGCCGTTCAAGATCAGGAAAGCGCGGTTGACCTCGACAACTTCGGAGCGTCCTTCCAGGAACATCTGGACAACGGTCAATTCAGATTGGTCCTGGTTCTTGACGACGTGTCGTCCGAACTCGAGAGCATCATCGGATATCTCGAAACCGTCACGATGCCCGGGCTGACCATTGATCTCGTAACGGTCAGGGTGTACGAGGTTGGCGGTGTCCAGGTCGCGCTGCCGCAGCGGATTTCGCCCGACAGCAGCAGAACTGCATCAATTGACCAGCAACCCGCCCCGGTGAAGTCAAGGGCTCGTACCTATGACGGCCCAGACGCTTTTGCTGAATCCGTCCAACGCGTGAAGGAAGTGGACCGCCAACTGTTTCAGGATCTCATCGAATGGGCCAAGGACGTTGCTGAGCTGCCGGGTGTGGTGCTGTTCAGTTCCATCAGCCCCACGGGGAATGTGTTCAATTTGCACCCGAGGTTAACGGCGGACAACGGGGGGCTGGTTTCGATCGCGAACAATGACGGGAATCTCTATTTCCGATTGGAGCGCCGGAACTTTGAGTCACTTGCCCCAGATTCGATTGAGAGCGTTGAACGTCTCATTGCTCCGAAAGAGATTGGGCATGGCAACCAGGTGACTGAATTCACCCCCGAGCTTCTCGCCGCGCTGACGCAGGCGTACAAAGAGGCTGTCGCAACGCGGTCCTAGCCCGCCGCGTAGCGGTTGACCTGGCCTCCGAGGTTTTCGAAGCCTCTATTTCGCACGGCCGGATTCCTCGGCCTCGCGCCGGGAGTTGTCCTTGAGTCCCAGCGTCGTCATCCAGAGTGTCACGCCAACGGGAACCATGGCCCCGGCGGCGGGTACCGGCACATGGCCAACCGAACCGTTGGCTACCGTCCACACGCGCTCCACGACCGACATCTCTTCCCAGCGGTCTGAGTAGTCCTGATCGAGGACGGCCGTGTAGTAGTTGTGGTCAAAGTGCCGCCATGTGCCGAGCAACGCGCTGATAAGAACGAGGACCGCGGCAATCCGAGCAAGCCGGATCGTCGCACGCGACGTGCGAAGCACGAGCGCGGCAAGAGCCAGTCCGCTCAACACCAGGGTTGCCCACGGCACCAACTGCCAGAACTCTTCCCAGTGGCGTTCGTAGGCAAGCGCCAAGGCGACGCTCAGAATGCTGATGACGACGAGCAGCGCCATGGCGCCCCGCAGCGTCCCGGCGGCGCCCTCACCGGCGAAAGATCGAATCATGGCAGCTTGAGTTGGGCGATGATTGTTTCCACGACATCGGGCGCGGCGTTGTGCTCCGCGAGCCCGCGCCGAAGCTTCGCGAAGTCCGTGTCGTCCGCCGGGAACGGGCGATGGTGCTCCACGTCGTGGGCCCACGCCCCGGGATTGCTGATCCCGGCCGCCGCAAACGCCGCCTCCAGCTCCTCGACGGTGGCGTTGTTGGCGGAGAGCTTTCCCGCGGTGGCGGCGTCGCCCGCGGCTGGCGTTGCCGGGGACGTTACACCGGTCGCGGAGTCGCCGGAGTCCTCGCCGCAAGCTGCGATCACGAGAGCAAGGGTGAGTAAAAGCAACAGTGCGACGACCCTGGGACTTCGCATGTGTCGACCTCCGAGACTCTTTGACGCTCGCGATCCGCCCGACCGCCGAGCCATTCCCGTCTCGCCTGGGGAGATTACTCTCATCGCGCCTCCCACGACAGGCCAACGACCGGCGCGGCCAACCGAAAGACCCGAGAAGAAGCTGCGCCAATGGTTGTCGATACCGGGCCACGCTTCGCTCGGCGCTACCATTCGGGGCGCCTCATCCCGGACTGACAGCCCGTGGCCAAACCTCGCCGTCTCTTCGCCTGTGCCGAGTGCGGGGCGGAGCATCGGCAGTGGATGGGGCAGTGCAGCGTCTGCGGGGCCTGGAACTCGCTGGCCGAACGTCAGGTGACCGAGGGGCCGGCTGGTTCCCGATCCACGCCGCAAGCCGTGGCCCTGGATCAGATCGACACGTCGGCCGACGACCGGTTGCCCTCCGGCATGGGCGAGATGGACCGCGTGCTGGGCGGCGGGCTGGTCCGGGGCTCGCTGGTGCTGCTGGCCGGCGATCCCGGCGTGGGCAAGTCCACATTGGTCCTGCGGCTGGCGGCCGAACTGGCGTCGCCCCAGCGCCCCTGCCTGTACGTGGCCGCCGAGGAGTCGGCCGCGCAGATTCGGATGCGCGCCGAGCGCATGGGGATCGACGGCAACGGGCTGTTCGTCTACGCCGAGACGGCCATGGACGGCGCGCTGGCGGAGGCCGAACGCCTGCGGGCCGGGATGCTGGTGGTGGACTCGATCCAAACGGTTCGGGCAGACGGCCTGGCCTCGGCGCCCGGCAGCGTGACCCAGGTTCGCGAGTCCACCCTGCGCCTGCTCCAATACGCCAAGGCCACCCACACGCCGGTGCTGATCGTGGGCCACGTGACCAAGGAAGGCATGGTGGCCGGACCGCGCCTGCTGGAACACATCGTGGACGCGGTGCTGTACCTGGAGGGCGACGACCATCACGCGCACCGGCTGCTGCGCTCGGTGAAGAACCGCTTTGGGCCGACCTTCGAGGTGGCCGTGTTCGAGATGGACGGAGCCGGGCTGCGCGAGGTGACCAACCCTTCGGCCATGCTGCTGGCGGGACGGGATGCGACGGCGCCCGGGTCGGCCGTGGCCGTGGCGATGGAGGGCACGCGGCCACTGCTGGTCGAGATCCAGGCGCTGGTGGCCCCCACGACCTACACCCTGCCGCGGCGTCTGGCCAACGGGCTGGACCTCAACCGGCTGAACATGCTGCTGGCGGTGCTTTCGCGCAGGGCCGACGTTGGCCTCTCCGCGCACGATGTCTACGTCAACGTGGTCGGCGGGCTGCGGCTGCGCGAGCCGGCCACCGACTTGGCCGTGGCGCTGGCGGTGGCCTCCAGTCACAGCGGTCAGCCGCTGCGACTCGGAGCGGCGGCGGTAGGCGAGGTCGGCTTGGCCGGCGAACTGCGGACCGTGCCCTCGGCGGCGCAGCGGGTCGACGAAGCCTCGCGGCTGGGCTTCACGCACTGCGTGGTCCCGGCCGGCGCGCAGACCAACGGCCGCCAGACCACGGCCGTGCCCGTGGCCAACCTTCGGCAGGCGCTGGACGCGGCGCTGGCGTGAGCGCCGACGCCGTGGTGCTGGGTGCGGGGTCCAGCGCCCGCATGGGCGGCGCGGACAAGATGCTGGCCAACCTGGAGGGCGAGACGGTCATCGTCTGGAGCTTGCGGGCCTTCGAAGCCTGCCAGGGCATCCGTGCCGTGGTCGTCACAATCTCCGAAGACAACGAGCCGAACATTCGCGAGGCCGTGGCGCAGGCCGGATTGACCAAGGTGCGAGCCTTCGTGCGCGGCGGCGCCTCGCGAGCCGAATCCGTACTCCACGGTCTACGCGCGTTGGACAGCGAACCGCCCGATTACGTGGCCGTGCATGACGGCGCACGACCGTTGGTGATGCCCACGATGATCGAGGAGGGTCTGCGGATGGCGCGGGTCTACGGCGCCGCCGTGTCGGCCGTTCCCGCCACGGATACGCTCAAGATCGTCGACCGCGAGCGCCTGGTGGTTCGCACGCCGTTGCGGTCGTCCGTCTGGCACGCGCAGACCCCGCAGTTCGCGCGCTTCTCGGACTTGCTGGGCGCGCACGAACGGCAGACCGCCATGCTTGATCTCTATACCGACGACGTCTCGGTTCTCGAAGCCGAGGGGCTGCCGGTCCGAGTGTTCGAGGGCAGCCGCGAGAACCTGAAGATCACGACGCCGGACGACCTGGATGCGGCGGCACGCATCATCCGGCAGCGGCGGGCGGCCGAATAGGCTGGCTTCCAAGCGAAAGCGTAGGCTGAGGCGTCAGACCAGCCGGGGACAATCAATGACCGCTGACACGGCGAACGGGTTCCGACAGGCCGCTGACCGCGCCCTGGACTTCCTGGCCGCCCACGTTGACGCCGACGGGCGAAGTCGCATCGACCCCAACGACCCGGGCCTTCACTTCAAGCTGCCCTACGTGTTCGCCTACGGGGATCGGCGCCAACTGGCGCTGCGCGCGCTGGACCACATCGAGCGCAATCTGCTGGCGGACGACGGGTCGTTTAAGGACGACCGGTTCAATGGACCCACCAGTGCCTTCCTGTACCAGGCCGGCTGGCTGGCGTGGAGCAGCGCGGCGCTTGGGCGCTTCGACCTGGCTCGGCGTATCGCCCGGCGAGCAATCCAGGAGCAGGATCCCGAATTAGGTGGGTTCTGGAACGAGACCCACCAGGGCCGCGAGCAGGGCGTACTCAACAGCTCGTCGGCCGCCGCCGGCTGCGCCGCCGCGGGCGAGCTTGAGGCGGCCGAACAAGCGGCCGGGTTCATGGATCGTCTGCTGGAGTTGCAGCCCGAAGCCGATCGTCGCTTCCACTTTGGCCTGTACGCCGATGGCAATGTGATTACCGATTCGGACGCCGAACCGGGCCGGAACTACTTCGATCTCGACGGGCCCTGCCGACCAGCCATGTTCGCCACCGCCATCGCGGGCCTGACCTGGCTGGGCCGTCAGACCGACGACGCGAGGTATTTCAACCTGGCCCGCGCCTATGCCAACGTGATCCTGTCGCACCGGGGCGAGCCGTGGGACTCGCCGTTCGCCTCCAAGACCGGCTGGGCGGCCCTGCAACTCAACGTCAACCGGCCCGATCCGGCGCTAACGGCGTACGCCGAGGCGGTCGGTCAGCGCTTCCTGGAGCTCCAGCAGCCGGACGGCAGCGTGGACCTGACCGTCTGGCCCGGCTTCGAAAGTGGCGCTCCGCTCCCTCTGCGACTTTCCAACCTCTGCGACTGGTCGCTCACGGCTCTGGCACTGGCCAATGGAGGGACTTAGCGTCGCCGATAGCGACCTTTGCAACTCTCGTCTAGCCCTGAGTTTGCGTCCCTCTTAGACCCTCTCCTAAGGGAGAGGGTCGGCCTGAGGAGTATTCCGCGCACCCGCCCCTCAGGTTGCCCAAAAAGTCCCTGACAGGAAATAGAACTTCGAACTAGCGGTATCAACTCTCGTCTGTGCGCGGATGTCTACCAATATAACCGACTACGACAACTTCCATATTCTTATCCCAGTCAAAACCAATTCTAATCATACTTCTTGGATCACCACTGCCTTTTCCAATATGCTCGTCCAGCGTATAGGTCGTTGATCCAACCTTCGTAGTATAGTGCTCAGGATATTTGCCCTTAGAGGTATCACTCTGCTTAGGCTTATACCACAATCCGCAAGCTTCACGGCACGACTCGTCAAAGCTGTCGATTCCATCGAATCCATTGCACCGGGAGTCGTAGTATTCGGTTGCCAGCCACTCGAACGCCTTCCACACCGAGGTTGTGTCCTCAAAGCCTGGGTTCTTTTCGGATTTCGAATTGAGCGCAAACAATAGCCGATCTTCAAACGATTGACCCGCGAGTTCAACCGCCGCCTTGATATCCGGAATATCTTCGCCATTTTCGCCTGGGGACCGAATTGGACCGGCCGCCGATCGTCGTATAGCGACGTAGGATGATTGCAGAGCTCTGTAATTTTCCTTGCTCTCATACAACTTTCGACGCAGGTCATCCTCGTTTTCCTTCAGGCTCTGTTTGTCCAGTCGTAACTCCTTGACTTGCTGTTCATATCGCTGTTTTTCGGCCTCAATCTTCTCGTGCTCGTTCTGCAATGTGGCATGGTCGCCTTGCAAAGCCACATACGCGGAATCCAACTGCCCAGCCGCATCATCTGGATTCGTGGAATCAGCACCATCTGCTCGTGTACCTGATGCAAGGTCAGAACTTGCCGTTGCAGCGTCGCTTTCACATTCTGGGTTGTCGCTATTGGAATGCACAACGGCCTCACCCGCAGGCGGTGACGTGTCGTCGTCGGGGTTCCAGTCGCCGGAGATGTGACGATTCACCTGGTCGATCAGAGACAGTATCTGCGGCTCGAGCTCCAACCGTTTCGCAAGTCGGGCGTCTTCTTCACTTCGGGTGGCGGCCTGGAGTCGAATCCTGCAATACGCCAGGAGCGAATCGCCCAGCTGGTCAACGATGTCCAGTGTCGTGGATACGTCGGCCAGCCTGGACGTGTCTATCTCCGACCACGCGTTGATTTCCGCCTCAAGGTATTTGAGGTCGTCCAGGAAGTTCTCTTCGATATACGCAAGATTCTTCGCTAAGGCAGCCGTCAGCGCCTCTTCGGCTTCCCGCACTTTCGCCTGGCTGACTTCTCTGAACTTGGAAATGAATTCCTCGGTCTCTTGCCATTCAGGAGCATATGGAGATAACTGCTTTAGGTACTCGATCCAATGCGCGAATATACTGCCTTCCGGTAGGACAGTCCCATCGTCAAGGTCGCCGGGCGGCAGTAGCGGCATATTTCCGGATACGCAGCACAGCATCAAAGCTGCGTCGTCGTTTCTGTACTGACCGTTACCCTTCACAAAGACATCTGTTTCATGGTCCCACTTATCGAAGTCCCACGATCCTGGAAACTCACGGCCTGAAACATACTCCTGAATCGGCAAGTCAGCTTTCTTGCGATATTCGACCACATTCGCATGCAGCACATCCTGTGACTCAACCCAAACTCTCAAAATGGCGCCGGAAAGATCGTTTGATTTCGGCATGCGCTCTACAATCTGATTCAACAAGAGACCTGAAGGCGCGTTATACGCGCTTGTGCTTCGAAAACCCTGGACGCTGAAGTTGCTCGAATTTATGGCTGATTTGAGAGATTTCTGCGCTTCGGGAGACGCTTTCTTTCGCCAACTAAGCGCACGCTCGACTACGCCGGATCGGTATTCGATCCCCAGGTGGAGGTCAATGGCGTAGTTGATGCACTTTGTCTCCTTGACATCGTCAATTTCCGTCCCGTTCTCGCTCATCGCCTGCCCCCGGATAGTCAATCCCCGACGAAGCGCTCCCCACGCCGCCGCTCGCCACGCGTGACCGTCGCCGACCATTGTGTCCGAAAGCGGGACTATCCGTCACCTGACGGACCACCGAACGACACCCCGGCGGAATTCGATTCCCTTCCGGCAGTGGGTCACGTTGATCTCGTCATTCCGATCGGAGCGAAGCGGAGAGAGGAATCTCGCCCGCCCGCCAGCAGACGAACCCGGCGCACCGCCCCCTCCCGCGAGCGACTGGCCGCGTTGGGATGACCGGATTTCAT
>DAOUIX010000209.1:0-29635 GCA_034423235.1 Chloroflexota bacterium | reverse complement strand
CGGTCGCCGCGTGCTTGCCCGTCGCACCAGTCCCGACGGCTCCAACTGGACGCCTCCCGAAGTCATCGTCGAGCCCGATTGGAAGGATCCGAACGACCAGCAGTTCATGGAATTGATGCCCCACACGGTTCGCGGCGGCTACATCGGACTGCTCTGCTGCTACAACGTCCGCGACCAGACCATCGACTGGCAGTGGGCCGGCAGCCAGGATCGGCGCATTTGGAACCGCCCCTCCCGTCGGCCAACCCTACCCAACGCCCCGCTCGGCGACTACGGCGGCGGCATGCTCTGGCCCACTCACCAACTCATCGAGGACGGCGACCGCGTTTACATGTACTACAGCGGGCTCGAAGGCGTGCACGGTGACGTGTACAGCATCGAGCCGTCCCTCAAGACCTTCTACGGTGCCATCTGCCGCGCCAGCTGGGAGAAGGACCGCTTCTGGGCCGCAGTATCGGCCACCGGCGGCCCCGAAGCTGCTGTCTTTACCACCCACGTCCTGCCGGTCGGCGGCAAGCGCCTCATGCTCAACGCGGCAACCTCCACCGTTAGGGAGGGCGAACTGACCACCGAACTCGTCGACGCCTCCGGCCGGGCAATCGAGGGCTTCAGCGCCGCCGACTACCAGCCCTGGCACGGCGACTCCAAGTCACAGCCCGTGCGATGGTCCGGCGGCGACGTCTGTCCAGTCGACGATGCGGCCGTCCGCTTCAGCCTGCAGCGCTCCCGCCTGTACGGATTCGCGTTCGAGTGAGCGTCCGCGTCGCGCTTCCCGACGGAGTTCGCTGCGCGGTCGCCCTCAGCTACGACCTCGAAATGTGCGCCGGCTACTCGCCGACGCTGGTCAACCACGGCCGCATCATGCCGCCGCTACGCGATTACACCCTCGGACTGTGCGCCACCGCCGAAGCCTTCGACGTCAGCCTCCAATTCTTCTACGTCGGCAACGGCCTCGAAGACCCGGACATCGACTACCTCCACGAAATCCTCCGCCGCAGCCACCTCATCGACAACCACACCTATAACCACGTGCACCTGTCCATGCCTGACATCGAACTCCTCCGACAGGAGCTCGAACACACTAACCGCCGCCTGCGCGAGCGCCTGGGCGTCGAGTCCACCGTGCTTCGTGGTCCCGGAGGCCTGCCCGGCGGACTCACCATGCTGTATCCCAATCAGCAAGTCATCCTGGAGAGCGGCTTCCGCTGGGTCAGCAGCCACATGGACAGCACTATGGGTCTCTACGACGCCGAGCACGACGCTGCGGCGCCCGGTCGCCTCCAGGCCTACGCCTATCCCAACGGTCTGATCGAACTGCCCATTCAGGGCTGGATGGACCGGATCTTTTTCGATTTCCACCGCTGCCGTGACCTCGAGGCCCAGGACGCCTGGCGCCGCCGCGACGGCCACCAGCCCGTCCCCGACAACTGGACATGCCCCTGGACGAGACCTACGGATTTAGACGACTGGATCGCCTACAACCTCGCCGCACTCGATTTCGCCTACGACCACGGCCTCCTCTGGACCCCGGTCTGGCACCCCTACACGCACTACCTGCACGATCCCGAGAATCGCGCCTTGCCCGCGCTCCTTGAGCATGGGCGCGCCAAGCCCGACCCGGTGCTCGTCTGCACCGTCCGGCAGGCGGTCGGCTTCCTGGAGACCGCCGCCTAGACTCGCGTCCGCTCGATCAGGACTGCCCCGGCGGCAACCCGATCGTCGGTCGGCCCCGCGACTTGTACCCGTAGTCGGCCATCAGCACCGACTCGTCACGCCAGGGTTCCGTCTCGTATTCCAGCCGCTTCGTTCGCGCCGCCAGGCCCGAGCAGTGCTGCGCCAGCACCTTGAAGATCTCGTTCGCCACAATCCGATGTCCCAGGTCGTTGGCATGCACGCCATCGTGATGCACCAACCACTCCGCCCCGCCATAGGCGTTGTATACGTCAACGAATAGGCAGCCCGTAGCCTCCGCCACCTGGGCCGTGACGAAGTTGAACGACTCGAAGACCGCATGGTTGGCGAAACCAAAGTGGTCGTACGACGTGAAATCCGTCATGAAATACGGGCCCGGCAGAACGATCAGCGGGTCGCATCCCCTCCGGATGGCGTCAATTACGCCCGTCAATTCTTCCCGGAACAGCTCCACCGGCGTGCCGCCCCGCGCGTCGTTCAGCCCGTACGAGACCACCAGCAGGTCCGGATCGTGCGCAATGACGTGCTTCCCAACCCGTTCATTTGCCGCCGGCTTGCCCGAGTACTCGTACAGCGGCGCTCGCGTTGAAATCACATTCGCCCCAATCCCGCTGTTCACCAGCCTGACCGGTTCGTCCTGAAAGTCGCTGATCAAGTCGGCCAGCACGTTCGCCCAGCAGCGCTCGCGCGACGAGCTCCATCCACCCGCCGTCGTGCTCTCGCCCAACGTCACCAGCACCCGAAAGGGCTCCGAGTGCCAGTCGCGCATCTTCGAACTGGATTCCACGCTCACCACCCCCGTCGTGTTGTTAGCCCGGCCGCGCAATCGTCGGCTTGCGCCGGTGATGGTCAACCCTCGGCAGATAGTCCCGCTCAGACATCTCGCGCCCGAACTCCACCAGGTTGTTCACGGCCTCCTCAAACAGCAGCTTGCCCTTCGCCGCCGTGGCCATGGTCGGTGTGCCCTGCGTCCCGTCCGGCGTATACGTGCTCGTGTAGCCGTCCATCCTCACGGGTCCCGACCCAAAGAGATCGACCCAGTGGTACTTCGACTCCTGCTGGTTCGTGTCCGTCACCTGGTCCACCGCCAGGTCCATCCTCACCGCATCGGCATCCAAATGCAGGGCGATCGCGGTCTCGGCCTCGCCAGCGTGGGCCGCGCCGCCCGGAAACTCCGAATCCCGCCAGGTCTCCATGAATCCCGAGTTGGCCTGTGTCAGGTTCCACCAGCTCGCCATCGCTGCCCACGCGTCCGACTCCAGCATGATCCGTCGAACTGCAAGCTCCGTCGGCTGCTGGTTCGAACCGTGCCCGTTGATGAAGATCAGCTTCTTGAACCCGTGGTAGACCAGGCTCAGCCCGATATCCACCAGGTACCGGATAAACGTCTCGTGGTGAATCGTCATCGAGCCGGGAAAATCCATCACATGCGACGTGTAGCCGTACGACACCGGCGGCATCGCCAGCAGCAGCCCGTTCGAGCGACGCGCCGCTTCGTCGACGATCGAGGTTGACGTCCAGCGGTCAATCTTCAGCGGCAGGTGCGGCCCGTGCTGCTCGATCGTGCCAACCGGCAGCACCGGGATCCGCCCGGCTTCGACCGCGTCGTTGACCTCGGGCCACGTCAGATCCTCGAATCGAAAGTCCTCAAGCATGGAGTGGACTCCTGAACAGGGCTATCCGCGTAGGATACGCACCGCGAACGACACCTCGCTTGCCGCCTGGAGGATCTCCCGATGACCCCAACCCGCATCGTTCCGAGTCCCTACGGCGACGTGGAACTCGGCGTCTTCCGTGAGGTCCTCTCCATCCCCGGTCGCTATCTCAACGACCACTGCCTCATCCGTCACGACGGCCTCTGGCACATGTTCGGCATCACCGGATCGGTGGACGATCCCAGCAAGCGCGAAACTGCCTTTGCCCACGCCACCAGCCCCGACCTTGAGCACTGGGAGATTCAGCCAGACCCCCTGCAGGCCACCGGCGCCTGGCCCGAGAACATGGGCATCATCGCCCCCTACGTCGTCGAACATAAGGGTCGCTTTTTTATGTATTACAGCGGGGTCGACGAGTGGACGATTCAGCGCCTCTGCCTGGCCATCTCGCACGACCTCTTCACCTGGGACCGTTATCCGGGCAATCCGATCATCGTCCCCTCGCTCTCCTGGTCCAAGTGGCCCGGATACGGACTGCCGGCCACCTCCGAACTCGGCGTCTCGGCCCCCGAAATGGGAGGCCCTGGCCGCCGCAGGTTTTCCCAACTCTTCGGCGGCACCTACGGCGGCTGCCGCGATCCACACGTGCTCCAGCTCGACGACGGCACCTTCGTCATCTACTGGGTCTCCCGCCTCCAGGAAAGGCACGGCTACAACCGAGTCTGCGTCGCCGCCTCAATCTCGTCTGACCTCATTCACTGGCAGGAGATTGGACCGATCTTCTCTACCGAGACCTGGCCCTTTCACGAGGAACCGACCCTCGAAGTCGAGTCCCCCTGCGTCATCCGCAAAGACAGTCTCTACTGGCTCTTCTTCAAGCACGGCTGGTGGACCCACTACGTCTCGTCGCCGTCGCCGCTCGACTTTGCCGATCAGCCCGTCCGCCGCCTGGGCTTCGTCCACGCCGCCGAGGTTTTCAACTGGCGGGACACCTGGTGGATCACCCATTGCTCCGGTGATCCATCCGAGTTCAGGTACCGAAAGTCAAACCGGACCCGCGGACTGTTTCTCGGCCGCCTCGACTGGCCCCGGGGTGGTGCACCAAGGCTCGTCGCCGACTAGGACCCGCCCGCGTTCCGCGCCGACCGAATGCTAGCCCCAGCCAAACCCGCTTCGCGACGTCTCGTATGGAAACGGATCGTCGCGCGTTCCCTTGGAACTATTGCCGCGGGCGGCCGTGACGCCGTGCGCGATCGCAATCAGCAAGGTGGCAACCGTCCGAAGCAACGCGGTTCCGTTCCTAAGTCGCGTGGTTCGAGCCGTAGGGTGCGGTGGGTCAAACTGACCGGACCGCCCGACCAGCGTGCGAGTCGTCGCCTACGGAGCCTCAGTTGCCCCAGCTAATTCCGCTGCGCGGCTGAAATGCCCCGCTCTTCTCTCCGCCGTAACGGCTGTCGTCCCCACCGCAGGCCGCGGCAAACGCTGTGGCGAAAGCCACAATCAGGCCAATCACAACGGTCCGAATCAACGTCTGTCTGGGCGGAAACGTCACTGTCAAGGGATCTATCCGAACTCACCCGGCCAGTTTAACAGAATCCACAATTTGACCCTGACGCTGTCGACGGAACCCTTGGCGCAGGAGTCTGCGCAGTCATCCGCGCCGTTACTTGACAGAAACAGCCGACTATCGTGAAATTAATGCAAGTGCGCCGTCGATCCGGAAACGGGTTCTGGTGATCCAATGGCGGTGAAATGCGTGACCTGCGCCACGAGGCAACCCCTCGTTCAAGATGCGTTTCGCGCCGGCTGGCTTCGAGTCACGGCCGGCGATGGCAAAACGGTGACCTGGTACTGCCAGATGCATCACCCCAAACCGGCGCCACGACCGCCCCGAGCACCCTTCCAGACCCCGCTCTCCAGCAACGCCCAACGATCGTCAAAGCGATAACGTCCCGCTAGCACAAGGTTCGACGCTGATGGCTTTGTCGTCGCGCATCGCCGACGTGAAGGCGTTGCTTTCCGATTAACAGAACCGCCCGCGCCCTGTTGCCGACCCGTCTGCCGCCGTCGTTTCGACGAGTGCTGTGCTCCCGCTGGTTCCCCGGTGTTGTGGTCGGGCTGGCCCTCGGACCGTTCTACTGGCTCAGTGCGGTCACCCGGGTGGGCGGTGGCGATTGGGGCCAGTTTCAGACCTTTGGCTACATGGGCGGAATCGCACATCCGCCTGGCTATCCGCTCATCATTGGCAGCATCAATCTGGCATCGCGCGTCGTTCGCCTCGGTGAGCCCGCGCACATCGCCAACATCGTCAACGCGACGTTCGCCACCGCCGCCGGAGTTGCGCTCTTCTACACCGGATGGCTGCTTACGCGCTCCCGGTTGGCCGCCGCGCTCGCCACTGTGGTCTTCGGCACGGGCTACAGCATCTGGGCGCAGGCAACCCAGGCCGGCCATATCAGCGTGCAGACCTTTCTCGTGTTCATACTTTTCGCCGCGCTCACCGCGTACCACGACAAACCGACGCCCGTTCGCCTCGCCGCCGTCGCGTTTGCCACGGGACTCTCACTAACCAACCACGGCCTCAGCGTTTTCATGCTGCCGGCAACGGCACTCGTCGTAGCCACCCGACGTTTTCCCGGCATCGCTCGCCCACGCGCGCTGCTGACGGCCAGCGCCTGGGGCCTGCTCGGTCTGACTCCCTGGCTCTACGTTCTGCGCGGCTTAGTCGTGCCGGTGCCCGCCGACCGGCCGGAGAGCATTCAGCGCCTCGAGCTCAGTGACGTCTGGCATCTGGTAGTCGGCAAGCCCCTTGAGTGGGTGAGCGAGAGCGGCGCGGCTGCCCCGCCGATCGACGACGCCCCTCCAAAGATTCTCGCTGAGTGGCCGTCATTCGCCCACGACGTACTTCGCGAGTACGGCTGGTTCTGGATTGCCCTCTCGCTCCTGGGCTGCCTGGTCCTGGCACGCCGGCATCCGCGCCTGGCTGGCTGGATCGCCTGGACCGGTCTCGCCACCCTCTGGTTCGCCCTGGCCACGCCGCCGTTTCTCGACAGCAATCGATACTTCTCAATCGTCTTTGCGCTGCTGGCGATTTGCCTCGCAGCCGGTATCGGCTTCGCGCTCCGCGGCGCTCCGCGACTCGTCGGTCCGTTGACGCCGGCGCAGGGGCAGCGCCTGGCGCTTGCAGTCATCCTGGCGCTCGTCATTGCGGTCGGCCTGCGCGTACACCAGCAATTCACCGGTCCGGCTCGCATCAACGTCGTACGGCTTCGCGAGAACGCCGCCGAGCAGGCCGAAATCGGTTTGAGGATCGTGACGCACATGGAGCCAGGCGGTATTTATCTGACCAACTGGACATCGTCGTGGTATCCGCGCTACGCCCGTCATGTGTTGGGCTACGACCGCGACCTGCGCATTGAAACCGTTGACTTCTGGACGATGGGCATCGACCGCGCCGAGGCAATCCTCGCCCGAAGTGGCCGCCTTTACCTGCAGCGCTCGACGCCGGAATACGAGGAGGCCTTTCATCTCGTCAAGCGCGCCGGCGTGTTCTACGAAGTCCTGCCCAAGACTTGAGTCTCGGCGCCCACCGTGACGAAGACCGCCGCCGCGCTAGCGGATATCCTGCACAGATCATCCACCCCCGCCAGGTCGGCAAGGGCAAGTGAGCTATGGCTGACACCATCACTGAGATCACCGTCGCCCCCATCCCGGCCCGCCATTGGACAGAGCTCGGACGAAACGCCTACACGCCCGAGGGTCTGGGCGAGACCCGCACTGAGTGGCTCGTCCGCGCCCGCACCTCCGGCGGCGCGGAAGGTCTGGCTAATGCCAGGCAGTCCGTGGCCGCCGACGGCGGCAGCGTCACACGTCTCCTGGTCGACCTGCGCGAAGTCTTTCTGGGTCGATCGGTCGACTCACTTCTTGAAGTATCAGGCGGCCAGGCTGTGGCCGCGGGGTCCGAAATTCATCAGGCGTTGTTGACGTGGGGATGGATGGACACCCTGGCCCTCGACCTCGTGGCACGCACGCGTGGCGAATCGATCGGCGCCCTGCTGGGCGGGCGCCGCCGCGAACGGATTCCCGCCTACGAATCCACCACCTACTTTCAGGACCTGCTGCATCCGTACCGCGGCCTCGCCGAGGTCGTCGCTCACGCGTCCCGCGGCTTCGCGGACGGTTTCCGACAATTCAAGATCAAGGTCGGTCGCGGCGGCCGAGCCATGACACCAGCGGACGGACTTCGGCGCGACATCGACGTCGTTCTTGGCATTCGCGACGCGCTGGGACCCGACGTCAAACTCATGGTCGACGCCAACTTTGGCTACGACGGCCAGCCCGAGAACCTCTCGGCGTTCATCCGCGCCACCAGTCCCGCCCGGCTCACCTGGCTTGAGGAAATGGTCACCGCCTCCGTGGAGGCGTACCAGACCCTCCGCGACCTCCAGGCCGCGTACTGCCCCGAAACCCTGCTGGTAGCTGGCGAAGTGGACGGCAACCCGCCTTCGGGCGCCTTCGTGGACCTCATCGATCAGCAACTGATCGATGGCTACCAGCCCGACATCGTCCGCATCGGCCACCTGCGGTGGAAACAGCTGGAATCCCGTCTGGCGGAACAGTCGATCCTCCCGATCCCCCACAACTTCGGCAACGGCCGCTTCGGCCTGATCGCCGGGCTTGCCCTGGCAACCAGCCTGGACAATTGGGTGGCCCTGGAAGACGAACGCATCACGCCGAATGTCTACGGCGACGACCAGTTGACGTTGGTCAACGGTGCCTATCGGGCCCCCGATGGTCCGGGCCTTGGCATCCAGGTCGACGATGAGGCCTACGCGCGTCTAGGTGCTCCCAACGAGGTGGCAATTCGCGAATGAGAATCCTAATGACGGGCGCCACGGGACGAATCGGCGCCAACGTCGCACGCCGCATGCTTCACAAGGGCCACAGCCTGCTCGGCTTCACCGTCCCGAACGACCCGCAGGCCTCCAAGCTCACCGACATTGGCGCCGACGTCATCGAGGGCAATCTCGAATCCCTCGACGATGTCCGGCGTGCCATCACCGGCGTCGACGCCGTATTCCATCTCGGCGCGGCCTTCCAGGCTGGCGGCCCCTTCACGCCCCGGCAGTACATGCAGATCAACGTCCAGGGGACCTTTAACGTCTTTGAAGCGGCGCGGGAGCGAGATGGCGCAATTCGGCACATCGTTTTTTCCAGCACCGACGCGACCCTGGACAAGTATCCGCCGGACGGCAATCCCGAAGTCCTCAACGAGCAGTCGCTCACCCAAACCCAGACCGATTGGTACGGCTTCACCAAGATCGTCGGCGAACGCCTTGCCGACCGCTACGTGCGTGCCGACGGCCTTCCCATTACCGTCTTTCGGTTCCCCTGGGTGTGGGGTGCCGGAGAATTCCTGGACTTTCCCCACTTTCGGCTGTCCTACTTCCTCAACAGCTTCCGTGGCAACTCCGGCCCATCCGCGCGAGAGACGCTCGCTACCCTGGAGACTCTGGACGACGGCACCGATCCCCTCGTCATCGCCCTCGATGCCAACGGCCGCACCTGGAAAAAACACACCCTCGATGTCCGCGATATCGTCCAGGCGTTTGAGCGCGTCCTGGGTGTCAAACAAGCATTCGGCGGCGTCTACCAGCTCGGCGGGCCCGAGCCGTTCACGTGGCGTGAGGCCGTGCCAGTGGTTGCGGAAACCCTCGATCGACGCGTCGTCGAGGCTCGCATGGTCGGCATGCCGCCCACCTTTTACGAATTCGACCTGTCAGCCGCGCGCCGCGATTTTGGATTCCAGCCGCGATTCCATTGGCGTGACACCCTTGCCGAAGCTCAGCGCTACGTCCGGTCGGGCCGCGGCGAAATCGTCCCCACTGAAATACGTGCGGCGGATCAATCCACCGAGCAAGTCGGTAACTGACCGGAAGAATCCGGCAGGAGGCCGGCTGGGCCAACACAGGCGATGAGCACGCCCCTGTTTCGCAGCCCCCATGTCATCTTGAACCCAAGGGCCGGCAGCGGAAAAGCGCAGGACCTCTGGAAGAGCCTGCAAGCAACGGTAGACGGAGTCCTGGGGCCGGCTGAGGTTCGACTGACCGAAGCGCCAAATCACGCCACAGCACTAACGAAGGAAGCACTTCAAGCCGGCGCGGACCTCGTCGTAGCCGTGGGAGGCGACGGAACGTTCAACGAGGTCGTCAACGGCTATCTCTCCGGGGGGCTTCCGCTCAATCCCGATGCATCGCTCGCATTCTGCCCCGCCGGTACGTGCAGCGATTTCGGAAGGTCCGCGGGCATCCCCAGGTCCCCGCAGGACGCCGTCAAGGCGATTGCGAAAACGCCAGTGCGAAAGTTCGATGCGTGCGCCATCCGAGTGGCAGCCCATGACGGAACAACCAACACGCGCTACTTCGCAAACGTCGCAAGTTTCGGCGTTGGCGGTGAGGTCTGCCTGGCGGCCAAGCGCAATGTCTTCACCTCGGTGAACGGACGTGCCGCGTTCCTATGGGCGACGGCAAAGACGCTGCTCCGCTATCGAGCAAGGGAGGTCTGCCTGACGTTCGACGACGAAGAGCCCGGCCATTCACTGCGATTGATGCAGGTCGCGCTCGGCAACGGCGCCTACCACGGCGGCGGTATGAATGTCTGTCCGCTGGCGTCACTCGAATCCGGGTCCCTGGACGTTACCGTGATTAGCGAGACGGGATTCCTGGACTTTCTGCGATCCATCCGGCTGCTCTACTCCGGCAAAATCCTGTCGCATGCCAACTGTAGCCACTACCGCGTCACGAGCGTCACGGCCACGTCCAGAGCTCTCGTCGCAGTCGAAGTCGACGGCGAGACCGTGGGGCGCCTGCCCTGTACCGCTTGGGTGATGCCAGGGGTCCTCTCAATAGCCGGAACAGGGATCGTGGGCTAGGCGCAGGTCAACCCTTCGTCGACTGCCAACAACAATTCGGCCGCGTCTATTCCCGCCGAATCAGCGCCGCCGCCTCACGCCCGGCAATTCGCCCATACGCGACGCCCACGCACAGCCCGCCCGTATAGCCACGCGTGTACAAGCCACCCACGTCCGCGCCCGCGGCAAAGAGTCCGGGGATCGCCTGGCCGGCCAGGTCCAGGATCTGCGCCCGCTCGTTCGCATGTGCGCCACCGTACGTAAACGTCGCGCCCGGCAGGCACTGGATCGCTCGGAAGGGCGGCGAGTCCAGCGGCTGGAGCCCACCGCTGCGCGGCACGCTCAGCATTGTCAGGTCGTCCGCTGCCGCTGCGGCATTGTGCTCATGCAGCGTCGCCATTAGCGGTCTCGGGGTCACGCCCCAGCGCCGCGCCATTTCGGCCACCAGCGACTCCAGGTCCTCGGCCTCCAGAATTACCCCACCGGCGTTCCTGATGTTCTCCATCCGACGATCCACGGCGCCTGGACGCTCGCCCATGCCCGTCGCCCGGATCTTCCGAACGCGCTCGTCGAAAATCAGGAAACACAGCGCCTCCGGCTGATGTACCACCGCATGCACCGTCACCTCGTCACCCAGGAATTCGTCATCAAACCGCCGCCCGTGCAGGTTTACGAACACCGAGTACTGGCTGAAGTCCGGCTTGACGCTCGCAAAGTTATGCACCCCGGTCTCCGCGGGCGGCGCTGGAATCATGTGGCCGTAGAATCGCCCGAACGGACCCGCCGTTCCCGCGCCCGCCTCCAGCGCCGCTAGGAAGCCGTCGCCGGTGCTGTAGGCGTTGCCGCGCACGATCATGTGATGTGACCAGCGGCCGAAGTAGCGGGCTCGCAGATCGGGACTCGCCTGGAACCCACCGGTCGCCAGCACCACCGCCCCAGCCGAGACCTCCACCGTCCGACCGCCGCCGCGCGCTTTCACACCAGCTACCGCGCCATCTCGTCCGAGACGAAGCGATCGTAGCCCCGTGTTCGTCAGGATCGTTCCGCCAGCCGCCTCCACGCTGGCGGCCAGGCCATTCATGAACGTCCGCGAGTCTGGCCGGAATGCATGCACGTATCGAGCGAATTTATAGGGCGTCGGATCCAGTTGCTCTTCGACCTGCAGACCCAACGACTCGTACCACGCCACCCCGTCCAGGTAGTTGTCCACCAGGGCCTGGCCCATGGCTGCGTCGCCGCCGGGCTGAACGCTCAGCCATGCGTCCACATTCGCCGCCGTCCAGGCCGAGCCCCCGGAGACCGCCGCCGATCCCCCGATGTCAGGCGCCTTCTCGATCACCAGCACCGACGCGCCCTGCTCCAACGCCGTGCGGGCCGCCGTCAACCCGCCGATACCGGCGCCCGCCACGACCACGTCAGCCTGCAGGTGATCGAATCCGTCCTTCATTGCCGCAGTCTCTTGTATTCTCGCCACTGGCCCAGCCTACCCATCGCCGTCACGTTGGTGTCGGGCCTCGGCCGGGTATCGTGCCCGTGCGCTGACCACCACCTGCGATGAATCCCAATGACTGATTCAGCTGCCTCGTCCGCCGAACCGCGTATCGTCCAGCTCGGCCAGGGCATTGCCGAGCGCTCCGACTGGGGAACCATCGAGTGGCTGGCTAACCGACGTCTCACGCCCGGCTCGGAGATGACCTTCGGCTACGTCCGCCTTGAGCCCGGCGCGTCCAACCCCCGGCACCTACACCCCAACTGTCACGAGTTGCTGTTCGTGGTCGAAGGCGCCATCGATCACGAACTCGACGGCGCCACCGTCCGCCTCGAAGCCGGCGACCTGCTGCACATCCCGATCGGCTCGCCCCATCAAGCCCATAACCGAGACGATGACCCCTGCGTGGTTGTCGTCACCTATTCCACGGAAGACCGGCAGACGTTGCCCGGCTGATCGCCGGGAAGGCCGCGCCTAGGGCCAGGCGCCTGTCTCGCGGTACCAGGCCACCGAGTCGGCCAGCGTCTCCCGCACCGGTCGTACCCGAAATCCAAGCTCAGCCACCGCCCGTGAATTCGAGAAATACAGGTAGCGCGTTCCGACCGCTACCTCGTCCGGCGTCGTCGGCGGCTTCCGCCCCAGCCACAGCCCCGGACGTTCCAGTAGTCCGGCCAGGATCCGCAAAGCGCCTGACGGCAGCCCTACGCGCGGGCTGCGGGACCCCAGGACTGCGGCCCCCAGGTCCGAAATCTCGGCGTAGGTGAGGTTGTGTCCCGTCAGCAGGTAGCGGCGACCCGGCGCGCCTGCCTTGGCCAGTCGCACCAGACCAGCCGCAACATCCCGAACGTCCACAACATTCAGGCCACCGGCGGGTGAGAAACGAATTGGACTCTTCATGAGCGGTCTCAGCAGCTGTTCAGCGTGCCGACCGTGGTCCCACGGCCCCAGCACCATCCCCGGGCTGGCGATCGTCACCGGCAATCCCCGCTCCACGGCCTCCACGGCCAGCCGCTCGCCGGCCCGCTTGTGCTCCGCGTACATCAGGCGCGCGGACGCCGGCTGCACGACTGCATCTTCATCCATCACGTCGTCTGGACGATCCGCCAGACCCACCGCCGCGAGCGAACTCACGTGCACCACACGGCTCGCACCGGTCGACGCCGCCCAATTCATCAGGTGCCGTACCCCGTCCACATTCAGCGTGCGCTGTTTCGCTTCGTCGCCGCGCCAAAACGACTGATCGGCGGCCAGGTGAAAGATCCAGTCGAAGTGCGCATCGGGAAACGTGGCTGTATCGGTCACATCGCCCGTAACCCGAGCCACGGGCACGCCGTCGAAAGCGGCATCCGCCCAGGGATCATCCGGAAATACCAGTGCTATGACCGCATGCCCGTTGTCCGCCAGGTGCCGGACCAGCCCCGAACCAATCTGCCCCGACGCGCCCGTAACGAAGCAGCGCACGGCGCTAGTCGCTCGCCGGCGTGTCCTTCACGCTGAAGGACAACTCGCCGAGTCCTTGCACCTCAAAGCCGAGCGTCACCTCGACCACGCCCTCCGGCAGGCTGACGCACTCGCCGCCGAGCACCGACGTCCGATTCAGCGCCAGGCTGAAGGGCGATTCTGGCGTCACGTCCGAAAACGCATGGCGCGCGCCGTCCACCTCGAAGAAGCAGTTCGCCAGCGGGATCTCGGCCCCATTGATCCTCAGCGGCAGCAGCCGCCGCGCGTACCCCGAACCAAGCGTGTTTTTCAGTTCCAGTTGAAACCCGTTATCGGTCCGCCGCAGGCTGCCTCGCACGTAGAGCCGCCGCAGCAGAAATCCGGGAACCTGCAGCGGCATCACACGTCCCCTTCGTTCTGCAACATCCTATAAAGCTCAATCTCTGCCTCCACAATGCCACGCGGAAGCTCCTGGGCGCCCGGACGCGCCGAGGCCAGCAGCCAGACTTGCGCCAGGCGCTCGGTCAGGCGCGTCATGTCCAACGCATCCCCGGGGTCATTCCCCACGGCCAACGTGCCGTGGTTTGCCAACAGCACGGCTCGCCGCTCACCCAGCGCCGCCACGGCATTTTCGGCCAGCTCCTCCGAGGCCGCTGGTGCGTACGCGCTCACGGCCACCGCGCCGCCCAGGTACACCACCTGCTCGTCCACGAACGCCGGAATCGCCTCCCGGCGAACCGCCATCGCGCTGGCGTGGATGGGGTGCGCGTGCACCACCGCTCGCACGTCCGGCCGCGCGGCATACACGGCCCCATGCATCAACGACTCGGACGATGGCAACCCATCGCCCTCGATGGGATCGCCCTCGAACGTTACCGTCACAACGTCGTCGGGCGTCAGGTCGCGGTATGAGGTGCGCGTCGGCGTAATGTGCATCGCGTTGTGGCCCTCGGCCCGCGCGCTCACGTTCCCTGCCAATCCAACGACAAGTCCTTCGTCAAACATCGCCCGCGCAGCGTCAACGACCGCCGACTTCAGGTCTGACGTCATCTAAAGCGCGTTCTGCACGAAGGTCTCCAGCCGCTCCCGCAAGTCCAGCCACCGCTCGTAATGATCCGCGAACGCCGCCACGCTCGTCACCGCTGGGTCATGCCAGACGCCATCCGGTGCCAGCGCTTCCGCCGCGCCCACCAGGCCGCCGAAGTCATCCGCCGCCCCGGCCAGCGCCGCGCCCCACGCCGGCGCGGCCAACATAGGAAACGCGCACACCCGGGCTCCGGTCATGTTCGCAAGAATCTCACCGGCCGCCGGCGCGCGTGCATAGCCGCCGGTCAGGCGCACCGGTCCTTCGGACGGCTGCTCCGCGTCCAGCGACAGCCGGTTCCCGTGAATCGCAAACGCAAGGTCTTCCAGCACCGCCGTCCCCAACACCTCGGCCGCCGGAGCGCCAAGGACAAACGGCGCCGGGGTCAACATGCCCGACACGCTCAGCCCAGGCGCCGTCCAGTCCATCACTCGCAGGCCCGTCAACACAAACACGCCGGCGTCCGCGGCCGACTCGTCACTCACCGCCTTCATCGTCAGCTCACCGGAGGGGTAGTAGGCCCGCAGCCATCCATAGCCGGTGCCCCCGTCGCCCGCATTCGCCTCCGCCACCAGCCCGCCGCCCATGCGCTGCCCGCGCCAGACCTGCGCGTTGGTTTCATGGGCTGCCACCGGCCGCAATATCGTTGTGCTCCAGCCAGCCGCCACGCAGTCGGCATCCATGCTCATTCCCCGCGTTGCGAACTCCGCGGCGTGCGAATCCGGCCAGCCGGCAGCGACCCGGCAGCCGGAATTCAGGCCAGTCTCCGCTCGAACCCGGGCCGTGACGTGTTCGCCTTTGACCGCTGGAAGTTTCGACGGCGCCCAGTCGGGAATCAACTCCATGGCCCACCCATCCGCCTCAAGATCCCACGCTCCAGTCTCCACGGCCGAAACGCGGGTCAGAAACGCCTCCGCGCCCAACTGCTCCGCAATCCAGCCTTCCAGGGTCGTGATTCGCGCCGCGTCCTCGCAGATGTCCGGTCGTTCCTCCGTCAACCACCGCAACTTGCCTGGCCAGTGAATCAACGCCGGCGTGTGCCCTGTCACCGCCAGCACCGAACGCTCACTCGCCGCTTCCACGTTGGCCCCGGCCAGAGCAGCGCGCATGTCGTCATTGCCCGACGCAAACAGCACCTCGTCCTGCGCGCCCAACACGATCAGGCTTTGCCGGCACGCCGCCACGCCGACCGCTGCCACTTGTCGTCCCGCGCCGACCTCGGCCAGCACATCCAGGCACGCCCGCCAGATTCCCGCCACATCGAGGTCGCGCTCGAGGCGCATCAGCGACAGCGGCGCGCTCGCTCGTTCGCGCCGCGCCTCCCCAACTTGCCGTCCCTCGGGATTCACGGCCACCGCCCGAATCCCCGACGACCCGATATCCAGCCCTGCATACACCCGGTCAGACAAGGCGATCTAGGACCTCCGGATTGACGATTCGCGGTGGCCGTCGGCCCTTCACGAACGCCAGAAAGTCATCCACCACCATCGCCGAATACCGCTGCACCGTTGCGTCCGTCGCGCCCCCAATGTGGGGCAGCAGCAGCGTGTTCGGCGCGTCCAACAAAGGGTTGTCGGGTCGAATCGGATGCGTGTCGTACACGTCGAACGCCGCCCCGGCCAGGTGCCCGCGTTGTAACGCCGCCGCTACGGCGTCCTCTCGCACCACGCCCTCGCCGGTCGTGACCACAAGTCGTGCTCCATGCGGCATTCGCGCAAGCGCGGCTGCGTCAATCATGCCCCGCGTTGAGTCTAGGGAGGGACAGTGCACCGCCAGCATCGTGGAATCCGCCAGCAGACCCTGGAGCGAAGCCGGCTCACACCCCGCCGCGCGAATCTGCTCGTCGTCCAGCGCCGGGTCGGTTGCCAGCACACGCGCCCCAAAGGCGCTGGCCAGCCGCGCCGTCTGGCGCCCAATTTGCCCCAGGCCGACGATCCCAACCACCTGTCGACCTAGCTCCGAGCCCCGCATCTCCACGTAGGCCGTCACCGGATCCTTCCAACGGCGCTCGCCAACGTAGGCCGCCGCGTCGGCAACATCCCGCAACAGCGCCAGCATCATCGCGATCGTCAGTTCCGCCACCGCCTCGGCGTTTCGACCCGGCGTATGCGTCACCACCACGCCGGCGCGCGTAGCCGCCTCGATGTCCACGTGTCCCGTGTCCCCGCGGCAAATCCCCACGAAGCCAAGCCCTGGTGCCGACTCGAAGGTCTCCCGCATCACAAAGTCCGCCTCCACGAACAGCCCAACCACGCGCTTTTTGCTGAGTTCCTCACCAAGGTCGCCGGGGTCCGCAAGCACCAGCGTCTGCGTCCACGGCCTCACCTCAACGTCAGCGACCGCTTCGAGCCGCCCCACGTCGTCGACGTCCAAGTCCACCAGGCTCAACACACGGGGCCGACCTGCATCCATCATCCGAACGCGCGACTGCGCTGTCCGGCGCTAGGGCACATATCCCCAGCGAGCTTCGGCTTCGTCCGCGGCGTCCACCGCCGCCGCCAGCGCCTTGGCACTCGCCAGCGCGGCATCCGGCGGCGCCGAACCGACCAGCACGTGCACCTCTGCCGCTTCCAGGCTTAGCGAACGGATTCGCCCCACCCATGCAGCCAGGTCGCTGTCCTGGTAGGTGTAAGCCACCGGCTCCACCGGCGACTGCACGGTCCGGGCCCAACCCTCGGCGTTCTGTCCATGCAAACGCACCACTGCCAGATCATCCACGGTCGTCATGTCGAACGGTGGATACCACTCGTCACTCTCCGACGGCACGTCCGCCACCACCGTGCCGACCTCGAGCTCGATCAGCGTCTCCAGCGTCGATTCCTGGTTCACCGGCACCTGCCAGGTCGGATTCCGAAACTCCGCCGCCAGCGGCAGGTCCGGCAACTCCTCGCGAACCCGGCCCAGGTACTCCCGACCCGCGCTCCCGGCCTCGAACCACGGTGGAAACTGCAGAATCACGGCTCCCAACCGTCCTGCGGCCCGCAGCGGCTCCAGCGACGCTCGGAGATCCTCGAACAGCACCGATGGCGGCTCCACCGAGATCTTGTTCCAGGAGAGCCTGGGTCGAGGTTCCGCCCCGGGCCGGCGCTGGTAGAGCGTCAGCCCTCCGAACGCCACAACGTCGAATCGCAGCCCGTCCGGCGACTGCTCCACCCACTCCCGAACCCGCTCGGGCTTCGGAATCCCGCTGAAGATGTTCTCGGCCTCGACCACCGCCGCGTGATCGGCATATATGCCCAACATCTCGTTCGGTCGCGTACGGGCTGGGTAGATCTCTTTCAGCCGCTGCCATCCGCGCGTGCCGTATCGGCGGACTGCGGTCACCCGTCCGTCCCGGCGTCGTCGCCATTGGTCCCACGCCGCGTCGTCATGCGCTCGATCTCACGCTGGTATTCGCGGTCGCGCCAGCCTTCGATTGCCCGCATCCCCGGCCCAAAGATCACCGCCACGTGAGCCGCCAGCGCAATCAGCCAGAAGAGCATCGGCCAGAAGAACCACAGGCTTTCCGGCGTCGTCACCAGGTTCAGCACCAGCAACAACAGCCCGATCGCCAGGTACACCCCAACGTGTGCCGCAAAGCCGATCCGAGCGCGAACCCGTTCCGTCGCACGCCGAAAGGCAACGTCTTCGTCAGCAGTTGAAAGATCGGCCATCGGCGCGGCCCTTTCGCGCGGGCGCGAAGATTCTAGCCTTCACCCGGCGGGGACTTTCCAACCCCTGGATCTCAGAGCCCCTGCAGTGCCTCGCGCAGCGAGCGTTCATCCCTGGGCAACACCGTGCGCATGTCCAGTCGCACACGGCCCGCGTGAATTCGCCCAACCACAGGGCGCGCGAATCCTCGCAGCCGCTGAGCGACGTCATCGGCGCTCGCCTTCGCGTCGGCGAGCTCGATCGCCACGCTGGGCAGCACCTGACCCGGCAGGGATCCGCCCCCGACGGCGGCGGTCGAGTCGACCATCTGCAGCCCTTCCGTGCCATGCATCACCCGCTCGGCCCGTTCTCGCAGGTCGTCCGTCCCGGCCGCAATCATCTGCCAGACCGGCACGGAGTCCACGGCCTCATCCCGCAGGTAATGCCCCAGCGTCGCCCGCAATCCCGCAATGGTCATCTTGTCCGGTCGCAGCGCCCGCGCCAGCGGCCGCCGCGCAATCGGCTCGATCACCTCCGCGGCGCCCACGATCACCCCGGCCTGCGGACCGCCCAGCAGCTTGTCGCCCGAAAAAGTGACCAGGTCGGTCCCTGCCTCCAGCGCCTCACCGATCAGCGGCTCCCGCGCCAGCCCATATGCCGTCGTGTCCAGCAACGCGCCCGAACCCAGGTCATTGATCAGCAACAACCCGCCCGCCCGCGCCAGTCCGGCCAACTCGCCCGCGTCCGGCGACTCCGTGAACCCCACCTGCGCGAAATTGCTTGGATGGACCCGCAAGATTGCGGCCGTTTCGTCGGTCACGGCCCGCGCGTAATCACCCACGCGCGTCCGGTTCGTCGTTCCCACGTCGCGCAGCCGCGCCCCGCTCGCCTGCAGGATGTCGGGGATCCGAAACCCGCCTCCGATTTCAATTGACTCTCCCCGCGCCACCAGCACCTCGCGACCCCGCGCATGCGTCTCCAGCGCCAGGAACACCGCCGCCGCGTTGTTGTTCAGCACCAGTGCCGCGTCCGCCCCCGTCACCTCGCGCACCACGTCCGCAATGTGGTTCGACCGCGAGCCGCGCTCACCCGTCGCCAGGTCGTACTCCAGATCGCTATACCCGCCCGCCGCCGCGCCGACGGCGTCCAGCGCCCGCTCGCTCAACGGCGCTCGACCCAGGTTGGTGTGCACAATCACGCCCGTCGCGTTGATCACTGGCCGCGGCGCGTCCGCCAGCACCAACCGCGCCCGCAGCGCCCCGGCCTCCGCGATCGCCTCTGGCGCGGCGGCCTCGTGTCCGCGGCTCACCGCGCCCCGCACCGACGCAATCTCTTCCCGGGCCGCCCGCACGGCTACAGCCGACGGCACCTCCGGCGCCAGCCGTTCGATGGCCTGCGCCACCAGGTCCACCGACGGAATCGATCGAAACATCGACCCGGCGTCGCTCACCTCACGCCCCAAACTTCTGCAGCCGCCCGCCGTGCGCCAGCATCAAGCCCATGATCGCCTGCGCCGGAAACACCCCCAACGCCCCCTGCCCGCACGGCCGTTCGCCAAAGCTCCTCACGGTGTCGGGCATAACGCTGTCACCCCAGAACAAGCTCGGCACCGGATGCCACGAATGCTGGCGTAGCCTGGACGGTGTGGAATGGTCTCCGGTCACTACCAGCACGTCAGGCCCAAGGTCCAGCAGCGCCGGCAACCGCCGGTCCATCTCCTCGATCGCCGCCGCCTTCGCGGCAAAGTCGCCGTCTTCGCCCCGCGCGTCCGGCGCCTTGTGATGGACGAAAAAATAGTCGTGCTCGTCCCATCCCGTCGCTAACGCGGCCATCTGGTCGTCTGCCGACGCCAGGCCGTCAACAACCGCCATGCCCGCCACGCGGGCCAGCCCTTTGTACATCGGATACGTCGCCAGGCAGACCGGCTGCAGGCCGTAGAGCGAATTGAGGCTGTCCAGTTCCGGCAGCCCGGCATATCCCCGCATCAGCACGAAGTTCGCCGGTGACTCGCTCCCAATGCAACCCCGCACGGCCTCGGTGACCAACCGCAGCACCGCACTCGTGTGTTGAGCGGTCGCGGTCAGCGGATCCGGTTCAAGCGGCGGTACGCCCACCGCCTGCGGGTCAGTCTCCTGAACCGCCGGGGACAGATACGCGCCGCGAACGATCAGCACCGCCCGGTGCTGCGACTCCGTGGCGAAGTTCAGCTCGACGCCCGGAACCTCGATCTCGTTCAGCCTTTCGACCAACGCCCGATTTAGACCCGTCGCAATCCGCCCTGCCCTGCGGTCAACCACGTTTCCCTGGCCATCGAGCGTGCAGAAATTGAGCCTGATAGCAATGTCGCCTGCGCCCAGCTGCAATCCCAGCCCCAGCGCCGACAACGCGCCCCGGCCAATATTCGAACTCACCGGGTCATACCCAAACAGCGCCAGGTGACCCGGACCGCTGCCCGGAGTAATCCCCAGCCCGATCGGCTGGCTGAGCCCGGTCTGACCTTCTGCGGCCAGCCGATCCAGATTCGGCGTGCTGGCGGCTTCCAATTCGGTCGGCCCGCCCGCCTCGCGCGGCAAGCCGCCCAGCCCATCCAACACCAGCAACACCAGTTTCGTCGAGGCCGGCTGGGCAAGCGACTGGAAAAGTGCGAGATCAACCACGAGCGTTCACGCCTGGAGACTCGTTTCCCACATTATCTGGCCGCCTGGCCCCCATCGCGACCTTTCATGCCATGCACCGTTCGGGTCGCGACACGCCCAACGGTGTCGCCAACCACCCGCGGTCGCAGATCGCCGCGCGCTCCCCGGCCCCGGTGCTAGCCTCAACTCAAGCGTCTACCCCGTCACCGAGCCGTGCCTTCCCGAGTTCTCGTTGCCATGAGCGGGGGCGTCGACAGTTCCGTCGCCGCCGCCCTGCTGGCCCGCGACGGCTATGACGTCATCGGCGTCACCTTCAACCAGTGGCCGGCCGAACTGATGGCCCGCGCCACCGGCAAGGGCTGCTGCACGCCCGACACCATCAACGACGCCCGCCGCGTCTGCGCCATCCTCGGCGTGCCGCACTACGTCATCGACTACCGGCGAGAATTTGAAGCCGCCGTCATTGATCCATGGGTCAAGGCCTATCTCAGCGGCCGGACACCCAACCCCTGCGTGATGTGCAACCGCACCGTGCGCTTCGGCTCGTTCTTCACCAAGGCTGACGAGCTTGGCGCCGCCGTCATCGCCACCGGCCACTACGCCCGCATCAAGACCGACAAGACCAGCGGCCGTCGGCGCCTCCTCACCGCTAGAGACCTGTCCAAGGACCAGTCCTACGTCCTCCACGTCCTCGGCCAGCGCCAGCTCGCCCGAACCCTGTTCCCGCTCGGCGACCTGACAAAGTCCCAGGTCCGGCAAATTGCCGCCGAGTTTGGCCTGCCGGTCGCCCTCAAGGCCGATAGCCAGGAAATCTGCTTCGTCCCCGACAACGACCTTGCCGGCTACGTGCGCGCCCACGGATCCACCGGCGCAGGCGAGATCGTCGACACGGAGGGTCGGGTTATTGGCCGTCACAAAGGCCTCGAAGCCCTCACCCCAGGCCAGCGTCGCGGGCTCAACCTCGGCGGGGGCTCGGGCCGCCGGTACGTCGTTGAACTCGACCCCGTCGCCAATCAGGTGACCGTCGGTTCGCGCGACGAAGGTGGCGCGCGCCAGATCGACGTGCGCGACATCCACTGGGTGGCCGACGCGCCGCCATCCGCACCGTGCCGCGTCGGCGTCCGCACCCGCTACCGAATGCCGCTGGAGGATGCGACGCTCACCATGACCTCAAACGGTGTCACCCTTGAGTTTCCCGAGCCGACCTGGGCGCCGGCCCCTGGCCAGGCAGCCGTGTTCTACGCCGGCGATGAAGTCCTGGGCGGCGGAACCATTGCCGCGGTTACGGCCCGATGAGCGCCAATCCGCTCGCCCACGAAGACGCCTACTGCCCCAACTGCTACCGACTCGTTCTGAACGCGGACGTCTTCTGCCAGTACTGCGGCCAATTCATACACCAGAACGCGCCGGCCGACTCGCGCCGGTGGGATTCACGTCCGCCGCAAGTACCCGCCGTCGCGCCCTTGGCCGAGCCCGAGACCCCGAACATCGATCTTCCCGAAGACGCGCTGCCCTACGGCGCCGCGGGAGGCGTCGCCGGCGACGAGGCGCCAGGTGAAACCGCCGACCCTCGATTCCCTACGTCTTCCGACGTGACTCCCGAAGAAACCGATACCGAAACAGTGTGAGCACGGCCTCCGGCCCATCCACCCACCAGCGCAGTTTCTTCTTGGCCTCGCGCGCCTGGTAGCTGATCGGCACCTGCGCAATCCGTTCGCCGCGAGATACGAATGTGGCGGTGAGTTCCACTTCCAGGTCGAACGAGTCCGCCGCCAGCCGCACGCCATCCAGCACCTCACGCCGCCACATTTTGTAGCAAGTTTCCATGTCCTTGATGGCAACGCCGTACAGCAGATTGGTCAGCATCGTCACAAAGCGATTGCCCGCCCGCAGCAGAAACCGCTGGCTGCTGAAGTCGCGGTAGCCGTACACCACCCGAGCTTCGCCGGCTTCAATCAGCTTGAGCATCGGCACAAAGTCCTTGGGGTGGTACTCCAGATCGGCATCCTGAATCACGATCACGTCGCCGCTGGCCTCGGCCAGCCCCGTGCGCACCGCCGCTCCCTTGCCCTGGTTCACGGGATGCCGTACGACACGTACGCCGGGCACGTCCGTTTCACTAATGGCATCCAGCGTTCGGTCGGTGGAACTGTCGTCTACCACGATGATCTCGGTCTTCAGATCAAGGGCGGCCACCCGCTCCAGCACACGCGCAATGGTCTCCGCTTCGTTAAATGCGGGAACGATCACACTCAGCTTGATCTGAGACCTCGCCATAGCTGAATTATGTCAAGAAAAGAGTTCAATATCACGCGCGGACTGTTGCCGGACTGCGTGCCCGCCTGCCGCGGATAGTGCGTGACGCCCACCTGCGTGAAGGTGTGGCCGCCACGCAAGGCTCGCGCGATCAACTCCGCCGAGATCGCCGCGCCGCGACCCGAAATAAAGTCCTCGACTGGTACCGCCTCGCGTCGATACAGCTTGAACCCACAGTCAAGGTCACGCACGCGAAACCCAAGCAAAACGCGCACCGAAAGGCCCCATAGCCAGGCGTTCAGCCGCCGATAGAACGGGTCGGCCCGGTTGATCCGGTACCCCAGCACAAATCCGTGATCGTTCAGCGCATGCACCACCGGCGGCAAATCGGCCAGCGAAAACTGTCCGTCGCCGTCGGCGCAGAAAACCAGATCGCCATTGGCTGACTCGAACCCGGTCCGCAGCGCCCGTCCATACCCCATGTTGGTCGGATGCGACACCACGCGCACCCGCGAGTCGTGCTCCGCGATCGTCTCGGCCCGTGCCGCCGTGTCATCCGTCGACCCGTCATCGACGATGATGATTTCGTATTCTTCCGCAACGGTCGGCAAGTGTTCCAGCGCGTTGCCGATGACCTGCGTGACGTTCTCTGCCTCGTTGTGGCACGGAAAGAAGACACTTATCGATGCCCACGGCCTGGGCGCATCGGAAGCGATTTCCAAGTCTCTCCCCCACTCTCGAACCGGCTGGGCGCGTGTCAGTGGCCACCAACCGCCGTTTGTCCGCCGGTGACTATGGCACACGGCCGCCAACGACCAATAGACGGCATAATCCCAGGCCATGACCGCACGGGATCGGGCCTATGCGCGTTTCCTTCACCACCTACTCGGCGCCGGCCTGGTCGCTTGAGCGGCACATCGCCGTCGCCACCCAGACGGGTTGCGACGGGCTTGAGCTGCGAAACCTGGACGGCCAACCCATCGATCCCGCTATGCCGGAGCAGCGTCGATCGGAAATCTATGACGCCGTCGCCGACGCGGGTCTCGAGATCTGCGTCGTCGGCAGCAGCAGCCGCTTCGCCTTCCCATCCGCCGCCGAGCGACGACGCGAAGTTGAACGCGCCCTTGCCTTCGTTGAGCTTGCCGACGCCTGGGACGCCCCGATTGTCCGCGTCTTTGGCGGAAACTATGACCCCGGCCCCGCCGACGACGAGGTCAACGGCTGGGTCGCCGAGGCGCTGCGGGAAGTCGCCATCTCCGCCGACCTCTTCGGGATTCGCCTGGCGCTCGAAACCCACGACGCGTTTTCGACCGGCCAGCGGGTCCGGCGCGTTCTCGACCTCGCCAACCACACGGGCGTCGGTGTCGTCTGGGACTTTGCCCACCCAGTTCGCAATGGCGAGACCGTCGACCAAACCTGGGACCTCATTCACCGCGACGTCATCCACGCCCACTTCAAGGACATGAAGCTCACCGGCGGCGGCCGCGACGGCTGGGAGTCTGTGGCCCCCGGCGAAGGCGACCTCCCGTTGGCTGACATGGTGCAGCGCCTCGTGCTGTCGAACTATGACGGCTACATTTCCACCGAATGGGAAGGCCGCGACCCTGACGGCGACGACGACCCCACGGACATGCTGCGCGCCCACACGGCCTCCATCCGCGACCTCGTTGCGCAGGCGCGCGAAAGCTGAAGTCGCATCGCCGGACCCAGTCCCTAACGCTTCATTGCATCCGAATTAACCGTTGACTCGCCCGCGCGTCGCGCCTACGCTTGCCGGTGAAAAGGCGTTGATCGGGACGAGTACGCGCGACCTTCCACGCCAGAGAGCCGGGCCCAGTGCTGAAAGCCCGGTCGTGGAAGCAGCGTTGAATGGCCCCGTAAGCTGCGGACCGAACGGCATCGCCCAGTAGGCTCCGACGGAGGCCCACCGTTAGCCGGGCAGGGTATCGAGTTTCGGCTCCGTACCTGTGAGGAGCGCCGCCGGCGCTTGAAGTAGGGGTGGCACCGCGAAGGCCACAGACCTCTCGCCCCCTATGGCGAGAGGTTTTTTGATTTAAGGCGCCGGAAGGAGGGCCCACATGCTGTCCACTGCACCGTCCCGAACGGACACATGCGGCTGGACGCTCGAGCAACTGCGTGCCGGGCGTGGCGTCCCCGTCTTCCGTGACATGCCGGCGGACCTCGACACGCCGGTCGCCGCCTATCTCAAGTTGCGCGGCGACGGTCCCTCGTTCCTGCTGGAGAGTGTCGAGCGCGGCGAAGCCGTTGGACGCTATTCGTTTGTCGGCGGGTCCCCGCGCGCCGTCGCGCGCCTGCTCGATGGACAGGCAACGGTCGCCGGTGGGCACGGCACGCCCGTGACCGAACCTTACGGCGACCCACTGGACTACATCGCCGGACTCCAGCACACCTTCCCCATTGCCACTCATCCCAACCTGCCGCCCTTTCAGGGCGGAGCCGTAGGTTTCCTCGGCTACGACGTCGCCGCCCACTTCGAGCGCCTCCCCGTCCCCGAGTGCGACACCCTCGGCGTGCCCGACGCCGTGTTTCTGTATTGCGACGATCTGGTCGTCTTTGACCATGTCACCCAGGTCCTGCGGCTCGTAACCCTGGCACACCCGGCCGGCGATGCCGATGACGCGCTGTCAGCTGCCGAAGCGCGCCTTGATCAGCTGGCCCAGCGACTTGACGGCCCCTACGCCGCCTCCCCGCCGCTCCCGACCCCAAATGGCAACGGCGCTTCCCAGAGCATGACCCAGGCCGAGTTTGAGGACTGTGTTCGTCGGGCCAAGGAATACGTCGCCGCCGGCGACATCATCCAGGTCGTGCCGTCCATTCGGTTTACCCGCCCGCTCGGCGTCGATCCCTTCCAGGTCTACCGACAGTTGCGTCGAGTCAACCCCTCCCCCTACATGTTTTATCTCGATTGCGGCGACCTGCAGTTGGCCGGTGCCTCGCCTGAAATGCTCCTACAGGCAGTCGAAGGTCGCGCCCGCACCCGACCCATCGCCGGCACCCGGTCCCGCGGCTCAACGCTGGCCGAGGAGGCCGAACTCGAACGCGATCTTCTGGCCGACCCCAAGGAGTGTGCCGAGCACGTCATGCTCGTCGATCTGGGACGCAACGATCTCGGGCGAGTCTCCAGGCCCGGCACGGTCAACGTCGACGACCTGATGATCGTCGAGCGCTTCTCCCACGTCATGCACATCGTCAGCGACGTGAGCGGCCAGCTCAGTCCGAGTTTCCGGGGCGTCGACGCGCTCCGCGCCTGCTTCCCGGCCGGCACCCTCAGCGGCGCGCCCAAGATCCGCGCCATGGAGATCATCGCCGAACTCGAAGACTTGCGGCGCGGACCCTACGGCGGCGCCGTCGGCTACATCAGCCATTCCGGCGACATGGATACCGCCATCACCATCCGTACGCTGCTCGCCCATAACGGACGCGCCCACGTCCAGGCCGGCGCCGGCATTGTCGCGGACTCGGTCCCCGCCACCGAATACCAGGAGTGCGTCAACAAGGCGCGTGCCGTGTTGCAGGCCATCGAACTCGCGGAGGAGGCGGCACGTGCTGCTCGTCTTGGATAACTACGACTCGTTTACCTACAACCTCGTCCAGTACCTCCAGGTCCTCCACGCCGACGTCACCGTCCACCGCAACGACGCTGTCACGGTCGACGACGTCGAGGCCATGTCGCCCGATGCCATCGTCATCTCCCCTGGCCCGTGCACGCCGCACGAGGCCGGAATCTCCGTCGAATTGATTCGAGCCCTCGGCCCAACCGTGCCAACCTTGGGCGTCTGCCTCGGTCACCAGTCCATTGGTGAGGCCTTCGGCGGGCAGGTCGTCCGCGCGCCGGTCCTCATGCACGGCAAGACCTCACCCATCGCCCATGACGGACGCCGTCTGTTCGCCGACCTGCCCAATCCCTTTGAGGCCACCCGCTACCACTCGCTGATCGTGGAGCGAAGCAGCCTTCCGGACGAATTGGATGTCACGGCTCAAAGCCCGGACGGGCTTATCATGGGAATGCAGCACCGTACGCACCCCATCTACGGCGTGCAGTTCCACCCGGAATCGATCTTGACCGCCGCCGGACCCGCGCTTCTGCGGAACTTCCTCATGCTGGCCGAAGTCCCGGTGGCCGCATGATCACCGAAGCCATCCGGTCCGTCGTCGACGGCGATGACCTCGACCGCGCCACGGCCACGGCCCTGATGGACGCGATTCTTGAAGACGAGATGACCCCGGCCCAGTTCGGCGCGCTCGTAACCGCCCTGCGCTTCAAGGGCGAAACCGCGGCCGAAATCGCCGGCTTCGCCACCAGCATGACTCGCCACGCCCTCCGCGTGGACGCTGACAGCGCCGCGCTGGTCGACACCTGCGGAACCGGCGGCGGCGCCACCCGCTGGGTTGGCGTCTCCACCGCCGCGGCCTTCGTGGCCGCCGGCGCCGGCGCCGTGGTTGCCAAGCACGGCAACCGCGGAGTAACCCGCCCCGCAGGCAGCGGTGACGTCCTGGAAGCTCTCGGCGTCAACCTGATGGCCGGTCCCGACCTTGCCGCGCGAGCCCTCTCTGAAGCCCGCGTGGCCTTCATGTTCGCGCAGGCCTTCCACCCCGCCATGCGCTTCGCCGCCCCGCTCCGACGCGAAATTGGCATCCGCACGGTCTTCAACATCCTCGGCCCGCTCACCAATCCCGCCGGCGCCCAACGACGTTTGCTCGGCGTTGGCGATCCCGTCCTCGCTCCCACGATCGCCGAAGCCCTGCGCTTGCTCGACAGCGGCCGCGCCCTCGTGGTGCATGGCCACGGCGGGGTCGACGAAATCTCGCTGGCCGGGCCCACGCACGTCCTGGAAGTCAACAGCGGCGCCGTGTCCGAATACAACCTCACGCCGGACGACTTTGGACTGCCGCTCGTGGACGCCACGGAACTCGAAACCCACGATGCGCAGGCTGTCGCCGGCCTCACCCGCGCGCTCTTGGCCGGCGAACACTCGGGCCCCCGCCGCGACGTCGTGCTCGCCAACGCCTCTGGCGCACTCGTTGCCGCCGGCCTTGCCACGGACTGGCGCGATGGCGTCACCCGTGCGTCCGACGCCATCGCCAGCGGGGCCGCTCTCGCCTGCCTTGACCGCCTCGTTGAGGTCTCGAACAGGAGCGACGGAGCGTAAGACGTGATCCTCGACGAGATTGTCGCCCGCAAGCGCATCGACGTGGCGACCCGTGCGGAGCGCGCCGATCTGGCCGAGCTTCAGACGCGTCTCGCCCAGCGCACCCCCACGCGCTCGCTCTGGCACGCCCTGGACATGGAAGGCGTTGGCGTCATGGCCGAAATCAAGCGCCGCTCGCCTTCGGCCGGAGTCTTCGCTGAAGACGTCAATCCCGCCGAATGGGCGGCTCGCTACCAGGCCGGCGGCGCCATCGCTATCTCCGTCCTGACCGACGGACCCTTCTTCGGCGGTTCGCACGCGGACCTCGTCGCGGCGCGCGCCGCCACGGAACTGCCGGTTCTCCAGAAGGACTTCGTAATTGGCGATTACCAGATCTTCGAGGCCGCCGCCTTCGGCGCCGACGCCGTGCTGCTTATCACGGGTCTGACGCTCGACCAGGACCTCGCTGGACAGTTGAACCTCGTCCATCGTCTTCAGATGGAAGCCCTCGTTGAAGTCCACACCGAGGCAGAACTCGACGAAGCCCTGCTCGCCGGGGCCCGAATCATCGGTATCAACAACCGCAACCTGCGCGAGTTCACCACCGACCTGGCTGTAACCGAAGAACTCTGCAAACTGATTCCCGAGGAAATCACCATTGTCAGCGAGAGCGGCGTCCACACGGCCCACGACGTGGAACGGCTGGCCGCCGCGGGCGTCAGCGGCGTCCTGGTCGGCGAGTCCATCATGAAAGCCGACATCCCCGAGGATCAGCTACGCATGTTGGTTGAGGCCGGCGAGTAGGCCGCGAATGCTCGTCAAGATCTGCGGCCTCTTGGAACCGGCCGACGCTCACGTCGCCGCGGCCAGCGGCGCCGACCTCCTGAGCGTAATCTTCGCCCCCGCCCGCCGCCGCCGCACCCTCGCCCAGGCCCGCGCCATCCTCAGCGCCGCTCCGCCCCACGTCGAACGTGTCGGCGTCTTCGTTGATGCTGCGCAGGCCGAAGTCTTCGAACTCATCGAAGCCTGCCGCCTCGACCGCGTCCAGTTTTCCGGCGCGGAGACCCCCGCCTACTGTCGCGTCTTCGGCGAGCGGGCGATCAAGACGCTTCGCCTGCCGAACGACCAGGACCGGTTCGCCAGCTTCCCGGCACCGCTGTTACATCTGGACGCCGCTGTCGAAGGCCACGCCGGCGGAACCGGCGTCAGCTGGGATTACAGCCTGGCGCGCGACACCGCGCACGCCTACCGCGTCCTACTCAGCGGCGGGTTGTCGCCGGCCAACGTCGGGGACGCCATCGCCGCCGTCCGTCCGTACGGCGTGGACGTAAGCAGCGGCGTTGAAACCGACCAGCGCAAGGACCACGACAAGATCGAAGAGTTCATTCGCAACGCCCGCGAGGCGTATGCGGCGGCAGCCGCCGCATGAACCGCTTTCGCGCCGCGGTCCTCGGCCTTGGGCTGTTCGCCCTCGCCGCCTGCACCCACGGGCTCGAACTGGAGAACGGCGAACGCCCCGTTCAGCCCATCACCCGCATTACCTTCCTGTTCGCTGACGGCCAGAGCGACATCGTTCTGAACGCGCCCACAGGCGCCGACCAGCCAGGCGCGGCGACTGGCTCGGCCCCAACGGCGGCAACCGCCGCTCCCGTGGCCGCCCCGCCGGCCGTGCAACCCACAACCTGTCCCTTCT